>JARRQH010000009.1:0-21940 GCA_037381985.1 Pseudolabrys sp.
ACGACAAGAGCGGCAAGGACATCGCCGAGGCCTGGTTCCACGATGCGCAGCCGGATAGCTTCGAGCTCTTGGCGTCACTGCCGGAGCATAAGGATGTCCCGGCGGCGACGCACCGTTTCGCCTTCAGCCCGACCAACTAGGCTCTCGCCCTGAAGTCGCTATGGGGTCATGACAAGCAAGACGACGAACAAGTTTTCATCCGAGGTGCGTAGCCGGGCGGTTCGGCGTATTTTGCCCAGGCGGAGCGCGACCGCCGGTTCAAGCCATGATCGGGTTCATTGGCGATCATCGTCGGGCGTACGGGGTCGAGCCGATCTTTAGGGTCTTGCCGATCGCCCCGTCGACCGACCATGCGCATGTCGCCCGGCGGATCGACGCCGACAAGCGTTCGGCCCGCGCGCGCCGCGATGCGTCACGGCCATGCGCTGGTGAAGGCGCTCTGCGCGCGTTGTCATGCCGTCGGCCGGACCGGCAGGAGTCCGTACGCTGGCGCGCCGCCGTTTCGCGGCACCGGGCGCAGCTACGATCTAGATGGCTTCGCCGAGCGCCTGGAACGCGGTATCTCCGCCGGCCATCCCGACATGCCGGAGTCCGTCTTCACGCGGGCGGACGCGCTCACGGTGCAGGCTTATCTGAGGTCGATCCAGCCTGTTAGAGCGGTTTAGGAATTGTCCTAAGACGCGGATGCCCGGCACAAGGTCGGGCATGACGCAGAAAACCGGTGAATTGTGTCGCGTTATTCCGCCGCCAGCTGCAGCCGGCGCTTCGGCAGTTGCAGCCGTTCCCACACGTCCACCAGCGCTTCCGCCAGGCGGTCGACCAGCGCGTCGTCGTGATAGGGCGAGGGCGTGATGCGCAGCCGCTCCGAGCCGCGCGCGACGGTCGGATAGTTGATCGGCTGGATATAGATGCCGTGATCGGTGAGCAGCATGTCGCTCGCGATCTTGCACTTCTCCGGCTCGCCGACGAACAGCGGCACGATATGCGTGTCCGACGGCATCACCGGCAGGCCGGCGGCGTTCAGCACAGCCTTGACGCGCGCGGCGCGGTCCTGGTGGCGCTCGCGCTCCCAGTTCGAGCTCTTCAGGTGCCGGATGGCGGCGGTCGCCGCGGCGCAGATCGCCGGCGGCAGCGCGGTGGTGAAGATGAAGCCCGGCGCGTAGGAGCGCACCGCGTCGACCATCTCTTCGGTGCCTGCGATATAGCCGCCCAGGCAGCCGAACGCCTTCGCCAGCGTGCCTTCCAGCACGTCGACACGGGTCATGGCATCGTCGCGCTCGCTGATGCCGCCACCGTGCCCGCCGTACATGCCGACTGCATGCACCTCGTCGCAATAGGTCATGGCGCCGTACTTTTCGGCGAGGTCGCAGATGGCGTGCACCGGCGCCACGTCGCCGTCCATGGAGTAGAGGCTCTCGAAGGCGATCAGCTTCGGCCGCGCTGGATCCGCCGCCTGCAGCAGCTCTTCGAGGTGTTCGACGTCGTTATGCCGCCAGATCTGCTTGTCGCAGCCGGCCTGGCGCACGCCCTCGATCATGGAGTTGTGGTTGAGCGCGTCCGACAGAATGAGGCAGTTCGGCAGCAGCTTGGCGATGGTCGAGATGCCGGTCTGGTTGGAGACGTAGCCCGAGGTGAATACCAGCGCGGCCGGTTTGCCGTGCAGGTCGGCGAGCTCACGCTCCAACTCGACCAGCGGATGATTGGTGCCGGCGATGTTGCGGGTGCCGCCGGCGCCCGTGCCCATGCGGGTGGCCGTCTCCACCATGGCGCCGATCACTTTGGGGTGCTGGCCCATGCCGAGGTAGTCATTGGAACACCAGATCACGACCTCGCGCGGACCCTCCGGCGTATGCCAGATGGCGTGGGGAAAGCGGCCGGCAATGCGCTCCAGGTCGGCGAACACCCGGTAACGGCGCTCGTCCCGCAGCTTGTTCAGGGCCGACGCGAAAAAGTCGTTGTAATCCATGGGGTTAGTCTTCCGGTAGGGGGTGCCCCAAGCTCTCTTTACTTAGAAGAGTTCGAGGGGATTTGTCGAGGCGAGATTCGTCGCATTTGAGGGTCATTCTAGCCTTGATCGAGGTCAAGCGGGGGTGGTTTCCGCCTCGGGGATGGCGCCGCCGACCCCCGCTTGCACTCGGCCCGCCGCCCCGCCACAAAATAGGCCCATGACAAAGATGACCGGCATCGCCCACGGCCTCACCAATTATGGGGACCGCGATTTCTCGCTCTACCTGCGGCGCTCCTTCGCCCAGTCCATGGGCTATTCGCGCGAGATGCTGAAGAAGCCGGTGGTCGGCATCGCCTTCACGCCCTCCGGCTTCAACAACTGCCACCGCCATTTCCCGGACATGCTGGAGGCGGTGAAGCGCGGCGTGCTGGCGGCCGGCGCGCTGCCGATGGAATTCCCGACCATTTCGCTGGGTGAAGTGTTCCTCAACCCGACCAGCCTCAAGTTCCGCAACCTCATGTCCATGGACACCGAGGAAATGATCCGGGCGCAGCCCATGGATGCGGTGATCCTCATGGGCGGCTGCGACAAGACCGTGCCGGCGCAGTTGATGGGCGCGGTGTCGGCGAACCGGCCGGCGATCGGGCTGGTCGGCGGGCCAATGATGACCGGCCGCTATCGTGGCGAACGGCTGGGCGCCTGCACCGACTGCCGCCGCTATTGGGCGCAGTACCGCGCCGGTAAGGTGAGCGGCGAGGAGATCGATGTCATCGAGGGCAATCTCGCCACCACCGCCGGCACCTGCGCGGTGATGGGCACGGCCTCGACCATGGCCTGCATCGCCGAAGCACTCGGCATGATCCTGCCCGGTACCGCGGCGATTCCCGCCGTGCATGCCGATCGTCTGCGGGCAGCGGAAGCGACGGGCGCTGCGGCGGTCAGGTTGATCGGCTCGGGGCTAACGCCCGACAAGATAGTCAATCAACAGTCGGTCGAGAACGCGCTGCGCGTGCTGATGGCGATCGGCGGCTCCACCAACGCGGTGATCCATCTGACGGCCATTGCCGGCCGCGCCGGTTTGTCGGTCTCGCTCGAACGCCTGAACGAGCTCAGCGATACCACGCCAGTGCTGGTGAACCTGAAGCCGGTCGGCAACGGCTACATGGAAGACTTCTATGCCGCCGGCGGCATCGGCGCGCTGCTGCGCGAGTTGAAGGATCTCTTGCACCTCGACGCCATGACCGTCACCGGAGAGACGCTTGGCGAACGGCTCACCCAGGCCGAAGGCGAGGCTTTCATCGACCGTACCATCATCGCCGAACGTAACAAACCGCTGGAGTCGCAGGGCGGCCTGGTCGCGCTGTTCGGGAATCTCGCGCCGCAAGGCGCGATCCTCAAGCGCTCGGCGGCCGACGCCAACTTGTTCGAGAAAGAGGGAAGGGCGGTGGTGTTCACCTCGCTCGAGGATCTCGCCGCCCGCGTCGACGATCCCGCTCTTGATGTGATCGCCGACGACATCCTCGTGCTGCGAAACGCCGGCCCGCATTCCACCGCCGCCATGCCGGAGGCCGGCTATCTGCCGATCCCGAAGAAACTGGCGAGCAAGGGTATAAAGGACATGATCCGCGTCTCCGACGCGCGCATGAGCGGCACCGCATTCGGTACCATCGTCCTGCATGTCACGCCCGATAGCGCGTCCGGCGGCCCGCTGGCGCTGGTGTGCAACGGCGACCGCATCAAGCTGTCGGTGAAGGACCGCCGCATCGATCTCATGGTGGATGACGCCGAGCTGAAGCGCCGCGCCGCCGCCCAGCCAAAGCAGGAAGAACCGCCGGCGCGTGGCTACGCCAAGCTCTATGCCCGGGAAATCCTGGGCGCCGACCAGGGCTGCGACTTCGCCTTCCTGAAAGGCTGCTAGCCGATAGTACCATCCAGCCA
Source organism: Pseudolabrys sp. (assembly GCA_037381985.1). GTDB lineage: Bacteria > Pseudomonadota > Alphaproteobacteria > Rhizobiales > Xanthobacteraceae > Pseudolabrys. Next base: position 3,887 of record JARRQH010000009.1, read on the forward strand.
GGCGGCCGGGGGGGCCTTGCCTGCCTCCAAGCCTGCTGCGCCGGGTCCGGCACCATTGCCGCCACACCCAAACACCGAAGGGACGGAATTCGTTGACTCATTCGTAGCCCTAACAGTCGATTTACCGTCGCTTCCCGCCCCAATTTAACCGGCGCCCAAAAACACCTCCTTAGGCTGCGGAGGTGTCGCAGGGGCCATCATGACGTGCCTTCTTGACCTGTCATTTTGACGTGTCTTGCGCGAACGCGGGCCGAGCAATGTTTCACGCGGTCAACAGTCTCAACCTTCCGCACGACTGGCGGCTGGTCGTCCTGGCGGTGGTGGTCTGCCTTCTCGGTGGCCTCGCCGCGATCAGCCTGTTCCAGCGAGCCTCCGTCTTGAAGGGCAGCGCGCGTCTGCGCTGGCTGCTCACTGCCGGAGTCGCTACCGGCTGTGGCGTGTGGGCCACGCATTTCATCGCGATCCTGGGCCTGAACCCCGGCTTCCCGGTCAGCTACGACCTCTACCTTAGCGTTCTCTCGCTCGTCGTCGCCATCGCGGCCAGTGCGATCGGTCTGGCTTTCGCGGTCTATGCCAAGCCGCGCCGGCGTGCGGCCGTGGGTGGCGCCATTATCGGTCTCGGTGCCGCCGCCGTGTATTTCATCGGCATGGCCGGCCTGCAGATGCCCGGCGCCATCGTCTGGTCGCCGCTCCTGGTGATCGTCGCCGTCCTGTTCGCCGTGGTCTTGGGCGCGCTCGCGTTGACCTGCGCCGCCGGTGGCGAACGTACCGCCGATCTCGCGAGCGGCGCCCTGCTGCTCGCTGCCGCCGTGCTGGCACTGCATTACACCGCAATGGCCGCTGCCGGATTCGTGCACGACCCGACCTTCCGCCTGATGGGCGTGCCGTCGCTGTCGCCGGAGTCGATGGGCGTTGCGCTTGCCGCCGTGGTCGGCTCCATGCTGGCGATCTGCTTCGTCGGCTCGATCTCCGATCGCGCGACGCGACGCATGATCGACGTGCAGAACAAGCGGCTCGACAGCGCCGTCAACAACATGAACCAGGGCCTATGCATGTTCGATGACGACGGGCGCGTGGTGGTCTGGAATCAGCGCTATCTCGACATGTACCGCATGGATCCGGCGCGCGTCCGGGTCGGCTGCTCGCTGATCGACGTGCTGGAGGCGCGCGTCGCCGCCGGCACCTTCGCGCGCGACCCGAAGAGCTACGCCGCCGATCTGCTGGCGACGATCAAGCGCGGCAAGTCGTTCATCATCAACACCGAGCTTGCCGATGGCCGCGTCATCGCGGTGGTTAACCAGCCTTCGCCGGACGGCGGCTGGGTCGCGACCCACGAGGACATCACCGAACGCACCCACGCCCAGCGCGAGCTCGAGCGCACCCGCGTCTTCCTCGACACCGTCATCGAAAGCGTGCCGTCGCCGATCCTGGTCAAGGATCTGCCCAGCCTGAACTACATCTACGTCAACCGCGCCGCCGAAACTTTCCTGGGTGTGTCGCGCGACGCGGTCCTGGGCAAGACCACGCAGCAGGTGATTCCGAAAATGAGCGCCGGCGTTATCGATGCCGAGGACCGCACGCTGGTCGAGAGCGGCGACACTACTTTTGTCGGCGAGCACGCGCTGGAGACGCCCGCCAACGGCACCCGCATCGTCACCGCCACGCGCCATATCGTGCGCGGGCCCGACAACAACCCGCAGTACCAGATCACGCTGGTGCGCGATCTCACCGACCGCAAGCGCGACGAGCAGCGCATCGCCCACATGGCGCATCACGACGCGCTCACCGACTTGCCCAACCGCGCGGCCTTCAACGAATGCATCGGCGCTACCATCGACCTCGCCGTGGTAGCGAGCGACAGCTTCGCGGTGCTCGCGCTCGACATCGATCGCTTCAAGGCGGTCAACGACGTGTTCGGCCATCACGTCGGCGACGCGCTCCTGCGCGAGGTTGCCCAGCGCCTGGCGGTCGCCTGCGAGGGCGCCTTCCTGGCGCGCACCGGCGGCGACGAATTCGTCGTCATCTCGCCGGCCGGTCCGCAGCCGGCGACCGGGATGGCTTTGGCGCGCCGCCTGCAGGAGGCCTTCGCGCTGGAGGTCGAAATCGAAGGTCACGCCCTCAAGATCGCGCTTACCGTCGGCATCGCTCTCTACCCGCAGGACGGCACCGACGCCGCTGCCCTCGTCGCCAACGCCAACGCTGCGCTCTACCGCGCCAAGGCCGAACTGCGCGGCACGGTGCGCTTCTTCGACCGCGCCATGGACAAACAGTTGCGCGACCAGCGCGCGCTGCAGCAGGATCTGCTCAGCGCCATCGCGCGCGACGAACTCACGCTTCATTACCAACCGCAGGCGCGTATCGACGGCGAGGTCATCGGCTTCGAGGCGCTAGCGCGCTGGCAGCATCCGCGCCACGGCATGGTGCTGCCGTCGACCTTCATTCCGCTCGCCGAGGAAAGCGGCAGCATCCTCGCGCTCGGTGAATGGGCGCTACGCGCCGCCTGCCGCGAAGCGGTGAGTTGGTCGAAGCCGCTCACCGTCGCCATCAACCTGTCGCCGGTGCAGTTCCGTGACGTCGACCTGCCGAAGCTGGTGCACGAGGTGCTGCTGGAGACCGGCCTGTCGCCCGCGCGGCTCGAGCTGGAGATCACCGAGGGCGTGCTGATCGGCGATTTCACCCGCGCGGTCGGCATCTTGCGCCGGCTGAAGGCGCTTGGCGTGCGTATCGCCATGGACGATTTCGGCACTGGCTATTCGTCGCTCAGCTACCTGCAGTCGTTCCCGTTCGACAAGATCAAGATCGACAAGTCCTTCATCGCCAACGCCACCGACAGCGAACAATCCGCCACCATCGTACGCGCGGTGATCGCGCTCGGCCGTGGGCTCAAGCTGCCGGTGATGGCGGAAGGCGTCGAGACCGACGAGCAGCTCCGCTTCCTGGCGGAGGAAAAATGCGACGAGGTGCAGGGCTACCTGATCGGCCGCCCCATGCCGATCGGCGACTACGCCGAGATAGTCGGCCGCGCCCCTTTCGGCCGCAAGAAGAAAAAGCCGCCGCACATTGCGGTCGCCGGCTAAGGGCGGCGCCGGTCTACGGCGGCGGCACACATTCCGCGAAATGGCGCGCGATGGCGCCGGCGGTTGTGATCCAGACGCTGTCGCCGGCATGCTTTGCGATGTGTTCGAGCGCGCGGCGCAAATGGCGCAGTCGATAGGGCTGGCCCACCAGGTAAGGATGTAGCGCGATGCCCATCACGATTGGCTGGTGCTCCGATTGCGCCAGCCGTTCCTCGAAATCGTCGACGATCATGTCCGCAAAAGCCGCGCCATCGAGCTGGCGACCGACGATCATGGGAATGTCATTGACCTCCTGCGGATAAGGCACGCTCAGGATCGGCCCGGCGCGGGTCTTGAACCAGATCGGCCGGTCGTCGTGACACCAGTCGAGGAGATATTGATAGCCTGCCTCTTTGAGCAGGTCCGGCGTTACGTTGCTCTGCGAAATCCAGGGGCCGAGCCAGCCCGCGGGCGGCGCACCCTCGTGGGCGGCGACGGTGGTGGTGGCGTCGGCGATGAGGGCTTTCTCCGCCGTCTCGTCGAGATTGCCCTGGCGTTCGGAATTGGTGCGGCCGTGACCGACCACCTCGGCGCTGCGCGCGCGGAACGCATCCATGATGGCCGGCGCCTCGTCGTAGATGGCGCTGTTGACCAGAACGGAAGTCGACCACGCAAGCGCATCGAACAGCTCGATCATGCGGAACACGCCGACACGGTTGCCATAGTCGCGCCAGGCATAGTTCAACACGTCGGGTTCGCCCGCGGCCGGCGCCAGCTTGGCGCCGAGGCCCTTGCCGAAGTGAAAGGTCTCGACGTTGATCGCCACGTAAAGCGCCAGCCGCCGGCCGTCCGGCCACGAAAAGTCCGGCCGCTGGGTGATGGGCTGATAGGGATAGCGGTCGTGGCGGGTGAGTGTCATGGTCTGGAGCTTATCGCGCGGCGCGAACTTGGCGAAGGCGCCGGCGTAAGGTTTCGGCAACGGTGCTGCCCACAGCCCACGCTTCGAGGTGGTGAGGCCGAGCCCCACCGTGGCTTCCGCCAGCCGAACCGCGGCGGAAACCCCTTCGATCACTGGCACCCCGTGTTCGACGCTGAGTTCCCGCGCCAGATGCGCCATACCGGCGCAGCCGAGCACGATGCCGTCGGCGCCGTCGTCGCGGATGGCGGCGGCGATCATGTCCGAGATGCGTCCGCGCGCGCCGCTGGCTGGATCGTCGAGCGCCAGCACGGGGATGTCGCTTGCGGCCACGCGCGCGCAGCGCGCGGCCAGACCCATTTCGGCGAGATTGCGTTCCAGGATCGGTACCGAGCGGGAGAGCGTCGTGATGACCGTGAAGCGGTGCGCCACCAGGCTCGCCATATGATAGGCGGCTTCGCCGATGCCGATGACTGGCTTCACGGCGGCGGCGCGCGCGGCGTCGAGCCCGGTGTCGTCGAAACAGGCGACGATGTGGGCGTCTGTGCAGGTCTGCTCCGCACGTAGGACTTCTTCTATCACGCCCGGAACGGCGAGTGCACCGTCGTAGACGCCTTCGATCGAAGCCGGACCATCCGCCGGCTGGGTGGCGGCGATCTCCGTGCCGGCACTCGCAGCGGCGCGTGCGGCGGTGGCGATGGCGTCGGTCATCGCGCACGTGGTGTTGGGATTGATGACGGTGAGGCGCACAGAGGTCACACGAGGCCCTTGCCGGCGTCGGAGCCGTGTCGGCGGCGGCGGCGCTGCACCACGTAGACCGTCATCAGCGCGATGCCGATGACCAAGAACGAGATCGCCGTGGTCGCGGTGCCGAGCGCATAGATCGCCGGCGTGGTGACGGTCGTCGTCAGCGCCTGTAGTTCGATCGGCAGGGTGTTGCTCGCGCCCATGGCCTGGCTGGAGCGGGCGAGCTCGTCCCAGGACAGCGTGAAGCCGAATAGCGCCACGCCGACCAGCGAGGGCGCGATCATCGGCAGCACCACGTGGCGGATGCTCTGCCAGGGCGAGGCGCCGAGGTCACGTGCGGCCTCCTCATAGGCGCGGTCGAAGCGGTTGAACACCGCGAACATGATCAACAGTCCGAAGGGCAGCGTCCACGACAGATGTGCGCCCAGGCCCGACGAGAACAAGCCCATGACGGTGGTGTAGTTGGCCTGGATCCACTCGATGTTGAAAGCGTCGCCCAGCGTCTTGATCTGGTCGTCGATGATCCGGAATTCGAGCGCGATGCCGAGCGACACTACGATCGACGGCATGATCAGGCTGGCGATGGCCGTATAGAACAGCGCGCCCGAGCCGCGGAAGCGGTTGCGGAATGCAAGTCCCGCCATCAACGAGAATGCCACCGTCAACACCATGACGATGACACCGAGCTCGAGCGAATTCCAGATGCCCTGGCTGATGTCGATCAGCCCGATGCCCTGCGTCAGCTTCACGAACCAGTGGAAGGAAAGCCCGTTCATCGGGAAGGTGAGGCCGCCCTGCGGGCCCTGGAACGAGAGTACCAGGATGGTGATTACCGGCCCGTACAGGAACAGCACGAACAGCGCGAACACTGCGGCGAGCCAATAGAACGATGCCGGCCGTTTCTCGCTCATCGCATGCAGCTCCGTGCGTCTAGATCAAATCGAGGTGTGCTCCCAACATTTTGTTCGAGCATGATCTCTTCCGGAAACCGGTTCCCACTTTTCGGGATCATGCTCACAGTTCCTTACGGACATCGATGAAGCGGGTGAGCGCGTAGATGATAGCCAGCACGGCGCCGAGCAGGATCACCGCGTTGGCGGCCGCGATCGGGAACTGCAGGAAGCCGGTCTCGACGTTGATCTCCTTGCCGACCGAGGCGATCTGCTGTCCGCCCATGACGCCGATGGTGACGAAGTCGCCCATCACCATGGTGACGACGAAGATCGAGCCGATGGCAATGCCGGTCTTCGACAGCGGGATGATGACATTGACAAGCACCTGCCAGCCGCTGGCGCCGGCGTCGCGTGCTGCCTCGATCAGCGACTTGTCGATGCGCATCATCGAATTGAGAATCGGTACCAGCATGAAGGCGGTGAGCAGGTGCACGAAGGCGATGGTCACCGCGAACGGGGAATAGAGCAGCCATTCGATCGGTTTGTCGATCAGTCCGGAATCGATGAGCCCGCGGTTCACCAGGCCATTGCGCCCGAGCAGCGGGATCCACGAGATCATGCGGATGACGTCGGAAGTCCAGAACGGGATGATGCAGATGAGCGCCAGCACGAGCTGCATGGTCAGCGTGTGGATATGGAAGGCGAGGAAATAGGCGAGCGTGAAGCCGAGCACAAGGGTGATCGCCCAGACGATCAGGCAGTATTTGAACGTGGAGAGATAGGTGGCGAAGGTCGTGCACAGCTTGGGTAGGCCGACGATGCATTTGTCGAAGATGCCGACGTAGTTCTGAAACGTGAAATCCGGGATGATGGAATACTGCGTGAAGCGCCAGAAGCTCACGACCAGGATGGCAACGAGCGGCAGCACGAAGAACAGGAAGAAGACGAGCGCCATCGGCCCGGCCTGCCAATAGGCGGTCAGGCCGGTGCGGGCGCTGCTTGCGCCGGATGGCTTGCCGAAGTGCTGGGCCGGCGCTTTCGCCGCGGGGGTGCCGCTGGCGGAGGCGTCGGAGTCCAGCGTCAGGCCGCGATGAACTGATTCCATTTGGTGATCAGGTACTGGTTGTTATCCATGACCGAATTCCAGCAGGCGATGTGGCTCATGCGGGTCTCGTAGGAGCCGCCGTCGCGCACCGCGCCAACCTTTTCGATCAGGCTGCCGTTGGGCGCATGGATGTCCTTGGTCGCGGGCTTGCCCTCGTACCAGTAGGCCCACTCGTAAGGCTTCAGGAACTTCTTGGTCGTGGAGATCACCGCCGGATAATAGCCCTGGCGGCTCAAGTAGGCGCCGGCCCAGCCGGACAGGAACCAGTTGACGAATTCGTAGGCTGCGGCTTCCTGCTTGCCCTTGAGCGTGCGCGGCAGCGCGAAACCCGAGCACCAGCCGCGATAGCCTTCCGCCAGCGTGGCGTAGGTGCACTTGATGCCCTTGGAGCGCACGGCGGTGACCGCCGGCGACCACATCGACTGCAGGATCACCTCGCCCGAGGCCATCAGGTTCACCGACTCGTTGAAGTCGGACCAGAAGGCGCGGAATTGGCCGGCCTTCTTGGCCTTGATCAGGATATCGATGGTCTTGTCTATTTCCGCCTTGGTCTGGTTGCCCTTGTCGCCGTACTTCATGAGGCCGGACGATTCGATCGCCATGGCGGCGTCCATGATGCCGATCGACGGGATGTTGATGAGGGCGGTCTTGCCCTTGAACTTGGGATCGAGCAGCGACTTCCAGTGTGTGATCTCGCCGCCGGTGAGGTCGGGACGGTAGCCGAGCGAGTCGGCGTTGTAGGTGGTCGGGATCAACGACAGCCATCCCGTCGGCTTCTTGGCGAATTTCTTCGAGTACTTGCCCTCGCGGTAAAATACCTTGAAGGGCGCGGTGCCCTGGCTACCGATCTTCTTGCCGTCGATGACGCCCTTGGTCAGCACCGAGGTAATCTCGTCGGCGAGCTTGATCTTCTTGGCGTCCATGGCCATCAGGTTGCCGGAAGGCACCAGCTCGGGCAGGGCGAAATACTCCACGTCCACCAGGTCGAACGAATTCGGCTGGGTGATGATGCGCTTGGTCACCTCGTCGGTGGTCTGCGGCACGTAGTGGAGGTTGATGCCGAGATCGGCCTTCACCTTCTTGGCGATGTCGGTCGACTGGTTCACCGCGGTGCCGAGATAGCGCAATGTCACCGGCTCGGCGGCGTGTACGGCGGGGGCAGCGAGCCCGGTGAGCGCCGTGGTGCCGGCAAGGCCAGCGAAAGCGGCGGAGCCTTTGAGGAGGGTGCGGCGGCTCAGGCCGCGAGAGTCCTTGACCTTCTTCATGTCATTACGTTCCTTCTCGTGTATGTCCGCCGCCCCGCTACGGCATGGTGGTGAGTTCGTGTAGATCGCTGGCGTCCCAGGAGACCCGGATTTTCTGGTCGACGGCGATCGGGCTTTCGAGAAATGCGCGTTCGGCGACGATCGCCGTCAGGTCGAGGTCGCCTTCCGCGCGCAGGCTGACCAAGACGTAGATGCCCTGGTATTCGACGTCGCGCACCGTGGCGGCGAGGCTGTCCGGGCCGTCGCTCAGGCGCAGGCGGTCGGCGCGCACCCCGTAGCTGCGGCCGTCGATGGGCAGCACGTTGTTGCCGCCCATGAAGCGCGCGACGAATTCGGTGCGCGGTTTGTCGTAGACCTCGCGCGGCGCGCCGATCTGTTCGATGCGGCCGTCGTTCATGACCACGATCATGTCGGCGAGCGCCATCGCCTCTTCCTGGCTATGGGTGACGTGGATGAACGAGATGCCGAGGTCACGCTGCCAGCGCTTGAGCTCGGCGCGCATGCGGATGCGCAGGAACGGGTCGAGCGCGGACAGCGGCTCGTCGAGCAGCAGGATACGCGGGTCGGTGACGAGCGCGCGCGCGAGCGCCACGCGCTGCTGCTGGCCGCCGGAGAGTTGCGCCGGTAGGCGCGCCGCGAGCTGGTCCATCGCCACCAGTTGCAGCGTCTCCAACGCGCGGGCGCGCCGCGCCGCCTTGCCGACGCCCTTCATCTTGAGCGAGAAGGCGACGTTGTCGATCACCGACAGGTGCGGAAACAGAGCATAGCTTTGGAACATCATGGCAGTGCCGCGCGCCGCCGGCGGCATGTCGCCGACCTCGCTCGACCCGATGATGATGCCGCCGCTGGTGACCTCTTCGTGGCCCGCGATCATGCGCAGCGTCGAGGTCTTACCGCAGCCGGACGGCCCGAGCAGACAGCAATAGGTGCCGGCCGGAATCTTCAGCGAGATTCGGTCGACCGCCACGATATCGTCGTAGCGCTTTTCCACCGAAGCGAGTTCAAGGTCGGCCGCACGCGTCATCCCAGGCTCCACTACTGCCGGCAGTGGTTGGCAAGGGCCGTGCCAAGCCGGCGCTACGACTGCGCGCATCGGGAGGCGTGTGGCGTCGGCGGAAAATTGCTGTTTTGCGGCGTTTGAGGGGGCCGCGTGCGGACGGCCGTTCGGCAATGATCGAAGATTAGGCAGATTTGCTTAAATTTGCGCCAAACCTCTTGCTTGCCCAATTTGTCGCCGCCAGTGCCAATGGCGAGGCGATTTTGGGCCGGTTGCATACAAAGGACGCCCTCGACCATGGCATCGCCCCGTAGCATCGACTGCGCCTTCGCACTCACCGCGCCGGAAGACCCTGTGGCGCGCAACCGCGCCATCCGCGTCGAGGGCGGCCGCATCGCGGCGGAGGGGCCGGTCGAGCCGTGGTTAGTCCTGCCGGCGCCGGCGCGGTGATGGTGCATTACACCCGCGCGCAAAGCTTCACCGATCTGCCCACGGAAGTCGCCGCGGTGGCGCGGGCCGCAGGCGATGTCGGCGTGCGGGTCGGCTTTGCGGTGTCGATGAAGGACCGCAATCCCCTGGTCTATGGCGATACCGAGCCGGTGCCGGCGATGCTGCCGGCGACCGCGCGCGCGGAGATCGAAAAGCGCCTGCTGCGGCCGTCGATGTCACCAAAGATTTCGTCGGGCTGGTCGGCTCAATCGGCCTGCTGTCGCCGTGCTTGAGTCTCGCCCATTGCGTCTAGGCGCGGCCGGAGGAACTTGAGCTGCTGGCAGAACGCGGCGTCACGCTGGTCAACAACAACAGCTCCAATCTCCATTTGCGTTCCGGCATGGCGCCGGTCGCGCGCATGGTCGAGCGCGGCTGCCGCGTGGCGCTCGGCATCGACGGCAGCGCCCTCGACGAGGACGATGATTCCTGCGGCTCGCGCATCTGCTGCACGTCGGCACGGGCTTCGCCACGTCCGCCTGTCGGTGACCAACGTGGATGACGGCGGCACCATTGCCGCCAGGGCACCGGCCGACCTGCTGCTCCTCGACTGGGCGGCGCTCGACGACGATCGTCTCTATGACCGGATCGATCCGCTCGACCTGCTGTTCTCGCGCGCGGCCGCCAGGCACATCAGCGAATTGATCGTCGCTGGCCACACGGTGGTGAAAGACGGCAAGGTGCTCGGCGCCGGTCTGCCGGCCGCGCGCGCCGAGGTCATTGGCCAAATGCGGGCCGCCATGCCCGACAACGCCGCGCTTGCCGGCGCTCGAGCGGGTGGTGGCGGCGCATTTCGAGCCAGGGTGTTGTTAGCGCATGATCCCGAAAAGTGGGGACCGGTTTTCGGAAGAGATCATGCGCATACAAAACTATCGCGTCCCGTACATCCGATCGCCGACGTCGCCGAGGCCGGGCAGGATGTAGCCGTCGTCGGTGATGCCCTCGTCGATCGCCGCCGTGTAGATCGCGACGTCCGGATGATGCGCCTTGATCTTTTCGAGCGCCGAGGGTGTCGCCAGCATGCAGAGGATGCGTAACGTCCTGGCGCCGGCCTCTTTCAGGCGGTCGACGGCGGCTACCGCCGAATTACCGGTCGCCAGCATCGGATGCAGCACCAGCGTCAATCGTTCGGCCATCTCATCCGGCGCCTTGAAGAAGTATTCGATAGCGACTAACGTGCGCGGATCGCGATAAAGCCCAACATGGGCGACGCGCGCGTTCGGCACCAGGTTGAGAATGCCGTCGAGAAAGCCGGAGCCGGCGCGGCCGACCGGCGCCAGCACCAGTTGACGGCCGTCGAGCACCTTGGATTGCACGGCAGCGAGCGGCGTTTCGACCTCAACCGTCTTGAGCGGCAGGTCGCGCGTCGCCTCGTAGCACAGCAGCGCGCCGAGCTCGTTGAACAGCTCGCGGAACACCTTGGTCGAGCGCGTCCTGTCGCGCATCAAGGTGAGCTTGTGCTGCACCAGCGGGTGATCGACGACGGTGACGCCTTGCATCGCTCTTGCCTCTTTCAAAAAACCGTGCCGTCGCTCAGAACCGCGAGCGGTGGGCCGCTGTCGGCGCGGCGTTCGCACGCGAGCCGGCGGCCGGCCGCCCAGGTGCCGCCTTCGAGCAACGCGCCGAGCGGAAAATCTTGCGCCGCGACGCCGAGCTTGTCGCGCACCGGCGCGAGCAGCCGGTCGAGCAGCGCCACGGTCAGCGCGCGCCATTCGACCACCAGCTCGGAGTCGACCGCGTGGGGCCGGGCGGCTTGCGCTTCGTCGCGCAATGCGATTACGCCGGAGTCGATGAACAGCCCGCCATTGCGGTATTCGGCCAGCCCCGTGAGCCCGTCGATGTCGGTGACAGTGAGCCCGGCGCGTTGCAGCGGCTCGATCAGCGAATAGCTCAGCCATTGCGATAGTTTGTGCAATGGCATCAGGCCGTTGGTGGCGTCGTCGCGTTTGATGGCAGAGTGATGCCAGCAGTCGCCGAGGGTGATGCCGCCGAGGGTCAGCCGGTCGGGCCAGATGGCGCCGAGATGCATGAGCAGCGCGCGCAGGATATCGGGCGCGGGCGGGGCGCTTTGCGTTTGACCGGAAAGAAGATCGAACAGGCCGCCGGCGCGCGCCGTGTCATTGATCGCAAACGCTTGAGGGTTTGCCTGTATCGCGCGCCCCAGCCTTTGCAGCAGCGCCGCGCGCCCTTCCAGGCCGGTCATCGGATTGACGTTCGTGACGCTAAATCCGCGCGCCAAGTCTTCACCGGTCAATGCCGCAAGCTTCTCGGCATCCGCGCGTAGTGGGTCGTTGGCGTTGGCCGAAAACAAGCCGGCCTCGAACATGCGTAACGACGCCAGCGCCAGCCCTTCCGAGCGGCCGATATGCAAGCCGGTCGCCGTGTCACGATAACGCCAGGTCGGCCCGGCGCCGGCATCGAGCAGCACCGAGACGATGGCGAGATCGAACTCGGCGCGTGCCCGCGCCTTGGCGTCCGGCCAAAAGACGCGACTTGCGATCTCCGCCCACAACTCGCGGCCCTCGAATACGAAATGCCGCCAGCGCGCATGTAGCGGTACCTTCAGGTCCGGATAGTTCTCGCGGATGACCTTTGCGACGAAGTCGGCCGTGGGCGCGAGCTTCGCCACATCGACGCGGAAATGCGCCAGCTCGCCCGTAAGCCCGACTTCCAGGATCTCGCCCGCGCGTTCGCGAACCGCGCCCGCCGACAACAGCGACAGCGCCGCTTCGCGCTCGGAATCGAGCCTATGCGCCGGCGTCGGAATGGCTAGAACTCTTCGATCTTGCGGCCGACCACCGCCTTGAGGCCTGCGGCATCGGCGACCGCGTCCGGCGTGTAATAGCCGGCTGCCTTCTTGGCCTCGATCTCCACCTGCGCGTCGGGCGGCACTAGGTCGGCCGGGATCGGCACCCGCTCGCCGATCTCGATGCCGGAGCCTGTGATGGCATCGTGCTTCATATCCGACATCGACACGAAGCGGTCGATGCGCGTGATGCCGAGCCAATGCAGGATGTCCGGCATCAGCTGCTGGAAGCGCGCGTCCTGCACGCCGGCGACGCATTCGGTGCGCTCGAAATAGGTGGCGGCCTGGTCGCCGCCTTCCTGGCGCTTGCGCGCGTTGTAGACCAGGAACTTGGTCACCTCGCCGAGCGCACGGCCTTCCTTGCGATTATAGACGATCAGCCCCGCGCCGCCGTTCTGCGCTTCCTTCACGCATTCGGCGATGCCGTGGATGAGATAGGGCCGGCAGGTGCAGATGTCGGAGCCGAATACGTCGGAGCCGTTGCATTCGTCGTGCACGCGGCATGTCAGCGTGCGCTTGCGGTCCGCGATGGCGGCAGGGTCGCCGAAAATATAGAGCGTGATGCCGCCGATCGGTGGCAGGAACACGGTGAGGTCGGGCCGCGTCACCAGCTCGGGATAGATGCCGCCGGTCTGCTCGAACAAAGTCCGGCGCAACTTGTCCTCGCCGACATTGAAACGTTCGGCGATGCCGGGCAGATACCAGACCGGATCGATCGCGGCCTTGGTGACCGCGATGTCGCCGCCGGTGCGCACGATCTCGCCGTCGGCCTTGACGCCCCAGTCCATGCCGTCGGCGGCGGCGAATTCCGGAATGGTCAGCCGCGCCTTGGTCACCGCGATGGTCGGGCGGATATCGAGGCCTTCGGCGATCTCGGCGCGGAAATCTTCCGCCACGCGATGGCCCCACGGATCGAGCGACACGATGCGGCCCGGTTCGCTCCATTGCGGGAACGGGCCGATGTCGACCACGGGCGAGGTGTTGGTGAGGTCGGGTCGCGCCAATGGGCTGAGCGCGCCGGAGGACACCGCGAGCGCGCGATAAAGCGAGTAGGAGCCGCCGTGCGCGCCGATGGCGTTGCGGTCGCTAGTCGACGTGACGGTGCCGATCACCGGCCCGCGTTCGCGTGCGGACTTGGCGCCCCAGTTCAACGGATAGCGGCCGGGTGCGCGGTGGCCGGGGTGAGAAGTCAGCCGGATATGGCCGTCTCGGTTCGTGGACATCAGCTTGCCCCACAAAAGCAAAAAGCCCCTTCCCGGCGGACCGGAATGGTAGCTTCAAAAAAACAAGATAAGGTAGCCGCCGGCATTGCTCAAGGGGTAGCTGGGCTCAAAATGGCGGCATCCTTTACGGGGCAGAGTTGCGTTAACCGGTCCCGTAAAGCCGGTCGCCGGCATCGCCTAGGCCGGGCACGATATAGGCGTGGTCGTCGAGCCGGGTGTCGACCGAGGCCGTGTAGATCGGCACATCAGGGTGCTCGGCGCGCAGCAGCGCCACGCCCTCGGGCGCGGCCAGGAGCGAGAGCAGGGTGATCCGTTTCACGCCGCATTCCTTGATGCGGGCGATGGTGGTCGAAGCGGAGTGGCCGGTCGCCAACATGGGATCGACGATGAACACATCGCAGTCGACGAAGCCGGCCGGCACCTTGAAGTAGTACTCGATCGCTTCCAACGTCTTGGGATCGCGATAGAGCCCGACATGGGCGACCTTCGCGGACGGCAACAGGTCCAGCATGCTCTCTACCATGCCGAGCCCGGCGCGCAGCACCGGCGCGAGACAGATGTCGATGCCGTCCAGCGTCGGCGCCGTGAAGCCGCCGAGTGGCGTGGTGATCTGCGTGTCGTGCACGGCCAAGTCGCGCGTCGCCTCGTAGAGCAGCAGCATGCCGACCTCGCGCATCAGCGCGCGGAACGCGGGCGGTTCGGTCTCGCTTCGGCGCAACTGGGTCAACTTGTGCTGCACCACCGGGTGCGAGACGACGTGTACCGATCCGTCCATGGGGGTCCTCGAAGAAGTGACGCGCGATTGCCCGGCGGACGGAGCATCGCTCGTCCGCGCGGCTTATTCAACCGGACGCGTTTCCGGCCACGGCTTAGCGGGATTATTGCTTGGCCTTGTTCTTGCTGAGCCGCCGGGCTCGTCATCGAGGGAACGCTTTTCATGCGCACGACTTCAGTCGACGTTCTCCGTATCGCAACCAAGAGCCCGGGCGACGTATCCGGCTTGATCGAACTCGTCGAAAGCGGCCGCCTTACGCCGGCCTCGATCCTCGTCGCCATGGGTAAGACCGAGGGCAACGGCGGCGTCAACGACTTCACCCGCGAATACGCGGTCTCGGCGCTGTGCCACGCGCTGGCGCCGTATCTCGGCATCGCGCCACCGGCGGTGGAAGAGCGCATCGTCTTCGTGATGTCCGGCGGCACCGAAGGCGTGTTGAGCCCGCATCTGACCGTGTTCGCCCGAAACGCCCCCAATGACACCGGCGCCGTCGCAGGCAAACGCCTCAGCATCGGCATCGCCCAGACGCGCGACTTCCGCCCCGAAGAGCTTGGCCGCACCGCGCAGATCGAGGAGACGGTGAAGGCTGTACACGCCGCGATGAAAGACGCCGGCATCAGCGAGCCCAAGGAGGTCCACTTCGTGCAGATCAAATGTCCGCTGGTCACCAGCGAACGCGTCAAGGCGGCGCTTGCGCGCGGCGCCAAGCCGGTGACGGCGAGCGCCTACGGCTCCATGGGTTACTCGTGCGGTGCCTCCGCGCTCGGCGTCGCATTGGCGCTGGGCGAGATCGAAAGCGTGTGCGAGGAGCAGATACTGAAGGATTGGGACTCGTTCTCGTCGGTCGCCTCCACTTCGGCCGGCGTCGAGCTGATGCACAACGTGGTCATTGTCATGGGCAATTCGGTATCGTCGGCGAGCCCCTACATCATCGGCCATGCCGTGATGCGCGACGCCGTCGATCTTACCGCCGCGCGTGCCGCGTTCGAGAGCGTCGGGCTGACGGGCGTGGACAGCGCAAGTGGGGACAGGCTCGTCAACGTCTTCGCCAAGGCCGAGGCCTCGCCCGACGGTACGGTGCGCGGCTTCCGCCACACCATGCTGGCGGATTCCGACATCGGCTCGACCCGTCACGCGCGTGCGGCCGTGGGCGGGCTGATCGCCGGCGTTGCCGGCTGCGGCCGGTCTACGTCTCCGGCGGCGCCGAGCACCAGGGCCCGGCCGGCGGCGGGCTGGTCGCGGTCATCGCGCGGGCGTGAAGGTTGGGCTTGGCGCGGCTTGGTTCCAGGGTCGGCGCAAGGCCTGGTGCTGCCGGAAAGGATTGAACTTTCGACCTCTCCCTTACCAAGGGAGTGCTCTACCACTGAGCTACGGCAGCGTTGAGGGCTGTTGGGACCGGCCCCGGAGAGGGGGTCCGAACGCGGGCGGAAACTGCCACAAGGGTGGGCGCTGGCGCAAGCTTCAGCGCGCAAAAACCGTCTTGCCGGCCGGCATCGGCCCCGGATATCAAGCGATATGGCACGCGCGCCTCAAGACGGCAAGAATGCCGACAAAGATCCGGCCGTGTCCGCCCGCGACCGGCGGCTGAAAGCGGCCCTGCGCGAGAACCTGCGCCGCCGCAAGGCCCAGGCGCGGGGACGCGATCAGGCCCAATCGGCGGCCGAAACGCCGCCGGAGGGTACGCCGCCGCGCGAAAACGGCGAATAGGCCGCCGCATTCGCGCTAACCCTCGCCCGCATTAGCCTTTGCAGCCGGTCCCGGGCGGTTCATAGAATGGCCCTGATTGCGCGACAAAGCAGTCCTGAAAAGGGCCGGCAACAACCTTTGGGGGGTACATGGACCGGATTCGTATCGTCGGCGGCCGGCGCCTGACCGGCACCATCCCGATTTCCGGCGCCAAGAACGCCACCCTGCCGCTGATGATCGCCGGGCTGCTGACCGAGGATACCCTCGTCCTCGACAACGTCCCCAATCTCGCCGACGTCAGCCGCCTGCAGGAAATCCTCGGCAACCACGGCGTCGACCTCATGATCGCCGGCAAGCGCGCCGGCGAGAACGGCCACAACGGCCGCACGGTCCATATCTCCGCCAAGAACATCGTCGACACCACCGCGCCCTACGATCTCGTCTCCAAGATGCGCGCCAGTTTCTGGGTTGTGGCGCCGCTGGTCGCGCGCATGGGCGAGGCCAAGGTGTCGATGCCGGGCGGCTGCGCCATCGGCACGCGCCCGGTCGATCTGCTCATCATGGCGCTCGAGGCGCTCGGCGCCGAGATCGAGATCGAGGCCGGCTACGTCATCGCCCGCGCCAAGAAGGGCCTGCGCGGCGGCACCGTCAAATTCCCCAAGGTCACCGTCGGCGGCACCCACACCGCGCTGATGGCGGCGGCGCTCGCCCGCGGCACCACCGTGATCGAGAATGCCGCGCGCGAACCGGAGATCGGCAATCTCGCCGATTGCCTCAACGCCATGGGCGCCAACGTATCCGGCGCCGGCACCTCGCGTATTGTCGTCGAGGGCGTCGATAAATTGAACGGCACGCGCCATTCGGTGCTGCCCGACCGTATCGAGACCGGCACCTATGCCATGGCGGTGGCGATGACCGGCGGCGACGTGCTGTTGCAGAACGCGCGGCCCGAACTGCTGCAGGCCGCGCTCGATGTGCTCGCGCAGACCGGCGTGACGGTAACGCCGACCAAGGAAGGCATCCGCATCGCCCGCGACGGCGCGGCGTTGAAGCCCGTCGAGGTCGCCACCGCGCCGTTCCCCGGTTTCCCCACCGATCTGCAGGCGCAACTGATGGCGCTGATGACGCGCGCCGATGGCGTCTCGCGCATCACCGAGAACATCTTCGAGAACCGCTTTATGCATGTGCAGGAGCTCGCCCGCCTCGGCGCCCGCATCAAGCTCGATGGCGACACGGCGACCATCGAAGGCGTCAAGACGCTGAAGGGCGCGCCGGTGATGGCGACCGACCTGCGCGCCTCGGTGTCGCTGGTCATCGCGGGCCTCGCCGCCGAAGGCCAGACCACCGTCAACCGCGTCTATCATCTCGACCGCGGCTTCGAGCGCCTGGAAGAGAAGCTCGCCGCCTGCGGCGCGGAAATCGAGCGGATCAGCGACTAGGCCCCTCTTCTTCACCTCCCCCTCCAGGGGAGGGTGAAGCGAGATCGTGCCGCCCCACATTCGACGATTGATTTCATAAAACTCTCGGCAGCCGCTTAGACGCTCCTGAACGGGCGACGCGTAATGGTTTTTGCGTATCGCATCGGAGTGGTTTTGAAGCCGTGTTCAAGCAAAAGCCTAAATTCAAGGAACGTCGCAAGGCGCCGCCCCGCGTGATCGACCACATGGCCGAGTTTCAGGCCGGTATGGGTTCGCTGCCGCGCCAGTGCATGGTCACCAATATTTCCGGCACCGGCGCGAGGCTCTTCACCGAGATCCTCGACGTGCCAGAGCGCTTCACGCTGTCGATAACCGGCGAGGGCGTGATCTATCGCCACGAATGCCGTCTGGTCTGGCGGCTCGGCGGCGAATTGGGCGCGGGCGCGAGGCCCGGCCAGGCGCGCATGGCGCTGGCCGCCTCGTCCAGCCGCCGCACCAGCTCCGCTTCATCGGCAAACTGAGGAAGCGCGAAGGGGCTGGCGTCGGCCGCCGGCAGGCGGGGCGAAAGCGTGCGCGCCGGCGCCTCGCCCGTCCCGTCCGCCGCCAGTATCTCGGCGGCGTGGGTCGGAGAATGGCGGTGGCCTGCTTCGATGATCGTTGCGCTTGCGGCAGGGGCTTTGC
>JARRQH010000010.1:0-68910 GCA_037381985.1 Pseudolabrys sp.
TGGTGCCGGGGCGCGCGTTGATCACCTCGCGCACCGTCGGCCAGCCGAAGCCGGCCGAGCGCGCCAGGATCAGCACCGGGTCGGCGCGCTCGCCACTCATCAGACGATCGACCACCTCGACAGGCACCGAACACAGCGTCGCCAGCGCCGCGATGGTCTCTTCATATTTGCCTCTCTTGGCGTATTCGACGATATCGGCCTCGGTGAGCTTGCGCTCCCGGTGCAGCGCCCGCACGGTGGCGAGAGCCTCGGCGTAATTGCGCGGCTGCGCCTTGGCAGCGACTTCGTCGCTCACTTTCGCCAGCACGCGGCGAATCTCGGCCTGGGTATCGGGCTTGGCCTGCGCCAGCAGGCGCTTCTGCACCACGTCCGTCGCCTTCATCAGCAACTGACGGAACAGCCGCGGCGGGATGTCGTGACGCAAGCCCACCTTCTCGGCGAGCACGCTGTCATCCTCGG
This sequence comes from Pseudolabrys sp., assembly GCA_037381985.1. Lineage (GTDB taxonomy): Bacteria > Pseudomonadota > Alphaproteobacteria > Rhizobiales > Xanthobacteraceae > Pseudolabrys. The sequence goes on from JARRQH010000010.1 coordinate 460, forward strand.
CCCGCTCGACCAACTTGGTGAAGGCGTTGTCCGAGAGCTGCGCCCGCGCGTTGGTCGCGACCGCGCGCGCCACGTCGCGGTCGCCGCGCGTCACCAGCACGTCCGACAACGTTTCACCGATATTCTTGCGCTCCGACAGCGCCAGCAGATGCTGCTGGCTCTTGGTTTCGGCGATGCGTACCAACTCGGTGTCTTCCAGGTGGCCCTTGCGCAGTACCGGGCCGGCGACCTTGATGTCGTCGCTGTCGGCGAGCTTGCGCATCACGCCGGTCGGCGCGTTCGGCACCGGCGCGATGCGGTACGACAGTTCCGCCAGCGCCTTGGCTTCGATCTCTTCGATCAGGCAGCCGATGACGTCGTCGAACAGCGCCACGTGCTCGATATTGAAATTGGCGGCGCCGTCGAGAAACAGCGTGGTGATGCGGCGCAGGGTCTCAGCCCGCTTCTCGGCCGTGCCATGCTGGACGACGTCTTCGAGCTCGGGGAGCAGAGAGGCTGGGGCAGCCATTGCAGATCCTGCGAAAACAACCTGTAGAATGGGCGCCTGTTGGCCCTTCAACCAGATTTACGGGCAGATTCTGAAGGAACGGTTAGCCCGGGCCCGGGGCAGAGAGGCCTTGCGCAAAGTCCAGAAATCGCTATATTTCCGGTTGTTCAAATCACCCTCATAACCGGATGGTTTTGAGAGTGGGTCCTGCCGGGCCCGCTCTTTTTTGTTACTGGACAGGGCTCAAAGCCAGCGCATGACGCCTTTGGATACCGAAACGGCCCCCACGGCCGCGCCGGCCGAGCACGAACCGCGGCTTATCCTCGAGCCGGGGCTGGCCGCGCGCGTGGCGGCGATCGTGGAACCGGCAATCGAGGACCTCGGCTACCGGCTGGTGCGGGTAAAGATTTCGGCTGCCGACGGTTGCACCGTGCAGATCATGGCGGAGCGGCCGGACGGTGGCATGGACGTGGACGACTGCGAGACCATCTCGCGGGCGCTGTCCCCGGTGCTGGACGTGGCCGACCCGATCGACCGGGCCTACCGGCTGGAGATTTCATCGCCCGGGCTCGACCGCCCGTTGGTGCGCAAATCGGATTTTGAGCGCCATACCGGTCATCTGGCGCGCATCGAGATGGACGTTCCGGTCAATGGTCGCAAGCGGTTCCGCGGCTTCCTGGCCGGCACCGAGGACGAAACGGCGCGGCTTGCATGGGAAACCGTGCCCGAGGGCGAAGAGCCCGAGGTGCTGCTGCCGATCGCAGATATGAGCGAAGCCAAGCTCGTGCTCACCGACGAACTGGTGGCCGATGCTTTGCGGCGCGAGAAGGCCGCCAAGCGTGAAGTCAAGGCGGCCCGCAGGGAAGAACGACATCGACGGCTGAAGTCCGGCAAAGCCGGACAGGCCCCTGACGAAGGAGACTGAAGCTATGGCAGTGAGCGCCAACCGGCTCGAACTGTTGCAGATCGCCGACGCGGTCGCCCGCGAGAAGGCGATCGACCGTGGCATCGTCATCGCCGCCATGGAAGACGCCATCGCCAAGGCGGCGCGCTCACGCTACGGCGCGGAGACCGACGTGCACGCCGAGATCGAGCCGAAGACCGGCGACCTCCGCCTCACCCGCCACATGCTGGTGGTCGATGAAGTCGAGAACCCGTCCAACCAGATCACCGCCGAAGAGGCGCGCAAGCGCCATCCGGCCGCCCAGGTCGGCGACACCATTGCCGACGCGCTGCCGCCGCTCGAATACGGCCGCATCGCCGCGCAGTCGGCCAAGCAGGTGATCGTGCAGAAGGTGCGCGAGGCCGAACGCGACCGGCAATACGCCGAGTACAAGGACCGCATCGGCGACATCGTCAACGGCATCGTCAAGCGCGTGGAATACGGCAACGTGGTGGTCGATCTCGGCCGCGGTGAGGCGATCGTGCGGCGCGACGAACTGCTGCCGCGCGAGGTGTTCCGCAACGGCGACCGCATCCGCGCCTATATCTACGACGTGCGCCGCGAGCCGCGTGGGCCGCAGATCTTCCTGTCGCGCACCCATCCGCAGTTCACCGCCAAGCTGTTCACCCAGGAAGTGCCGGAGATCTACGACGGCATCGTCGAGGTGAAGGCGGTCGCGCGCGATCCCGGTTCGCGCGCCAAAATCGCCGTTATTTCACGCGATTCCAGCGTCGACCCGGTCGGCGCCTGCGTCGGCATGCGCGGCTCGCGCGTGCAGGCGGTGGTGAACGAATTACAGGGCGAGAAGATCGACATCATCCCGTGGTCACCGGACATCGCCACCTTCGTGGTGAACGCGCTGGCGCCGGCGGAAGTCGCCAAGGTGGTGCTCGATGAAGACAAGGAGCGCATCGAGGTGGTGGTGCCGGACCAGCAGTTGTCGCTGGCCATCGGCCGGCGCGGCCAGAACGTGCGGCTCGCCTCGCAGCTCACCGGCTGGGACATCGACATCCTGACCGAACAGGAAGAGTCGGAGCGGCGTCACGCCGAGTTCGAGAACCGCACCAAGATCTTCGTCGAAGCGCTCAATCTCGACGAAGTGGTCGGCCAGTTGCTGGCGTCGGAAGGCTTCGACTCGATCGAGGAACTGGCGATGGTGGACGAGAAGGAAATCGCCTCCATCGAAGGCTTCGACGAAGAGACCGCGCACGAATTGCAGGACCGCGCGCGCGAATACCTCGAGCAGCAGGAAGCCGAGCTTGACGCCCGACGCATTGAGCTCGGCGTCGAGGACGCGCTCAAGGACGTCCCCGGCATCACCGGCAAGATGCTGGTGGCGCTCGGCGAGAACGACGTGAAGACGGTCGAGGATCTGGCCGGCTGCGCCACCGACGATCTCACCGGTTGGACCGAGCGCAAGGACGGCGAGTCCAAGCGCGAACCCGGCTTCTTCGACGGCCTCGACGTCTCGCGCGAGGAGGCCGAGGCGCTGATCATGCAGGCGCGGCTGATGGCCGGCTGGGTAACCGAGGAAGAGCTGGCCGCGATGGCGGAACCCGCGGAGGCAGAAGAAAGCGAAGCGGGTGAAGCGGCCGAGGCCGGCGCGGAAGCCCAGGCTTAAGCGAGAAGGAGACCCGTCACCGGCATGTTGGCATTGGCGCAAGAGGATCAGGACATGGAACTCGATCGCGGGACGACCAGCGTCGCCCCGGGAACCGAGCGTTCCTGCGCCTTGACCCGCAAGGTCACGCCGGTCGACGCGTTGATCCGCTTCGTGGTCGGGCCCGACGGCGCGGTGGTGCCGGACGTCAAGCGCAAGCTGCCCGGCCGGGGCCTTTGGATCACCGCCACCGGCTCGGCGGTCTCGGAGGCGGTCAAGCGCAACGTATTCGCGCGTGGCTTCAAGCGTCAGGTGCGGGCGGCCCCGAATTTGGCGGCGGAGACCGAGCGGCTCTTGGAACGGGCGGCGCTGGACGCGCTGGCCGTTGCCGGCAAGGCCGGCCTGGTAGTCGCCGGCGCGGCTAAGGTCGCCGACGCGCTCGCCGGGGACAACGCGCTGGCCCTGATCCACGCGGCGGACGCCGCGCCGGACGGGCGGCGCAAGCTGGACGCGCTCCTGCAGCGCAAAACGCCCGGAAAATCGCGGGAAACCGTGATTGTCGAAACGTTCTCCGGGGATCAATTGGATTTGGCATTGAACCGCCCAAATGTGGTACATGCAGCCCTGCTTGCCGGCGCCGGGAGCGAGACGTTTCTCGCTCGCGAGCGACGTTTGCAGCGCTTTCGGACCGGACGCCTGCCCGACTAAGGCACTTAATGCGCGATTGCGCCGAGACACGGCGCGCGAGGATTTAGGACGGAATGAGCGAAACGAAGAACCCTGGCGAGAAGAAACTGAGCGTGGGCGGCGGCAAGCTCACGCTCAAGCCGCGCACCGAAACGGGCGTCGTGCGCCAGAGCTTCAGCCATGGCCGCAGCAAGCAGGTCGTGGTCGAGAAGGTGAAACGCCGCTCCGCCGCGCCGGCGCCCGAGACCAAGGCCGAGCCCGCTCTGGCTGAAGCGCCCAAGAAGCGCGCCGCCGCGCCCAAGGCCGCCGCTCAGCCCAGCACCGAAGCGCCCAAGGCATCCGGCGTCGTCCTGCGCAGCCTCACCGAAGAGGAGATGAGCGCGCGCGCCGCCGCGCTCGCCGACAGCCGCGTGCGCGAGGCCGAAGAGCGCAAGATCGCCGAGGAAGAGGCCAAGATCCGCGCCGAGCGCGAAGCCATCGAGAAGACCGAGCGCGAAGCCGCCGAGGCACGCAAGCAAGAGGAAGAAGAGCGCCGCAAGCACGACGAAGACTCCAAGCGCAAGGCCGACGAGGTCGCCAAGAAGCGCCTCGGCGAGGGCGAGGAAGCCAAGCGTCCGGCGGCGACCACGACGGCCGCGCGACCTGCGCTCCAGGCCGAAGAAGAAGAGCCGCGGATCGCCCGCCGTCCGGGCGCGCGTCCGGCCACCCCGGCGCGCCCGGCGCCGCGCGCCGGCGCGCCCAAGCAGCGCGGCCGCCTGACCGTCACCAACGCCGTGAACGCCGACGAAGTGCGCGAGCGCTCAGTGGCGTCATTCCGCCGCCGCACCCAGCGCCTCAAGGGCCATGCCAGCAACGAGCCGCGCGAAAAGCTGGTGCGCGAGGTGACCATCCCCGAGACCATTACCATCCAGGAACTGGCCAACCGTATGGCCGAGCGCGGCGTGGACGTCATCCGCCTGCTGATGAAGCAGGGCCAGATGGCGACCATCAACGACACGATTGACGCCGACACCGCGCAGCTCATCGCCGAAGAGATGGGCCACACCGTGCGCCGCGTGGCGGAGTCGGATGTGGAAGAAGGCCTTTTCGACGCGCCGGACGCGGAGGAAACTCTGCAGCCGCGCCCGCCGGTCGTCACCGTCATGGGCCATGTCGACCACGGCAAGACCTCGCTGCTCGACGCCATCCGCTCGGCCAACGTCACCGCCGGCGAGGCGGGCGGCATCACCCAGCACATCGGCGCCTACCAGGTGACCTCGCCGTCGGGCGCCCCGATCACCTTCATCGACACGCCCGGCCACGCCGCGTTCACCGCCATGCGCGCCCGCGGCGCCAAGGTGACCGATATCGTGGTGCTGGTGGTGGCCGCCGACGACGGCGTGATGCCGCAGACTATCGAGGCCATCAATCACGCCAAGGCGGCCAAGGTGCCGATGATCGTCGCCATCAACAAGATGGACAAGCAGGACGCCAATCCGAACCGCGTGCGCACCGATCTCCTGCAACACGAGGTGCAGGTTGAAGAGATGGGCGGCGAGGTGGTGGACGTGGAAGTCTCCGCCACCGCGAAGACCAACATCGACAAGCTGCTCGAGATGATCGGCCTGCAGGCCGAGCTGCTCGACCTCAAGGCCAACCCGGAACGCGCCGCCGAGGGCACCGTGATCGAAGCCAAGCTCGACCGCGGCCGCGGCCCGGTAGCGACCGTGCTGGTGCAGCGCGGCACGCTCAAGACCGGCGACATCGTGGTGGCCGGCGCCGAATGGGGCCGCGTGCGCGCGCTGATTTCCGACACCGGTGAGCAGGTGTCATCGGTCGGCCCGTCGACTCCCGCTGAAATCCTTGGTTTTTCGGGCACCCCGGACGCCGGTGACCGCTTGGCGGTGGTCGAGAACGAGGCCCGCGCCCGTGAGATTACCGAATACCGCTCGCGCGCCCGGCGCGAGAAACAGGCGGCCCGCGCGGTCGGCATGCGCGGCTCGCTCGAGCAGATGATGGCGCAGGCCAAGACGGCCGGCCTCAAGGAATTCCCGTTGGTGATCAAGGCCGACGTGCAGGGCTCGCTGGAAGCCATCATCGGCGCGCTCGACAAGCTCGGCACCGACGAGGTGGCCGCGCGCGTGCTGCACTCGGGCGTCGGCGGCATTTCGGAATCCGACGTGACGCTGGCCGAGGCCTCGGGCGTTCCGATCATCGCCTTCAACGTGCGCGCCAACAAGGAAGCGCGCGAGGCCGCCGAACGCAGCGGCATCGAAATCCGTTACTACAACATCATCTACGATCTCGTGGATGACGTGAAAAAGGCGATGTCCGGTCTGCTCGAGCCGACGCTGCGCGAGACCATGCTGGGCAACGCTCAGATCCTGGAGGTCTTCAAGGTCTCCAAGGTCGGCAACGTGGCGGGCTGCCGGGTGACCGATGGCACCGTCGAACGCGGCGCCAACGTACGGCTGATCCGCGATAACGTCGTCGTCCACGAAGGCAAGCTCTCGCAGCTCAAGCGCTTCAAGGACGACGTCAAGGAAGTGAACGCCGGCATGGAATGCGGCATGGCCTTCGAGAATTACCAGGACATGCGGCAGGGCGACGTTATCGAATGTTATCGGGTGGAGACGATCCAACGCTCGTTGTGAGTCCAAATCTCACACGGACGTTCTGATTATCTCTCCGCTATTTCCACCGTCATGTCCGGGCTAAAGACGCGAAGCGTCGTCTTTATGCCTTAAGTTCCGGGCATCCCGAGCAGGAGGCATGCATGTGCCTTCCTAAGCGAGATGGCCTGCACAAGCCCGGCCATGACACGATTGGTTTTGGAACAAGGCCATGCGCCACAAACATCATCGCGACAACGCGCCGGGCAGCGGCTCGCAGCGCCAGTTGCGCGTCGGCGAACTGGTGCGGCACGCGCTTGCCGAGATGCTGACGCGCGGCGACGTGCACGACCCCGTGCTCGAAAGCCACATGATCACCATTCCGGAAGTGCGCATGAGCCCGGACCTCAGGCTCGCCACCGTTTACGTCATGCCCATGGGCGGGCGCGACGCGCAGTCCGTGATCGGCGCCTTCGAGCGCAACAAGAAATTCCTGCGCGGCGAGATCGCCCACCGCGTCAATCTGAAATTCGCGCCCGACATCCGCTTCCGCACCGACGAGCGGTTCGAGGAAGCCGAACGCATCGACAAACTCTTGCATTCGCCAGAAGTGGCGCGCGATTTGACCAAGAACGACGGGAACGACGACGAGTGAACGACAACGAAGTCAAGGAACGCGCGCCGTCCGCGCCGGCGGATAGCGAGCGTGCTCCGCGCGAAGGCAACCACAAGCCGCGACAGAAGAAGAGGCAGTTCAGGCGCGACAAGCGCGACGTCCACGGCTGGGTGGCGCTCGACAAGCCGGTCGGCATGACCTCGACCCACGCGGTGAGCATCATCAAGCGGCTGTTCTCGGCGCGGCGCTGCGGCCACGCCGGCACCCTCGATCCGCTCGCCTCCGGCGCGCTGCCGATCGCCATGGGCGAGGCCACCAAGACCGTTCCCTTCGTCATGGACGGCCGCAAGCTCTACCGCTTCACCGTGCGCTGGGGCGAGGAGCGCGACACCGACGACGCCGAGGGCCGCGTCACCGAGACCAGCGACAAGCGCCCCACGGTCGACGAGATCAGCGCCCAGCTCCCGGCCTTCATCGGGTCGATCCAGCAGGTGCCGCCGCGCTATTCGGCCATCAAGATCGACGGCGAGCGGGCCTACGATCTCGCCCGCGACGGCGAGGTGGTGGAGCTCAAGGCCCGGCCGGTCGAGATCACCCGCCTGGAGATCGTCGAGACCCCGGACGCAGATCACACCGTCCTGGAGGCGGAATGCGGCAAAGGCACCTATGTCCGGGCTCTGGCCCGCGATCTGGGCCGCATTTTGGGCTGTTTCGGCCATGTCAGCGCTCTGCGGCGGGTGGCCGTCGGGCCTTTCAAGCCGGAAACCATGATTTTGCTGGAAGATTTGGAGGCTCTGTGTCATAGAGCCGCCGCCGGTGAGGGTAGCCTCGCCGATGCGCTCATGCCCGTTGAGACCGCGCTGGACGACATCCCGGCGGTGGCCGTCAGTCGGGCAGACGCGGCAAGGCTCCACCGGGGCCAAGCCGTCTTGTTGCGCGGAAGGGACGCTCCCATCGTTCATGGGCCGGTCCATGTGACCGTCGAGGGCCAGTTGCTGGCGCTCGCCGAGTTCGAGCATGGCGAAATCGTCCCCAAGCGCGTGTTCAACCTGGCCGGCCTGGTAGGCCGGGCCCGGCCGCTCAAGAAAGGATGACCGATGTCGGTTACCGCCAGCCGCAAGGCTGAACTGATCAAGGAATACGCCCAGAAGCCCGGCGATACGGGCTCGCCCGAGGTGCAGATTGCGATCCTGACGGAACGCATCACCAACCTCACCGAGCACTTCAAGGGCCACGCCAAGGACAACCATTCGCGCCGTGGCTTGCTCAAGATGGTGAGCCAGCGCCGCCAGTTGCTCGATTACCTCAAGCGCAACAACGAGGCCGGCTACAAGGGCCTGATTGAGAAGCTCGGGATTCGCCGCTGATTTGTGACCGCGCTGGGCTCGAACGAGCCCGGCGCGTTTTTCGTGCAGCGCCAGTGACATGTTCCGGCGCTGATCCGATCCGGTGGCGAAACGCGCCGCCGGCGACCGGCAAGGCCGATAAGGGTCGGCCTTGCGTCAAGGCCAGGTTCGAAATGCCATGGCAGGATCGCCAGACGCTGTTGCAGGCCGCGTTGTTCATCGTCCGCAATAGCCTCTAGCCGTCTTGCTCATGGCATTCGGAGTTGTGCCCGAAACCGTGAGAGAAAACCGAAATGTTCGATATTCATCGTGTTGAGCTCGACTGGGGCGGGCGTAAGCTCACCCTCGAGACCGGCAGAATGGCGCGTCAGGCCGACGGCGCCGTGCTCGCCACCTACGGCGAAACCACCGTGCTGGCCACCGCCGTCGCGGCAAAGAGCCCGCGTGAAGGCGTCGATTTCCTGCCGCTCACCGTCGACTACCAGGAAAAATACTACGCCGCGGGCCGCATTCCCGGCGGCTATTTCAAGCGCGAAGGCCGGCCCACCGAAAAGGAAACGCTGGTCTCGCGGCTCATCGACCGCCCGATCCGGCCGCTGTTCGCCGAAGGCTGGCGCTGTGAGACGCAGGTGATCGTCACCGTGCTGTCGCATGATCTCGAAAACGACCCCGACATTCTGGCGCTGGTCGCTTCTTCGGCGGCGCTGACGCTGTCGGGCGCGCCGTTCATGGGTCCGATCGGCGCCGCCCGCGTCGGCTTCATCAACGACGAGTACGTGCTCAACCCGCAGCTCGACGAGATGACCGAGAGCCAGCTCGACCTCGTCGTTGCCGGCACCAGCGACGCGGTGCTGATGGTGGAATCGGAAGCCAAGGAGCTGTCCGAAGACATCATGCTGGGCGCGGTGATGTTCGGCCATCGGCATTTCCAGCCGGTCATCGAGGCCATCATCAAGCTCGCCGAGAAGGCCGCCAAGGAGCCGCGCGAGTTGACGCTGCCCGACAACAGCGCGCTGGAAAAGGAAATCCTCGGCCTGGTCGAGCAGGACCTGCGCAAGGCCTATTCGATCCCGCAGAAGCAGGAGCGCCAGAAGGCCGTCGCCGCCTGCAAGGAAAAGGTGGTCGCGCACTACTTCCCCGAGGGCGCCGAGAACCCGGAATACGACAAGCAGCGCGTCGGTAAGGTGTTCAAAGAGCTCGAAGCCAAGATCGTGCGCTGGAACGTCCTCGACACCAGCAAGCGCATCGACGGCCGCGACCTCTCCACCGTGCGCCCTATCGTCGCCGAAGTGGGCGTGCTGCCGCGCGCGCACGGCTCGGCGCTGTTCACCCGCGGCGAGACCCAGGCGCTGGTCGTGACCACGCTCGGCACCGCCGAGGACGAGCAATGGATCGACGCCTTGCAGGGTAGCTACAAGGAATCCTTCCTGCTGCACTATAACTTCCCGCCTTACTCGGTCGGCGAAACCGGTCGCATGGGCGGCACCAAGCGGCGCGAAGTCGGCCACGGCAAGCTCGCCTGGCGCGCCGTCCATCCGCTGCTGCCGACCCCGGCAGAGTTCCCCTACACCATCCGCATCGTCTCCGAGATCACCGAGTCGAACGGCTCGTCGTCGATGGCGACGGTGTGCGGTTCTTCGCTGGCGTTGATGGACGCGGGCGTGCCCCTTAAGCGGCCGACCGCCGGCATCGCCATGGGACTGATCCTGGAAGGCGAGCGCTACGCGGTGCTCTCCGACATCCTTGGCGACGAGGACCATCTCGGCGATATGGACTTCAAGGTGGCCGGCACCGACAGCGGCGTCACCTCGCTGCAGATGGACATCAAGATCGCCGGCATCACCGAGGAGATCATGAAGGTCGCGCTCGGCCAGGCGAAGGACGGCCGCATGCACATCCTCGGCGAGATGAGCAAGGCCATCACCGCTGCGCGCGCCGAGCTCGGCGAGCACGCCCCGCGCATCGAGATGTTCAAGATCCCGACCGACAAGATCCGCGAAGTGATCGGCACCGGCGGCAAGGTGATCCGCGAGATCGTCGAGAAGACCGGCGCCAAGGTCAACATCGAGGACGACGGCTCGGTGAAGGTCGCCTCCGCCTCCGGCGAGGCGATCAAGGCGGCGATCAACTGGATCAAGTCGATCGCCTCCGATCCCGAAGTCGGCGTCGTCTACGACGGCACGGTCGTCAAGGTGATGGATTTCGGCGCCTTCGTGAACTTCTTCGGTTCGCGCGACGGCCTCGTCCACATCAGCCAGCTCGCCTCGCAGCGCGTCAACAAGGTCACCGACGTGGTCAAGGAGGGCGACAAGGTGAAGGTGAAGCTGCTCGGCATGGACGAGCGCGGCAAGGTCCGCCTGTCCATGAAGGTCGTCGACCAGGAGACCGGCGAGGACCTCGAGGCCAAGCAGAAGGCCGAAGGCGAGCCGAGGGCTGCCGGCGGCGACGCGGCAGAGTAAGCTCTCTCCGTCGTCCTGAGGTGCGAGCCGCGTAAGCGGCGAGCCTCGAAGGGCGGCCGCCGATCATCCTTCGCGGGCCGCTTCGCGGCCACCTCAGGATGACGGTTCAAGGCAGCAAAAAGGCGGCCCTCGCGGCCGCCTTTTTTATTGCGCGGCCGCCAACGCCGGCTTCGGCTGCGTGGCGCCGCGCGGCGCCAGCGTCTCCTTCACGATCTCGCCCAGCGCCGCGAAGTCCTGCTTGCGCGGTGAGGTGCGGCGCCAGGCGAGACCGACGGTGCGCGCCGGTTGTGGGTCGGCGAAGCGCATCAATTTGACCCGGTCGTCGCGCACCTCGGCATCGATGGCCACCTCCGGCAGCAGCGTCACGCCGTAGCCGTTCGCCACCATCTGCATGACGGTCGCGAGCGAGGTAGCGCCGAGACTTGTCGGCGCGTCGCGTTGTGGGGCGGCGCAGAACGCCAGCGCCTGGTCGCGCAGGCAGTGGCCTTCCTCCAGCAGGATGAGCCGGCGCTGGTCGACGTCGTCGACGCTGACCCGACCCGTCGGCGGCAGCGGCTCACCCACCGGCAGCGCCAGCAGGAACGGATCCTCGAACAGCGGCAGAACTTCCACGTCGGCGCCTTCGACCGGCAACGCCAGCAAGATGCAGTCGAGATCGCCGCGGGCGAGTTCTTCGATCAGGTTCTTGGTCTGGGTCTCGCGCACCTCCAGCCGCAGCTGCGGATGCGCCGCCTGCAGCCGCGGCAACACGCGCGGCAGCACGTACGGCGCCAGCGTCGGAATGATGCCGAGCTTGAGATGGCCGCTGAGCAGATCGCGGTGGCGGGCGAAATCGACCAGGTCGCGGGCGGCTGTCAGGATGGAATCGGCGCGGGCCACCACCTCCCGCCCCACCTCTGTCAGCGTCACATCGCCGGGCCGCCGCTCCACCAGCTCGGCGCCGATCTCGCGCTCCAGCTCCCGAATCTGCATGGAGAGCGCCGGCTGGGTGACGGCGCAATCCTCCGCCGCCCGGCCGAAATGGCGGTGGCGGGCGAGCGAAGCGAGATACCGAAGCTGCCGCAAAGGGATCATGACGATCAGATAATCTTATTACCATAGCCAATCAATACGATTGGACCTGATCGTGATTTTGAGCGATAATAGTTACAATCGCAACCGTCACAGGACTGCCTGAAGACCTTGCAACCCTGCCCATCCTCCAACTTGTCGGTCCGCGAGGAGGAACGCCCGAGACAACGACGCGACGAACCTTGCCCACGCCCGCCGGCGATCCGGCCGGCAACAAGTCGCAAGAATCACATACGAACACCGCGAAGAAGATTACAGCTTACGATCGGAGAGAAAGATGGACGCAAAAACTGACAAGAGCACGGGCGGATGCCCGGTGATGCACGGCGCGGTTACCGAGGTCGGTTCGTCGAACATGGACTGGTGGCCGAACGCCCTCAACCTCGACATCCTGCATCAGCACGACACCAAGACCAGCCCGATGGGGAAGGACTTCGACTACCGCGAGGAGTTGAAGAAGCTCGACGTCGAGGCGCTCAAGAAAGACCTCACCGCACTGATGACCGACAGCCAGGAATGGTGGCCGGCCGACTGGGGCCACTATGGCGGCCTGATGATCCGCATGGCGTGGCACGCCGCCGGTTCCTACCGTCTGGCCGACGGCCGCGGCGGTGGCGGCACCGGCAACCAGCGCTTCGCGCCGCTGAATTCCTGGCCGGATAACGTCAGCCTCGACAAGGCGCGCCGCCTGCTATGGCCGATCAAGAAGAAGTACGGCAACAGCGTCTCCTGGGCCGACCTGATCATCCTGGCCGGCAATATCGCCTATGAATCCATGGGCCTGAAGACCTTCGGCTTCGCGTTTGGCCGTGAAGACATCTGGCACCCAGAGAAGGACACCTATTGGGGCGCGGAAAAGGAGTGGCTGGCGCCGTCCGACGGACGCTATGACAACGTCGACGATCCGGCGACCATGGAAAACCCGCTAGCCGCCGTGCAGATGGGCCTGATCTACGTCAACCCGGAAGGCGTGAACGGCAACCCGGACCCGATGAAGACTGCTGCCCAGGTCCGCGAGACGTTCAAGCGCATGGCGATGAACGACGAGGAAACCGCCGCCCTGACCGCCGGCGGCCACACCGTCGGCAAGACCCACGGCAATGGCGACGCCAAGCTGCTCGGTCCGGAGCCGGAAGGCGCCGGCGTCGAGGAGCAGGGTCTCGGCTGGGCCAATGCGAGATTGGACGGCAAGGCCGCCAACGCCGTCACCTCCGGCCTCGAAGGCGCCTGGACCACGAACCCGACAAAGTTCGACATGGGCTTCTTCGAAATGCTGTTCGGCCATGAGTGGGAGCTGAAAAAAAGCCCGGCCGGCGCCAATCAGTGGGAACCGGTGAACATTAAGGAAGAGGACAAGCCGCTCGACACATCCGATCCGACCGAGCGTCACAATCCGATGATGACCGATGCCGACATGGCGATGAAGATGGACCCGGTCTACAACGCGATCTGCCAGAAGTTCATGGCCGATCCGGAGTATTTCAAGGACACCTTCGCCCGCGCTTGGTTCAAGCTGACCCACCGCGACATGGGTCCAAAGGCGCGCTACGTCGGTCCGGACGTGCCTGCGGAAGACCTGGTCTGGCAGGATCCGGTCCCGGTCGGCCCGACCAACTACGACATCGGCGGTGTCAAGTCGAAGATCGCGGCGAGCGGCCTGTCCGTCGGCGAAATGGTCTCGACCGCATGGGACAGCGCCCGCACCTACCGTGGCTCCGACATGCGCGGCGGCGCCAACGGTGCGCGCATCCGCCTCGCTCCCCAGAAGGACTGGGATGGCAACGAGCCGAAGCGTCTGGCGAAGGTCCTGTCCGTGCTCGAGCCGATCGCCAAGGAAGCCGGCGCGAGTATCGCCGACGTCATCGTCCTGGCCGGCAATGTCGGCGTCGAGCAGGCCGCGAAGGCCACCGGCTACGACGTCTCCGTGCCGTTCGAGCCAGGCCGCGGCGACGCGACCGACGAGATGACCGACGCGGAGTCCTTCGAGCCGCTCGAGCCGATCCACGACGGTTACCGCAACTGGCTGAAGAAGGATTATGTCGTCAGCCCGGAAGAGTTGATGCTCGACCGCACCCAGCTCATGGGCCTGACCGCTCCCGAGATGACCGTTCTGGTCGGCGGCATGCGCGTAATGGGCACCAACCATGGCGGCACGAAGCATGGCGTGTTCACCGATCGTGAAGGCGCGCTGACGAACGACTTCTTCGTCAACCTGACCGACATGGCCAACAAGTGGGTCCCGGCCGACACAGGCGTCTATGAGGTCCGCGACCGCAAGACCGACAAAGTCAAGTGGACCGCGACGCGCATGGATCTCGTGTTCGGCTCGAACTCGATCCTGCGCGCCTATGCCGAGGTCTACGCCCAGGACGACAACGCCGAAAAGTTCGTGAAGGACTTCGTGGCGGCCTGGACCAAGGTGATGAACGCGGATCGCTTCGATCTGGGCTGATCGCCGCTCACCGCACCGCGAAACGAAACGGCCGGGGTTCGCCCCGGCCGTTTTTACGTCGACCTCATTACTCCGATACGCATGCGAAGCGGCGCACGACGCGGCAACCTCTTGCACGGCATCGTATCTACGAAGTCGCGATTTTTTCTTTCTCCTTCACATGCAGAATGCGATCTATCAGGCCCCACTCCAAGGCTTCCTCGGCAGTCATAAAATGGTCGCGATCCATAGCACGCTCAAACTCTTCATAAGTTCGGCGACAATGCTGGGCATAAAGGCGCGTCATCCGCTCCTTGGTTCTCTTGATCTCCTCGGCATGAATGAGCATGTCCGATGCTTGTCCTTGGAAGCCGCCTGACGGCTGGTGGACAAGGATGCTGGCGTTTGGCAGTGCGGCCCGCTCACTAGGCTCTCCCGCCATCAACAGAAAAGAGCCCATTGACCGCGCCGTCCCCATGCAAAGCGTATGCACGGGCGCACGGATGTGGCGCATGGTGTCATACATCGCGAGGCCGCTGCTCACGACGCCACCTGGCGAGTTGATATAGAGATTGATCGCCTTCTTCGAATTTTCCGCTTCAAGAAACAGCAATTGCGCGCACACCAGCGCTGAAACGGCATCAGTGACTTCGCCGTTGAGAAAAATGATTCTCTCGCGAAGCAAGCGGGAATAAATGTCGAACGACCGCTCGCCTCTGCTGGATTGCTCGATAACCACAGGGACGAGTTGCATCGCTTCGCGCATCGCGAACTCCAGTTTTTCCGAATCTGATGAACGGTGCGCTAACTCAGGCGGCAAGCATAATGGCAGGGCTGTTGCCGTTTGCGGCAGCCTTCGTCATACGACTGTATCTCAAATCCGTCAGTTCGTGGGTGACCCACAGACTGGTTCCTCCGCTCGGGTTTGGAGCGATTCGGAACGTCACGGTGCTTTCGAGATACGGCGGGGCGCGATCGCGCATCCGATAGCGGACCTCTTCACCGGGCGTTATCGAAACCGCCTCCGAATCGGCCAACGCTTCTTTCGGCAGCCATTGTTCCCGAAGCGCCGGCACCGTAATCGCACGCCAAATCTTCTGTGGCGACTCATCGAATTCATATTCAAGTTCGATGCCGTTTGTCCGCTTTTTGGCCTTTTCGTTATTCATTGACCCATATCCTTCAGCAAGACCTTGAGCGCTTCGATGCGTACAGGCCAGTAGGCGCGGTATCTCGCCAACCATTGCGCGATGAAAGCCAACCCTTCGGGATCGACCTCATAGTTCATGAAACGCCCCTGGCGCTCTTCGCGCACCAATCCGGCGTCTCGAAGAACGGCAAGATGTTGCGACATTGCCGGTTGGCTGATCGCCATACCCTCACGCAAGGCACTGGCGTTCATGCTGCCGATCGCCAGCTTCTCGAAAATCGCGCGGCGAGTCGGATCGGCTAAAGCGCGGAATATCTCGTTCGCAGCCATTCATATACATAAGCATACACTTATGCGATTGGCAAGGCTTTTCAACAAGATTGGCCCGAACGGCAAAAAGAAACGGCCAGGGTTCGCCCCGGCCGTTTTTTATTGTGCGCTTCGAAATCAAGATATTCTAAAGCGCCCGATCACGCCGCGATCCGGTTCGAGGCCGATGCCTTCGGGCACGCGAATACAACCCGCGTCATCAAGTCTAAGCGCGGCGCCCCACAGACAGGCGGCGCGCTCCATATAAAACATCTCAACGAAAGAGCCATCGTCGCACAGCGACAGCCGCATCAGAACAGGCATAAGCGAAGGCGTCGTCCCAGCCGCTCAGCCGCCGTTCTCGACCTCGCCGCCGGCCGCCTTCAGCGCGTCGGGTTGCGGCATGGCGATGACGTTGTAGCCGCTGTCGACGAAATGAATCTCGCCGGTGACGCCGGTGGAGAGATCCGAGCACAGGTAAAGCCCGGCGCCGCCGAGTTCGTCGAGCGTCACGCCGCGGCCGAGCGGCGAATACTTCTGCTGGAAGGCGAACATGTAGCGCGCGTCGCCGATGCCGGCGCCGGCGAGCGTACGGATCGGCCCCGCCGAGATGGCGTTGACGCGGATCTTCTGGTGGCCGAAGTCGACGGCGAGATAACGCACCGAGGCTTCGAGCCCGGCCTTGGCCACGCCCATGACGTTGTAGTTCGGCATGGCGCGGTCGCCGCCGTTATAGGTCAGCGTCAGCATCGAGCCGCCGTTCGGCATCAGCGCGGCGGCGCGCTTGGCGGCTTCGGTGAAGGCAAAGCAGGAGATCACCAGGGTGCGTACGAAGTTCTCGCGCGTCGAATCGGCGTAGCGGCCCTTGAGCTGGCTCTTGTCGGAAAACGCCACCGCGTGCACGAGGAAATCCATCGTGCCCCACTTGCTCTTGATCTCGTCGAACACCGCGTCGACCGAGGCGATATCCTCGACGTCGCAGGGCATGGTGAAGGTGGAGCCGGCCTGTTCGGCGAGCGGCTTGACGCGCTTGGCGAGCGCATCGCCCTGATAGGTGAAGGCCAGCTCGGCGCCATGCTGGCTAAGCGTCTTGGCGATGCCCCAGGCGATCGAGTGGTCGTTGGCGACCCCCATCACCAGCCCGCGCTTGCCTTCCATCAGTCCCGGCATCGATATAGCCCCTCAAATGTCGTCACCCGCGAAGGCGGGTGACCCAGTAACCCCTGCCTTCGCAACAAAGCAACACCGCGCGTACTAGATGCCCCGCTTTCGCGGGGCATGACAGCTTAGTCAAAGACGCAAACGCTCACGCGTCCACGTGCTTGAGCACCAGCGAGGCGTTGGTGCCGCCGAAGCCGAACGAATTCGACAGCACCGCGCCGATCGCGACGTTATCCTTGCGCTCACGCAGGATCGGCATGTCGGCGAAGGCGGGATCGATGGTCTCGATATTGGCGCTCTCGCAGATGAAGCCGTTCTGCATCATGAGCAGCGAATAGATCGCCTCCTGCACGCCGGTGGCACCGAGCGAATGGCCGGTGAGCGACTTGGTGGCCGAGATCGGCGGGCACTTGTCGCCACTGCCGAAGATGTTGCGCAAGGCTTCGATCTCGGGTCCATCGCCGGCCGGGGTCGAGGTGGCATGCGGATTGACGTAATCGATCGGCACCTCGCAGGTTTCGAGCGCCATGCGCATGCAGCGCTCGCCACCCTCGCCCGATGGCGCGACCATGTCGTAACCGTCCGAAGTGGCGCCATAGCCGGCCACCTCGGCATAGATCTTGGCGCCGCGCGCCTTGGCGTGCTCGAGCTCTTCCAGCACCAGCACGCCGGCACCGCCGGCGATCACGAACCCGTCGCGGTCGGCGTCATAGGCGCGCGACGCCTTCTGCGGGGTGTCGTTGTACTTGGACGACATGGCGCCCATGGCGTCGAACAGCATCGACAGCGTCCAGTCGAGCTCCTCGCAGCCGCCGGCAAACATCATGTCCTGCTTGCCCCACTGGATCAGTTCCGCGGCATTGCCGATGCAGTGGTTGGAGGTCGCGCAGGCCGATGAGATCGAATAGTTCACGCCCTTGATCTTGAACCAGGTCGCGAGCGTCGCCGAGGCGGTCGACGACATCGCCTTCGGCACAGCGAACGGCCCGATGCGCTTGGGGCCCTTGGCGCGCGCGGTGTCGGCGGCCTCGATCAACGTGCGGGTCGAGGGGCCGCCCGAGCCCATGACGATGCCGGTGCGCGGGTTGGAGATGTCGCTTTCCTCGACGCCGGAATCGCGGATCGCCTGATCCATGGCGACGTGGTTCCAGGCGGTACCGCCGCCGTGAAAACGCATAGCGCGGCGGTCGACGACCTCGGCGGGATCAAGCGTCGGCGCGCCGTGCACCTGGCAGCGGAAGCCGAGCTCAGCGTATCTGTCGGCCTTGACGATGCCGGACTCGGCCTCGCGCAGGCTCGCCACGACCTCCTGCGTGTTGTTGCCGATCGATGAGACAATGCCCATCCCGGTGACGACGACCCGTCGCATAATCAGAATATCCTCAACTGGCGCAGTGGTTTGCTCATAGGGGCGCAGCCCGTGGACCACACGATCACAAAGCCCGAGATTACGGGACCTAGGATCATGGGGCCATCACCTTAGATCGCCCGGGCGGAACCGGCCCGCAACCCCCATGCCGGGAATGCCGCGCGGCCCCGCCAATGCCGTCGGCCTCAAGCGCCACTCGGCTGTAACGCCTCGTCCTGCTTGAACAGGCCGACCTTGAGGTCGGAAGCCTTGTAGATCACCTCACCGTCGGCGGCGAGCCAGCCGTCGGCGATGCCGAGCACCAGCTTGGAGCGCATCACCCGCTTGAAGTCGATGCCGTAGACCACCTTCTTCATGGTCGGCAGCACCTGGCCCGAGAACTTGAGCTCGCCTAAGCCCAGCGCGCGGCCGCGGCCGGGCGCCCCCAGCCAGCCGAGGAAAAAGCCCACCATCTGCCACAGTGCGTCGAGGCCGAGGCAGCCCGGCATCACCGGGTCGCCCTTGAAATGGCAGAGGAAGAACCAGAGGTCCGGCTTCAGGTCGAGCTCGGCGCGTATCATGCCCTTGCCGTGCTCACCGCCGCTCTCCTGGATGTCGGTGATGCGGTCAAACATCAGCATCGGCGGCAGCGGGAGCTGCGCGTTGCCCGGGCCGAACAGCTCACCGCGGCCGCAGGCAAGCAGGTCCTCGTATTCGAAGCTGTGACGCCGTTCTTCCATCGCTGTGTTCGCCCCGCCCTGCGGATCTGGCTGCTATTGGTTGGCCGAATTCCTAACATAAGGGGATTGGCCGGTCCAAGCTGGAGACCGCGAAGACCGCCGGCAATTTGGGTTGTCCCCACCGGCACCGCGACAAAATGGCCGCAATATTGGGCTATTAGGCACCTTTTGGTGCTGTTGCGAGGGAGTTGCATCTAGCGCCGGGAGTCGTGTATGTTGCAGATGAAACAGTCTGATGCCGGGTCCGCGGGATGCCGACCCATCGGGGTACAGCGATGACGCAGACCTGCACCATGACCTTGCCGATCGGCGACACGTCCTCAATGACGGGTTGTCCGTGGCACGACGTGAAGGCAATGTTGCGCCAGGTTGGCTTGCGGCCCACGCGCCAGCGCATGGCGCTGGGCTGGATCCTGTTCGGCAAGGGCGACCGCCATCTGACCGCGGAAATGCTCTACGAGGAGGCCAGCCGCGCCAAGGTGCCGGTTTCGCTTGCCACCATCTACAACACGCTGCACCAGTTTACCGAGGTCGGTCTGCTGCGTCAGGTCGCGGTCGACGGCGCCAAGGCCTATTTCGACACCAACGTGTCGTCCCACCACCACTTCTACGTGGAAGACGACGACGCGGTGCTCGACATTCCGGACGCCGACGTGATGCTGCGCGCCGCGCCGACCCCGCCGGAAGGCTACGAAATCGCCCGCGTCGATGTGGTGGTGCGGCTGCGGAAGAAGAAATAACGGGCGTTTTTCAGCTTGTTTGAATGATCGTGGCCGGGCGTAGAAGTTCGAATAACGGCGTTCTTCAGAACGCCTATGTCCCGGCCATTTCGCTTTTGGCGCAGCTGGATTAGTCGTCGACCTTCTCGTTCGGATAGGCGCCCCACAGGCGGATCTGCATGATCCAGCCGTCGAAGCCCTTGCCGCTGAACTCGCACCAAGTGCCCGTGCAGGATACCAGCTTGCCCAGCACGCCGGCCTGCAGGCGCGCCACCACCGCGGACTTGGCGTCCGGGTTGGCGTAGAGCGGCACCAGGTCGGTCTTCAGGGTCGGCACCACCACCGCGGTGCGCTTGCCGGACAGGAGCGAGTGGTAGACCCAGCCTTCCGCCCCCTGCCAATCGCGGATGCGCCGCCAGTTCTCAAACTCAGCGGTGATTTCCACCGGCATCCCGGCACGGGTGTAAACCCACTGCACGTCCTGATCGCGGCTGGGGCCGGAGCGGACGTTGATCCGGTCCGCCTTCAGGCTCACGAACCGGGGCACCGGCAGGCCGGTCACCGAGCCGCGGCCGAGCGCGATATCCGTCCCCTTGGCCCCCTTGGTCGCTTTGGCGCCGCCGGCGGCCTGCGCCAGGGTCCCCACCAGCGCCAATAGTAAAATGCCGGCCGCCGCCACGAGGGCGGCGGCAAAGCGGCGGCGCGCGGCGCCAGAGCTTTGTGTTGTGACGGCCATCTGCTAGGAAAAAGCATGAGTTTGGGGCGTGCCTGCGGCACGGCCGCAGTGTGGGTGAGCACGGTTAAAGAGGGCTGAATCGGCGCAATTTTGGCGGGGTGACAATCCGCCGGACGCCGCGGTGAAGAGGACAATGGCGAAGACCAAGAAACCGCTCGTGGTTGTTACGCGCAAGCTGCCCGACAACGTCGAGCTGCGGATGCGGGAACTTTTCGACGCCCGCCTCAACCCCGACGACAAGCCCATGACCCAGGCCCAACTCGCCGAGGCGGTGAAGAGCGCCGACGTGCTGGTGCCCACCGTCACCGACCGCATCGACGCGGCCGTGCTCGGCAAGGCCGGCGAGCAACTCAAGCTGATCGCCAATTTCGGCAACGGCGTCGACAATATCGACGTCGCCACCGCCGTGCAGCGCGGCATCACGGTCACCAACACACCGGGCGTGCTGACCGAGGACACCGCCGACATGACTATGGCGCTGATCCTGGCGGTGCCGCGGCGGCTGGTGGAAGGCGCCAACATCGTCACTACGGACGACAGCAGTTGGACGGGCTGGTCGCCGACCTGGATGCTCGGCCACCGCATCTGGGGCAAGCGGCTGGGCATCGTCGGCATGGGCCGCATCGGCCAGGCGGTGGCGCGGCGCGCCGGCGCCTTCGGCCTGCAGATCCACTATCACAACCGCCGCCGCGTCGCGCCCGCGATCGAGCAGGACCTCGACGCTACCTATTGGGAGAGCCTCGACCAGATGCTCGCCCGCATGGACATCATCTCGATCAACTGCCCGCACACGCCGGCGACCTACCATCTGCTGTCGGCGCGGCGGCTGAAACTGCTGCGATCGGAGAGCTATATCGTCAACACCTCGCGCGGCGAGTCTCGCGGCGAGGTGATCGACGAGAACGCGCTATCGCGGCTGTTCGAAGGCGGCCAGATCGCCGGTGCCGGCCTCGACGTGTTCGAGCACGAGCCGGCGGTGAACCCCAAGCTCGTCAAGCTCGCGCGCGACGGCAAGGTGGTGCTGCTGCCGCACATGGGCTCGGCCACGCTCGAAGGCCGCATCGACATGGGCGAGAAGGTGATCATCAACATCCGCACCTTCATGGACGGGCACCGGCCGCCGGACCGTGTGTTGCCGTCGATGCTGTGAAGCGCATCACACTCGGCCGTCATCATCCGCGAAGGCGGATGATCCAGTAAACAGTAGGCTGTCAGTGATTACTGGATGCCCCGCCTTCGCGGGGCATGACAGCAAGTGATTACCGCGTATGCCCCGACAAATCCCTGATCGTCGGCGTCTCACCGTTCAACGGATTGGCCGGATCCCACCCATAGCTCAGCGTCTCGAAGCGCATCGAGCGGGCGTCGACCATCAGCAACCGCCCGACCAGCCCCTCGCCGAAACCGACGATCTCGCGGATCACTTCAAGCGCCATCAATGAGCCGAGCACGCCCGGCAGCGCGCCGAGGATGCCCGCTTCCGCGCAGGCCGGAATCGAGCCGGGCGGCGGCGGCTCGGGAAACAGACAGCGATAGGTCGGGTTGGGCTTGCCGTCGGCGCCGGTCTCGTGCGCGCGGATCGAGGTGAGCGAGCCGTCGAAGGTGCCGACCGCTGCCGTGATCAGCGGTTTCTTCGCGAAGTAGCAGGCGTCTGACGAGAGATAGCGCGTATCGAAATTATCGGAGCCGTCGACGACGAGGTCGTAGCCCGAAATCAGGTCGAGCGCGTTGCCGGCATCGAGGCGCGTCATATGGGTCTCGACCGCGACGTGCGGATTGAGCCGCGAGATCACGGCTTCCGCGCCATCCACCTTGCGGTCGCCGATGTCGTCGGTGCCGAAGATCACCTGGCGCTGCAGGTTGGACAGCGACACCACGTCGTCGTCAACGACGCCGAGAGTGCCGACGCCGGCCGCGGCAAGATATAGCAGCACCGGCGCGCCGAGGCCGCCGGCACCGATCACCAGCACGCGGGCGGCCTTGAGCTTGCCCTGGCCGGGGCCGCCCACTTCACGCAGGACGATGTGGCGGGCGTAACGTTCGAGTTCCGATGGGTCGAGCATGGCAAACCTTAGCACCGGCGGCGCCCGGGAGACCAACCGCGGCCGGAGGGCTCGGCGGCTTTGCGCCCGCGCGGCGATGGACTAGCATGCTCCGGGTCCATCGTAACCGTGGCGTTGATGTGTCGATGCGTCGTGTCCCGATCCTGTTGGTGCTCGCCTTTTTGGCGCCGGCTTTCGGCCTGAGCGCGCCCGCGGCGCGGGCGGGCATATTGGAGCGGCTGTTCACCACCAGCGCGGCGTCGAAAGGCGCCAAGAAAGACGCCAAGGCCAAGCCGAAGCACCACCACCGCCGCCGCCACACGGTCCGGCTGCCGCACAAGCCGCATAAGGACGTGCCGCTGCCGAAGGCCGTGCCGGACGCACGGCCCGCCAAGGCCGACGCCAAGACCGACGCTAAGGCCGACGCCAAAGCGAAGGCCAAATCCGCTGCCACAAAGCCGAAGCCCGCCGAAACGCAATCCATCGCCGCCCGTAGCGCTCCGGCCGAGAGCGAAAAACAGGCCGAGACCACCGGCGCGGTCGCCACGCCGCCGCCGCGCCCCGACGACATCGCGCCGCCGCAAGCGGACATGCGCGCCGGCATCCCGGCCGGCGAGCGGCTGCGCATCCAGTCGGCGCTGATGTGGGCCGGCGACTACGACGGCGCGGGCAAGACTGACGCGCCGCTCACCGCCGCGGTCAAGAACTTCCAGAAGCGGCACAAGGAGAAAGTTACCGGCGTGCTCACCGTCAAGCAGCGTGCCGCATTGCTCGCCGCCGGCGACCGCTACGTGCGCCGCTTCGGCTGGCGCGTGGTCACCGATCCGGCGACCGGCATCCGCATCGGCCTGCCGACCAAGCTGACGCCGGCCGCGCATGACGCAGCCCACGGCACGCGCTGGACGTCGCCGAACGGCGCGATGCAGATCGAAACCTTCCGGCTGAAGGATCCGCATCTCACCCTCAAGGATCTCTACGCGCGGGAACGCAAGACGCCGTCGACGCGGCGCGTGTCGCGCCACACCCTGAACGATCACGATTTTGCCCTGCACGGCATGCAACGCTTGAAATATTTCGACGTGCATGCCGAGCAACGCGACGGCGAGATCCGCGGCTACACCCTGCTCTACGACCAGGCCATGAACGGCATCGTCGCGCCGGTGGTGAATGCGATGGCCGCGGCGTTCGCGCCGTTTCCGGCACGCGCTATGCCGTTCGCGGTGCTGGCGAGGCCGGTCGAATACGGCACCGGGCTGATCGTTGGCGCCCGCGGCGATATCGTCACCGACCGCCAGGTGACCGACGGCTGCAAGGTGATCGTCGCCGCCGGCCTCGGCAGCGCCGAGCGCGTCGCCGAAGACAAGGCCCAGGGGCTGGCGTTGTTGCGCGTCTACGGCCAGCGCGACCTGCCGGCGCTGCCGCTGCCGCGCGACGTCGCGAAAACCAAGGAATCAAGAAAGTCGCTGACGCTGATCGGCATTCCCGACCCGCACGACCAGCAAGGCGCGCATTCGCCCAAGGAGTTCAAGGCGCGGCTTGCGAGCGGCGGCGCCGTCGACCTGCGGCAGCCGGTCCCGATGGCCGGGCTGTCCGGCGGCGCCGTGCTTGATGACGCCGGTCACGTCGTCGGCATGATGGGCACGCGCAACGCGGTGCTGGCGAGCAACGGCCCACCGCTGGCGCCGGTGCATCTGGTGACGACCGCCACGATCCGGGATTTCCTGCACGCGCATGACGTGACGACAGCGACGAGCGGCAACGCGCGCGATGCGCTGGTGCGCGTGATTTGCGTCAGGAAGTAACGGTCGACCAGGCCACACCCCGAGGGTGTCATCGTCCGCGAAAGCGGACGATCCAGTAATCCCCGCGGTCTCTGGTGTTTACTGGGTCCCGCTTTCGCGGAGGACGATATCAGAGTTGGCGAACCCGCGCCCTACCTGTTCTTCCAATCCGGCTTACGCTTCTCCACGAACGCCTTCATGCCTTCCTTCTGATCCTGGGTCGCGAACAGCGCATGGAAGGCGCGGCGTTCGAACAGCACGCCCTCGGCGAGGCTCGATTCGAAGGCGCGGTTGACCGCTTCCTTGGCCGCCAGCACCGACGGCAGCGACATGGTCGCGATGGTTTCGGCGGCCTTCATGGCCTCGTCCATCAGCGCGTCCGCCGGCACCACCCGCGCCACCAGGCCAGCCTTTTCGGCTTCGGTTGCATCCATCATGCGGCCGGTGAGGATGAGGTCCATGGCCTTGGCCTTGCCGACCGCGCGGGTCAGCCGCTGGGTGCCGCCGATGCCGGGGATGACGCCGAGCTTGATCTCGGGCTGGCCGAACTTCGCCGTGTCGGCGGCGATCACCATGTCGCACTGCATGGCCAGCTCGCAGCCGCCGCCGAGCGCAAAGCCGGCCACCGCGGCGACCACCGGCTTGCGTGCGTGCGCGGTGTGGTCCCAGGGCTTGGAGAAGTTGTTGAGATAGACGTCGATGTACTCGTTGTCGGCCATCTCCTTGATGTCGGCGCCGGCGGCGAAGGCCTTCTCGTTGCCGGTGATCAGCATGCAGCCGATAGCCGGGTCGGCGTCGAAGGCGTCGACCGCCTGGTTGAGCTCGTCCATCAGCTTGAGATTGAGCGCGTTGAGCGCCTTCGGCCGGTTGAGCCGGATGATGCCGACCCGGCCCTTGGTTTCAGTGAGGATATGTTCGTAACTCATGTCGGCTCTCTCCCGGTGATGTCGGCTATTTCTGGCACGAAGGACAATAGAACGTCGAGCGCCCCGTCTGCACGATGCGCTTGGCGACAAATGCGCGCGGAACAGCGCCTCGCAGACGTAGATGTTGCCGAGGCCCGCCACGATGCGCTGGTCGAGCAGCGCGGCTTTCAGAGATGTCTTCTTGCCCGCGCAGGCCTTGGCCAGCATGCCTGCGTCGAAGGCATTTCCCAAAGGTTCCGGCCCGAGCGAACGCAGCAGCGGCTCCTCGTCGAGCTTGGCGCGCGGCACGATCTTCATGGAGCCGAAGCGGCGCGGGTCGTTGAAGGTGATCGTCTCGCCGTTCGACATGTGGAACACGACGTGGTCGTGCGATTTACTCTTCGACTTCTCATGGTAGTAGATGCCCGGCCGCGACTCGTGCCCGACGCGCATCGAGCCCGACATGCCGAGATGCATGAGCAGCACGTCACCGGAGGACAGATCCGCCAGCAGGTATTTGGCGCGGCGCCCGAGGCCCTCAACCTTCTGGCCCTCGAGCCGCTTCTCGAAGTCCTTGGCGACCGGCCAGCGCAGCCGGCGGTCGCGCACCTCCACCTTTTTGAAGCGCGCGCCCTCCATGGCCGGGGCAAGCCCGATGCGGACGGTTTCGACCTCGGGCAGTTCGGGCATGGCGCCTTTCTTAACCCCCTGTCGGGAAAGCGGAACACCGTCATAGCCTCCCCCGCCCGATAGCGCTATGGTCCTGCCCGCAAAGGATTATTCAGACATGACCGCGGCGCGAAAAGAGACCCAAGCCGAGACCCATTTCGGCTACGAGAACATCCCCCTGGACGAGAAACAGGGGCGGGTCGACGACGTCTTCCATTCGGTGGCGCGCCGCTACGACCTCATGAACGACCTGATGTCGGGCGGCCTCCACCGGGCCTGGAAGGACGCCCTGGTGACGGCGGTGAACCCGCCACCAAAAGGCCGTCCCGGCCGTCTTCGTGAGAAGTCGGGCAAGTCCTTCGCCCTGCTCGACCTCGCCGGCGGCACCGGCGACATCGCCTTCCGCACGGTGGCGGCGGGCGGCCCCGGCACCCGCGTCACGGTCTGCGACATCAACGCCGAAATGCTTGCCGTCGGCGCCGAGCGCGCCCAGACCCAGGGTCTCGACCACGTGGTCAGCTTCGAGCAGGGCAACGCCGAAGAGCTGCCTTACGCCGACAAGAGCTTCGACTGCGTCACCATCGCCTTCGGCATCCGTAACGTGCCGCGCATCCCGCAGGCGCTCTCGGAAATATATCGCGTGCTCAAGTTCGGCGGCCGTTTCCTGTGCCTGGAATTCTCCGCCGTCGACGTGCCCGGGCTCGACAAGCTCTACGAGCTTTATTCGTTCCAGGTGATCCCGACCGTCGGCCGCGCGGTGACCGGCGACCGCGAGGCCTATCAGTATCTGGTGGAATCGATCCGCAAGTTTCCCAAGCCCAAGGCCTTCGCCGCCATGATCGAACACGCCGGCTTCCGTCGCGTGTCGTATACCCAGATGACCGGCGGCGTGGTCGCGCTGCATTCAGGCTGGAAGCTTTAAGTGATATCCGCCGTTTCCCATCTCTTTCGTCTCGCCCGCGCCGGCTTCGTGTTCGCACGCGAGGGCGTGCTCGCCCTGGTCGACACCAAGCCGCTGCCGCTCGGCACCAAATGGGCGGTCGCGCTCGGCCGTCTGATCGAGCGCCGCGGCGCCGGTGAAGGCTCAAGCCGTCTCGCCGCCGCGCTGACGCGCCTGGGGCCGACCTACGTCAAACTCGGCCAGTTCCTGGCGACGCGCCCCGACGTGGTGGGCCAGACCATCGCGCGCGACCTCGAAAGCCTGCAGGACAAGATGCCGGCTTTCCCGCATGCCGAGGCGGAAGCCGCCATCGCTGCCGCGCTCGGCAAGTCGGTGAAAGAGGCTTATGTCAGCTTCGGGCCGGCGGTCGCCGCCGCCTCCATCGCCCAGGTGCACCGCGCCACGATCGAGGAAAACGGCGAGCGCAAGGCCGTGGCGGTGAAGGTTCTACGGCCGGGCATCGAGCGGCGCTTCCGCTCCGACCTCGATGCCTTCTTCTTCGTCGCCCGCAAGGCGGAAGCCGTCTCGACCGAAGCGCAGCGGCTGCGGCTGGTCGAGGTCGTCCATACGCTGGCGCGCTCGGTGGCGATGGAGATGGACTTCCGCCTGGAAGCCGCCGCCTCTTCCGAAATGGCGGAGAACACCAAGGACGACGCCGACTTCCGCGTGCCGACGGTGAACTGGGACCGCACCGCGCGCGAGGTGCTGACGCTGGAATGGATCGACGGCACCCGCCTCGCCGACCACGATGCGCTCGCCGCCAAAGGCTGCGACCTGCCTATGCTTGGGCGGACGGTGATCCAGAGCTTCCTGCGCCACGCCCTGCGCGACGGCTTCTTCCACGCCGACATGCACCCCGGCAATCTGTTCATCGACCACGACGGTCGGCTGGTGGCGGTCGACTTCGGCATCATGGGTCGCCTCGGGCCCAAGGAGCGGCGCTTCCTGGCCGAGATCCTGTTCGGCTTCATCACCCGCGACTATATGCGCACCGCGCAGATCCATTTCGACGCCGGCTACGTGCCGCGGCATCATTCGGTCGAGAGCTTCGCGCAGGCGATCCGCGCCATCGGCGAGCCGATCCACAACCGCACCGCCGAAGACATCTCGATGGCCAAGCTGCTGACGCTGCTGTTCGAGGTGACGGGGCTGTTCGACATGCGCACGCGCCCCGAGCTGATCCTGCTGCAGAAGACCATGGTGGTGGTGGAGGGCGTCGCCCGTTCGCTCGATCCCAAGCTCGACATGTGGACCACTGCCGATCCGGTGGTGCGCGAGTGGATCGCGCGCAATCTCGGGCCGGTCGGCAAGCTGGAAGGCGCGGTGGAAGGCGCCGGCGAGCTCGGCCGTTTCGTCGGCCGGGTGCCAAGCCTGCTGACGCGCGCCGGCACCCTGCTCGATCAGCTCGACGAAATCACGCGTGATGGATTTGTGCTGTCGCCGGAAACGGTGGAGCAGATCGGCCGCGCTGAGGCCCGCCGCAACCGCTGGACCGCAGCGGCGCTGTGGATCATCGCGCTGCTGCTGTTGTGGATCGGGGTGATGATTTTCTGAGGCGATCCGTCGCCCTTCGAGGCTCGCTTCGCTCGCACCTCGGGATGACGGCGAGAGTCGCTCTCACCCCTCCCCCGCCGCCGCGCGCTCCAGCGTGGCAGTATCGAACTTCGTCATCTGCATGAAGGCGTTCATGACCCGCGCCGAGGCGGCCGCGTCGCCACCCTACTCGCCATGGACCGCACCACGCTCACCGCCGCGCTGAAGCCGCTGGAGCGGCGCAAGTTGGTGCGGGTGAAGGTGGACAAGGAAGACCGCCGCAGCCGCCGTCTGGTCATTACGCCCGCCGGCCGCGCACTGCTCGCCAAGGCCTATCCGATCTGGCGGGAAAGCCACGCGGCCGTCGAGAAGCAACTCGGCGAGGCTTCCGCCGACGAGCTACGCGCCGCGTTGCTGGCGCTGTCGTAGTATGACAATGATTGCATTGATTGCACCGCAATCAATTTAGTGCTAGCCTGTTGCCAGTTCAGGGTTTTCCCATGGCCTCGCTGACCGTCCGCCAGCTCGACGACAAGCTCAAGCAGCAGCTCCGCCTGCGAGCGGCCCGCCACGGCCGCTCGGTGGAGGACGAGGTGCGCACCATTCTGCGTGCCGCGGCCGAGGACCAAGAGGAGGCACCGGCGCCCGCCACCGACGCGGGCGAGACACCGGGCGCCGAGAGCGCGCCGCAAGCGAAGCGCGTGCTGCTGATCATCGGCGGCGGCATCGCGGCCTATAAATCCCTCGACCTCATCCGCCGCCTGAAGGAGCGCGGGCTTGCCGTGCGCTGCATCCTCACCAAGGCGGCGCAGGAATTCGTCACGGCCCTCGCCGCCGGCGCGCTGGTCGGCGGCCGCGTCTACACCGACCTGTTCGACCCCGCCCACGAGTTCGACGTCGGCCACATCCGTCTTGCGCGCGAGGCCGACCTCATCGTCGTCGCGCCGGCGACCGCCGACCTGATGGCCAAGATGGCGAACGGCCATGCCGACGACCTCGCCAGCGCCGTGCTGCTCGCCACCAAGGCGAGCATCCTGCTGGCGCCGGCGATGAACCCCGCGATGTGGGCGAGCAAAGCGACCCAGCGCAATCTCGCCCGGCTTGTCGCCGACGGCGTCGCGCTGGTCGGTCCCAACGCGGGCGAGATGGCGGAAGCCGGCGAGAGCGGCAAGGGCCGCATGGCCGAGCCGACCGAGATTGCCGGGGTGGTAGAAAAGCACCTCTCGAGTGACGGCGCCAAACCGCTCGCCGGCCTGCGCGTTCTGGTTACATCGGGCCCGACCCATGAGCCGATCGATCCCGTGCGCTACATCGCCAACCGTTCTTCCGGCAAGCAGGGCCATGCCATCGCCGCGGCCGCCGCGCGCGCCGGCGCCGAGGTGACGCTGGTCAGCGGGCCGGTTAGCGTCGCCGATCCGGCGGGCGTCGATACGATCCACGTCGAGAGCGCGCGCGAGATGCTGGCCGCGGTCGAGCACGCGCTGCCGGTCGACGTCGCAATCTTCGCCGCGGCAGTGGCGGATTGGCGCGTGGCGCAAGCAGGCGATCAGAAGATCAAGAAGCAGCCGGGCCAGGCCACGCCGATGTTTTCGCTGACGGAGAACCCGGACATCCTCTCGACCGTCGCGCACAAGACGCGCGGACGGCCGCAACTCGTCATCGGCTTTGCCGCCGAGACCGAAAACGTCGCCGCGCATGCCAAGGCCAAGCGCGCGCGCAAGGGCTGCGACTGGATCCTTGCCAACGACGTGTCACCGTCGACCGGCATCATGGGCGGCGACAGCAACACCATTCAGCTGGTCACCGCCGACGGCGTCGAGCCGTGGCCGCCGCAATCGAAGGAAGCCGTCGCCGCCAAGCTGATCGAGCGCATCGCGACGACGATGAAGGAATGCGAGTCATGAGCGCCGCCACCGTCGAAATCATGCGGCTGCCGCATGGCGAGGACCTGCCATTGCCGGCCTACCAGACCGCGCACGCGGCCGGCCTCGACCTCATGGCCGCGGTGCCGGAAGACGCGCCGCTCACGCTCGCGCCCGGCACGCGCGCCCTGGTGCCAACGGGGCTCGCCATGGCGCTGCCCGCCGGCTTCGAAGGCCAAGTGCGTCCGCGCTCGGGACTGGCAGTCAAACACGGATTGAGTGTGCTGAATGCGCCCGGCACCGTCGATGCCGACTACCGCGGCGAAGTACAAGTGATACTTGTAAATTTTGGCAGCGATTCGGTCACGATCGCCCGTGGCATGCGGATCGCGCAGCTAGTGATTGCCCCCGTGGTGCACGTGGACATATCAGAGGTTGCAGCGCTACCTCCGACTGCGCGGGGTTTCGGGGGATTCGGCTCTACCGGAAGTTGAGTAATATTAGTTACGATTTCATCTAGACGCCCAGCGTTCTGTAAATTACTACCATCGGTGCAAATTGTTGCAGAAATGACCGGTGATGCAAATGCCGCTGGTATCCCGTAAGGGTATCCTCGCCATCGCTGCTGTCCTCGATGTAGCGATCCATGCCGGCGGACGCCCGGTTTCGGCCAAGGCCCTCGCCGCCCGCCATGAACTGCCGCCACGGCATCTCGAGCCGGTGCTGCAAGCGCTGGTGCATGAGGGCATTCTCAAAGGCATCCGTGGTCCACGCGGCGGCTACGAGCTGGCGCGGCCGCAAGACGCCATCAGCGCGGAAGACATTCTGCGCGCCGCCAGCACGGCGGAAGACGTCGACAATACGCCGGCGAACGGTTCATCACTGGTCAGCACGGTGGTGTGGCCGACGTTGCGCGAAGCCGAACGGGTGTTTTCGTCCGCGCTTGCCGGCATCAACGTCGAAGACATGACACGACAGGCGCTGACGCAGAAGCAAACCTGATTCGTTTTCGTTTACCACTCATCGTTCACGGTCTGGACTCTTACGACGCGATTCCCGTTGGGGGTAAAGTCCAACGATTCGCACGCGGCGTGGCGGACGCCGCGCGCTTTTCCTTGGGGCAAGACTGAATGCCGGAGACGATCCGGGCGGCGAACGAGAGGCCGCGTTCTCGCCCGAAGCGAGGCGGAGTCCTAGCGGCTTTCGTCATATCAAGTTCGCTGCTGGTGCCGGTCGCGCCGGCCCATGCCGACGTCGGTTCCGCGCGCGCAGTGCTCCAGGGCCTGAAGCACGCCGTCGGCAACCTCGCCGGCCGCGACGCCAGCACGATCGGCCTCGCCCTCGCCGCGGCCTGCGGCACCGCGCTTGTCCTCATCGTCCTGCTGCGTGCGCGTCGGCACAGACAGCGCCGCCGACGCGCGGCGCGCAAAGAGGCCTCCGTCCTCAACGCCGAGATCGACCGCCTGAAGGCGCTGCTACTCGCCGAACCGCAGGTGCTGGTGGAATGGCCCGCCGCCTCCGACCGGCCGAACATTCTCGGCGACACCTCGATAATCCTGTCGGGCGCGCGGCCCGAACGCGTGCTCGCCTTCGGCACCTGGCTGGAGCCGGGCGCCGCCCAGGATATGGAGCACGCCGTCGAAACCCTGCGCGGCGAGGGCCACGGCTTCGTAATGACGCTGACCAGTGCGGCGGGCCGCCCGATCGATGCCGAAGGCCGGGTCGTCGCCGGCCGCGCGGTGCTGCGGCTGCGCGACATCGGCGGCATCGAGCAGCAACTGGTGCGGCTCGCCGAGCGGCACGACAGGCTGCAAGCCGACGTCGACACCATGGCCGCGCTGCTCGATACCCTGCCGGCCCCGGTATGGGCGCGCGACCCGAACGGCCGGCTGACGTTCGTGAACGCGGCTTACGCGCGCGCGGTGGAAGCGGTCGACGCCGACGACGCCGTGATGCGCGAGATCGAGTTGCTCGACCGGCCGGCGCGCGAGGCGCTGCTGCGCGCGCAGGCCGCCCATGAGACCTATACCGCCCGTCTGCCGGCGATCGCCGCCGGCCAGCGCCGCATCTTCGACGTGGTGGCCGGCCCGAGCGGCCAGGGCAGCGCCGGCATCGCCATCGACCGCACCGAGGTCGAGGCCATGCGCACCGAGCACGACCGCAGCGTCGACGCCCACCGCCGTGTGCTCGACCAGCTCGCCACCGGCGTCGCCATCTTCAATGCCGAGCGCAAACTGATCTTCTACAACAGCGCCTTCCGCGCGTTGTTCGAGATCGACGCCGGCTTCCTCGACCAGGCGCCGAGCGACAACGACCTGCTCGATCGTCTGCGCAGCGACCGCAAGCTGCCCGAGGAAAGCGACTTCCGGCAATGGCGTAACGCGCTGCACGAGGCCTATCGCGTGGTCGAGCCGCAGGAGCACATGTGGTTCCTGCCTGACGGTCGCACCTTGCGCATCGTCACCGCGCCTAATCCGGAAGGCGGCGTCACCTATCTCTACGACGACGTCACCGAGCGGCTCGACCTGCACCGGCGTTACGACGCGCTCATCAAGGTGCAGGGCGAAACCCTCGACCATCTCAAGGAAGCGGTCGCGGTGTTCGGCTCCGACGGACGCATCCGCTTGCACAACCCGGCCTTCCAGCGGCTGTGGAAGCTGACGCCGGACGCGCTCGACCAGCACCCGCACGTCGAACAGGTCACCGCCTGGTGCCAGGCCCAGCACGACGACGGCACGGTGTGGCGGACCTTGCGCGCGGCCATCACCGCCATCGACGGCCGCGAGCCGGTGACGGCGCGCATCGAGCGGCGCGACGGCGAGGTGATCGACCTCGCCACCATGCCGCTGCCGGACGGCGCCACCCTCGTCACCTTCCAGAGCGTCACCGACACGGTAAACGTCGAGCGCGCGCTGCGCGAGCGCAACGAGGCGCTGGAGACCGCCGACCGCATCAAGATCGACTTCGTGCACCACGTTTCCTACGAACTGCGCTCGCCGCTGACCAACATCATCGGCTTTGCCAACCTGCTCGGCGACGACGCCTTCGGCCCGCTCACCGACAAGCAGCACGAATATCTCGGTTACATCACCACCTCGACCAACGCGCTGCTCGCCATCATCAACAACATCCTCGACCTCGCCACCATCGACGCCGGCGCGATGAATCTGAACGTCACCGAGGTCGACATTCGCGGCGCCATGGAAGCGGCGGCGGAAGGCGTTCAGGACCGGCTGGTCAACGATCACCTCAAGCTCGACATCGCGGCGCCGGCCGGCATCGGCAGCTTCACCGCCGACGAGCGGCGCTTGCGGCAGATCCTGTTCAATCTGTTGTCGAACGCGGTCGGCTTCTCGCCGAAGGGCGGCGTCATCACGCTGGCCGCCGAACGCCGGCCGAACGCCGTCGCGTTCACGGTCTCCGATCAGGGCCCGGGCATCCCGCCGGACCTCAAGGACAAGGTGTTCGACTGGTTCGAGACCGACCCGCGCGGCTCGCAGCACCGCGGACCGGGCCTCGGCCTGTCGCTGGTGCGCTCCTTCGTCGAGCTGCACGGCGGCACGGTGTCGCTCGAGTCCACGGCCCAGGGCGGCGGCACGACGGTCACCTGCGTGT
This sequence comes from Pseudolabrys sp., assembly GCA_037381985.1. Classification (GTDB taxonomy): domain Bacteria; phylum Pseudomonadota; class Alphaproteobacteria; order Rhizobiales; family Xanthobacteraceae; genus Pseudolabrys. The sequence goes on from JARRQH010000010.1 coordinate 34,201, forward strand.
TCCCAGCCCAGCAGGCGAAACGCCAGAGCGCGGCGTAGCGACACGCGCAAATCCCGCGCCCCTTGGATATCCTTGCCGCCGCTACCGATTCCACGGCGCCAGGTTGTTCTCCGGCGCGCCGACGTAGTGGCCGTCTCGACACTCGCCCTGGCTGAGGTTGAACACGGCGGCCATGCCGCGGCAGGGCTCCAGCATGGCGTCCACCGCCGGCAGCGTGGCCATGCCGGCAACGCCGCCGACCGCGGCCGCACCGCCGCTCCACCGAAACGCCGACCAACCCCTCGCGTTCCGTTTTCCGGCCGCATTCGGCTTCAGCAAAAGCCGGCGTTGAAGAACCTTGGCGATACCGTGATGGCGGAATGGCAAAAGCGGATACTTCATGTCGCGCCGATGGCATCCAAACCCGAGCCGGCGGTATGGCGGAACGATTGGTGTTCCCCCGCAATTGGGTGCTAGAGTTCCATTTCGCGCGACGGTGCCGGATACGCGCGGTGCGCCAGTGCCGCATCGGCTGCGCGAGCCTCGTGCACGTGACAGCGACAACGATACCGACATGGATTGGGACAACGCGCGCCGCACATTCGAGACGGCGCTGATCTGGATCGCGGTGGCCGCGCTGGCATTCGTGCTGTGGTACACGCGCCAGGGCGTGCTGCTGGTGTTCGGCGCGGTCGTGCTGGCGGTCCTGCTCGACATGCTGGCATCGTTCATTTCGCGCGGAACGCGACTGCCGCAGGGACCGAGCCTCGCGCTCGCCACCGGCATTGTAGTTGCGCTGTTCGGCTTCATGGCCTGGCGTTTCGGCGCACAGCTATCGAGCCAGTTCAGCCAGCTCGCGCAGAACATCCGGGACGGCGAGCAGTACCTGCACGCAACGTTTCAGAACAGCGGCCTCGGCCAGATCGGCGCCCAGGTCACCGAGAAAGGCACCTCCTTCCTCACCGGCGCGCTCAGCGGCGTGCTGTCGACGGGGCTGACCTTTGTCGAAGCGGCGGTGGTGCTCGCCATCAGCGCGATCTATCTCGCTGCCCAACCCGAGCTCTACCGCACCGGTTTCTCCAAGCTGTTCGCGCCGGCGCATCGGCTGCGTGTCTTGGAGTCGCTCGATACCATTGGCCGCTCGCTCAAGCTCTGGCTGCTCGGCCAGCTCATCCTGATGATCGGTGTCGGCATCCTGTCGTTCATCGCGGTGTGGCTGATCGGGTTGCCGAACGCGGTCGCGCTGGCGCTGCTCGCCGGCATCCTGGAGATCGTGCCTTATCTCGGCCCCTTCATCAGCGGCATTCCCGCCGTGCTGGTGGCGCTGACGCTCGGCCTCGTGCCGGCGCTGTGGACCGTCGTCGCCTATATCCTGATCCACGTGTTCGAGGGCTACATCAGCGAGCCGATGATCGACCGTTATTTCGTCACCATCCCGCCAGCGCTGATCCTCGCCGGCATCGTCGCCTGCGATCTGTTGTTCGGCACCATCGGCGTGATCATGGCCGCGCCGATTACCGTCGCCGTCTACATGGCGCTGAAGATGATCTACGTGGAAAACCCGCTCGGCGAGAAGCACAAGCCCGCGGCTTGAGCGGACGCCCGGCGGCCATCGAATAGCCGTAAAGACCCGCGCTTTCGGACCGGTCCCCAGGAACGGCGCCCGCCGTTTACCCGGTGGCAACCATCTGCTGCCGATCTATACACTTGTCGCGTTTCCGGACGGCGAACCGCTTCCCACTTCGCCTGGAAACGCTCTCTAGCGGCACAGCAGGGGCGCCCCCTACACTCTCCCCCTCGGCAGGAACGATTCGATGTCTCCGGCGCACGGTATCTACAGCTTCACGGTGGCGCTGGCCGACGAGCGGGCCACGCACCGGCTGATGACCGACGTCGCCGCGCTGCTGATGCCGGGTGACCTGATTACGCTCTCCGGCGATCTCGGCGCCGGCAAAACCACCTTCGCGCGCGCGCTGATCCGCCATCTCGCGGGCGATGAGGGTATCGAGGTGCCGAGCCCGACTTTCACGCTGATGCAGAGCTACCAGCTTGCCACCGCCACCGTGGTGCACGCCGATCTCTATCGGCTGTCGAGCCCGTCCGAGCTCGCCGAGCTCGGGCTCGAGGACGTCGGCCCCGACACCATCGAGCTGGTGGAGTGGCCCGACCGCGCCGGCGGCCTGCTGCCGCCCGACCGGCTCGACATCGCCTTCACGCTGTCGCCCGAGCAGGGGCCGAGCTTTCGCAACGCGCGCCTCACCGGCCACGGCAGCTTCGCGCCGCGCGCGCAGCGCATCGCCGCGGTGCGGCGTTTCCTGGCCGAGGCCGGTTTCGCCGAGGCCGATCGCATGCACATGCAGGGCGACGCCTCCACCCGCGCCTATGAACGCCTCACCCGCAACGGCATGAGCTTCGTCCTGATGAACGCGCCGCGCCGGCCCGATGGCCCGCCGGTGCGCGACGGCAAGCCCTATAGCGCCATCGCGCATCTGGCCGAAGACGAGACGCCGTTCATGGCCATGGACAAGGCGTTGCGCGCGCGCGGACTGTCGGCGCCGGCGATCATCGCCGCCGACCGCGACGCCGGGCTGCTGGTGCTGGAAGACCTCGGCCATGAAGCGGTGGTGGCCGGCGATCCGCCGGCGCCGATCGAGGAACGCTACCAGGCGGCGGTCGACCTTCTCGCCGAGTTGCATCGCGAGCCGCTGCCGGCCGCGCTGCCGGTGGTGCCGGGCGTGACGTATACCGTGCCGCGCTACGATCTCGCCGCCTTCCTGATCGAAACGGAACTGCTGATCGACTGGTATCTGCAGCGCTTCAACGCGCCGCTCGGCGACGCCGAACGGCAGACCTTTCTCGCGCTCTGGGACGACGCGCTGCAGCCGGCGTTGAACGCAACCCAGACCTGGGTGCTGCGCGACTATCATTCACCCAATCTGTTGTGGCTGCCGGAGCGCGAAGGCATCAATCGGATTGGCCTGCTCGACTTCCAGGACGCGCAGATGGGTCCGGCCGCCTACGACGTCGCCTCGCTGCTGCAGGACGCGCGCGTCGACGTGCCTGAGGCAATGGAGATCGCCTTGTTGTCGCGTTACGCCCGCGCGCGCCATGCCGCCGACCCGGGCTTCGACGCCACCGGCTTCGCGCTCGTCTACGCGACCGTGGCCGCGCAACGCGCTTCCAAGTTGCTCGGCATCTTCGCCCGCCTCGACTGCCGCGACGGCAAACCGCAATATTTGCGTCACATGCCCCGCGTATGGGCCTATCTCCAGCGCGCGCTGGCGCATCCCGCACTAGCACCGATGAAGGCGTGGTACCGCGCGCACGTGCCGAGGATCAGCAGCTGACCGTCAATATAACCACCATGCAGAACACGCCCCGCACCGCCATGGTGCTCGCCGCCGGCCTCGGCACCCGCATGCGGCCGCTCACAGACACCATGCCGAAGCCGCTGGTCGCGGTCGCGGGCAAGCCGCTCATCGATCACGTGCTGGCGCGGCTCGCTGAAGCGGGCGTCGAACGCGCCGTCGTCAACGTGCACTACAAGGCCGAGCAGATCGAAAAACATTTGCGCGATTGGCCCAAGCCGCGGATCACGATCTCCGACGAGCGCGGCGTGCTGCTCGGCACCGGCGGCGGCGTGGTGAAGGCGCTGCCGTATCTCGGCGAAGAACCATTCTATCTGATCAATTCGGACACTATCTGGATCGATGGCGTCACGCCCAATCTCGTGCGGCTCGCGGCTGGCTTCGATTCCGCCACCATGGACGCGCTGCTGCTGCTGGCGCCGACTACCGGCTGCATCGGCTATCACGGGCGCGGCGACTTCACCATGCTGCCGGACGGCCGCCTGCAGAAGCGCGGCGAGCGCGAGGTGGCGCCCTTCGTCTATCCCGGCGTGGCGATCCTGGCGCCCGCTTTGTTCAAGGACCCGCCGCCCGACGCCTTCGCGCTCACCGACTTGTTCGCGCGCGCCGCCGAGAAGGGCCGCCTGCACGGCCTGCGGCTGGAAGGCCAGTGGATGCACGTCGGCACGCCCGAGGCGGTCGGCGAGGCCGAAGCGGCGATCAGGGCGAGCGCGGAGTAATTTTTTGCTGTCATGCCCCGCGAAGGCGGGGCATCCAGTATTCACCTCCGCTAGACTGGGCCACGGAATCAAAACCGAACCGCCCCGAATACTGGATCGCCCAGTCAAGCCGGGCGATGACACCGTACAAAGATGCCGGCGACTCAGCCCAACGTCTTCAACATCCCCGCCTCGGTGCCGTTTCTGCCGGTGCTGATCGGCGCGTTGTGCGAAGGCCACCTGGTGAAGGGCTTTCCCGCCTCCGACGACCCCCTGGAACTCGCGCGCGCCACGCTCTATCTGCCGACCCGGCGCGCCGGGCGGCTGGCGCGCGAAGTGTTTCTCGACCGGCTGGGCGAGGCGGCGCTGTTGCCGCGTATCGTCGCGCTCGGCGATCTGGACGAGGACGAGATCGCCTTCGCCGAAGCTGCCACCGGTGAACTGGCGGAAGCTGCGTTGTCGCTGCCGCCGGCGATCGCGCCGCTTGAGCGCCGGCTGCTGCTGAGCGAACGAAGTGGTCGAATTCGCCGGAGGTGCGCACGGCCGAAGGCGCACCACTGATCGCGAATACACCGTCCGCCGCGCTGGGGCTGGCCGACGACCTCGCCCGCCTGATGGACGACATGGTGACGCGCCAGGTGAGCTGGGACCAGCTCGACACCCTGGTGCCGGACGAGCTCGATCCCTATTGGCAGCTGTCGCTGCGGTTTCTCAAGATCGCGCGCGAGGCCTGGCCGGCGCTGCGCGCCGAGCGCGGGGCCATCGAAGCCGCCGAGCGCCGCGACGCGCTCATCGAAGCGGAAGCCAAGCGGCTTGCCGGCAGCGATGCGCCGGTGATCGCCGCCGGCTCCACCGGCTCCATGCCGGCGACCGCAAAGCTGCTCGCCACCATCGCCACGCTGCCGCACGGCGCGCTGGTCTTGCCCGGATTGGATATGCATCTCGACGAAGCGTCGTGGCAGATGATCGCCGGCAACGACCGCGACGAGACCCACGACGGCCTGCCCGCCGCCGGCCACGCGCAGTTCGCCATGCATGCGCTGCTCGATCGGCTGGGCATCAAGCGCGACGAGGTCGAGCAACTGGGTAACGGTGAGCCGCACGCCCGCGACGTATTGATTTCGGAAGCCTTGCGTCCGGCCGCCACCACCGAGCGCTGGCAGGCCCGCATCGACGACAGCGGCTTCCACCGGGCGGTCGACGCCGGACTGGCGTCGCTGAGCGTCATCGAAGCCGCCAATGCCGAGGAAGAAGCGCTCGCGATTGCGGTCGCTCTGCGCGAGGCCTTGCAAGAGAAAGACAAGACCGCCGCCCTGGTGACGCCCGACCGCGCGCTGGCCCGCCGCGTGGTCGCGGCGCTGGCGCGTTGGAACGTGCCCGTCGACGATTCCGGCGGCGATGCATTGACAGAGACGCCTGCCGGCGTGTTCGCGCGGCTGACGGTCGAAGTAGCGCTCCATGGTCTCGAGCCGGTGCCGCTGTTGGCGCTGCTCAAGCATCCGTTGCTGCGGCTCGGCGCCGAGGCGGGCGCGCATACTCGCGCCATCGCCGCGCTGGAAGGCGCGCTGTTGCGCGGCCCGCGTCCAAAAGCCGGCAGCGTCGCGCTGGCGCATGCGCTGAAGGCATTTCGCGAAAACCGCAGCGAGCTGCACCCAAGCGATCCGCGCCGCAAGATCGGCGACAGCGAGCTCGACGCCGCAGCCGATCTGATCACGCGCTTGTCCGACGCGCTGGCACCGCTCGAAATCCTCAAAGGCCGCGACCGGACGCTCGCGGCCTTCGCGGCCTGCCATCGCACCGTCATTGAGAACCTGAGCCGCGAGGGCGACGGCGTCGTCGCGTTCGCCGGCCATGCCGGCAGAGCGCTCAAGACCGCGCTCGACGACCTGGTCGACAGCCCCTCCGCGCAGGGGCTCGCCACCGCGCGCGTTGACTATGCCGAGCTGTTCCACGCCGCCCTCGGCGACCGCGTAGTACGGCGGCCGGAAATCCGCGACGTGCGTGTGCACATCTACGGACCGCTGGAAGCGCGTTTGCAGCAGATCGACCGCGTGGTGCTGGGCGGCCTGAACGAAGGTACCTGGCCGCCGGAAACCCGCAGCGACCCGTGGCTGTCGCGGCCGATGCGGCGCGCGCTCGGCCTCGATCCGCCCGAACGCCGCATCGGCTTGTCGGCGCACGACTTCGCGCAAGGGTTGGGCGCGAGCGAGGTTATATTGGCGCGCGCCGCCAAGCTCGCCGGCGCGCCGACGGTGACTTCGCGCTTCGTGCAGCGCATCGCCGCGCTCGCGGGCAAGGCGCGCTGGGACGAGGTCATCGCGCGCGGCGAGCGTTATCTCGACTACGCCCGCGCGCTTGACGAACCGGTGGAGGTCGCTCCGGCCAAGCGTCCGGAACCGCGGCCGCCGCGCGACGCGCGGCCGAGCCGGTTGTCGGTGACGGCCATCGAGGACTGGCTGCGCGACCCCTACACCATCTACGCCAAGTTCATTCTCCGCCTCGCGCCGCTCGACGCCGTCGACACGCCGCCGGGCGCACGCGATCGCGGCACCGTCATCCACGGTGCCATCGGCGATTACACCGTGGAATTCGCGGACACCGCGCCGGTCGATCCGCTCAAGGAACTCATGCGGCTCGGCGAGAAGCGCTTCAAGCCGCTGGCGGATTATGAGGAAGCGCGCGCGTTCTGGTGGCCGCGCTACGAGCGTATCGCGCGCTGGTTCGTGCAATGGGATCGCGAACGCCGCGCGGGACTGACGGCGCTGTTCGCCGAGATCAAGGGCGAGCTCGCATTTCCCGTCGGCGAGCGCACCTTCACGCTGTCGGCCATCGCCGACCGCATCGAACGCCGCGCCGACGGCTCTTACGCCATTCTCGACTACAAGACCGGCCAGGCCCGCACCGAGAAGCAGGTGCGCACGGGGCTGGCGCCGCAGCTCACCTTGGAAGCCGCCATCCTGCGCGAAGGCGGCTTCAAGACAATCGCGCCCGGTTCCGTGAGCGAGATCACCTACGTGACTCTGAAGGGCGGCGAGCCGGCCGGCAAGCCGCAAGCCATCGACTTCAAGGACGGCACGCCCGACAGCCAGGCCGAGGCCGCGCTCGGCAAGCTGAAGACGCTGGCCGCCACCTTCGAGGACGAGAGCAAGCCGTACTACTCGCTCGTCCATCCCATGTGGAAGACGCACTACGGCGACTTCGACCACCTCGCGCGGGTGAAGGAATGGTCGCTCACCGGCGGCGGCGACGAGGGCGGGGAATGAACGCGCCGCGCACCATCCCGAACGACGTGCTGGCGGTGCAGATCGAGGCCGCCGACCCGGATGTGTCCGCCTTCGTCTCCGCCAATGCCGGCTCCGGCAAGACGCATGTTCTCGCTCAACGGGTCATCAACCTGCTGCTGCGCGGCTGCGACCCGGCCAAGATCCTGTGCATCACCTTCACCAAGGCCGCCGCCGCCAACATGGCGAACCGGGTGTTCGAGACACTCGCCAAGTGGACCGCGCTGAACGACGAAGACCTGAACAAGCAGATCGAGCTGAACACCGGCCGGCCCGCCACCTTCGCCGACCGGGTGCGCGCGCGGCGGCTATTCGCCTCGGCGCTGGAAACGCCCGGCGGCCTCAAAGTGCAGACCATCCACGCCTTCTGCACGCGGCTGCTGCACCAGTTCCCGTTCGAAGCCAATGTCGGCGCGCGCTTCACCGTGCTGGACGAGGCTTCCACGTCCCAATTGCTCGATAAGCTGACGCTCGACGTGCTGCTGGAAGCCGCCGGCCAGCCCGACAGCAAGCTCGGCCGGGCGCTTTCCACCGCTATCGTGGTCGCCGCCGACCAGACCTTCAAGGACGTCATCGGCGAAGCCATCTTCGAGCGCGACGCCATCGCCGAGTGGCTGAAAAATGCCGGCGGCTTAGACGCCGCCATCGCCAGCCTATCGCAAAGTCTCGGGCTCGATCCCGCCGACACACTCGAAAGCGTCAAAGCCGACTATTTCGCCGCCTCGCTCGTTCCGCCTCACGAATGGCCGGCGCTAATGGAAATCCTGTCGACCGGCTCGGCCAACGACCAGAAGCAGGTCGGCGCATTGGAAGCCGCGCGCGCGGCGCAGGGACGCGAGCGCATCGACAGCTATCTCAAGGTCTTCTGCACAGCGGAACGCGAGCCGCGCAAGAGCATCATCACCAAGAAGCTCGCTACCGCGCACCCCACCTGGGCCGAACTCCTGCTGCAGGAGCAGGCCCGCCTCGTGGCCCTGATCGCGCGCGAACGCGCCTTGCAGGCGCGCGAGCGCACCCGCGCGCTGATCACCATCGCGGCGGACGTGATCGACCGCTACGGCAAGGACAAGGAACGCCGCGCGCTGCTCGACTACGAGGACCTGATCGACAAGACGCTGGCGCTGTTCGAAAACGCCTCCGCCGCCTGGGTGCTCTACAAGCTCGATCTCGGCATCGACCACATGCTGATCGACGAGGCGCAGGACACCAGCCCCAAGCAGTGGGAGATCGTCCAGACCATCGCCTCGGAGTTCATGCCCGGCGGCGCGCGCGGCGACGTCAAGCGCACTGTCTTCGCGGTCGGCGACGAGAAGCAGTCGATCTTCTCGTTCCAAGGCGCGGCGCCCAAGGCCTTCGACGACATGCGCCGACTGTTTCAGCGCCAGTTCGACACGCCCGAGCTCGGCTGGCGGCACCTGCGCTTCCACCGCTCGTTCCGCTCCGGGCAGAACGTGCTCGGCTCGGTTGACCGTGTGTTCGCCGAACGCGCGGTCTATTCAAGCGTCACCACCGACGAGATCGGCATCCCCGAGCACCAGGCGCTGCCCGACACCGCGCCGGGCTTGACCGAAATCTGGGACCTGATCAAGCCGGCGGACAAGAAGGAGATCGAGGGCTGGGACGCGCCCTTCGACACCGAAAGCGAGGAAAGCCCGCGCGTGCAGCTCGCCCGCCGCATCGCCGAGCATGTGCAGCGCTGGCGCGCGCAAGGGCTGGAAGCCGGCGATGTACTCATCCTGGTGCGGCAGCGCGGGCCGCTGTTCGAATCCATCATCCGCGCGTTGAAGAACGCCGGCGTGCCGGTGGCCGGCGCCGACCGCTTGGTGCTCACCGAGCACATCGCGGTGATGGACCTGATGGCGCTGGCCGACTGCCTGCTGCTGGAAGACGACGATCTCGCGCTCGCCGCCGTGCTGAAAAGCCCGCTGTTCGGCATCACCGAGGAGCAGTTGTTCGAGCTGGCCTGGCAGCGCAAGGGCCCGTTGCGCGCGAGCCTGCGCGGCAAGGCCGATGACGTGCTGTTCGGCGCCATCAACGACGCGCTCGACGACCTCGCCCGCGCCGCGCGCACCATGACGCCGTTCGGTTTCTTCGCCCACGTGCTGGGCGCCAAACGCGGACGTCAGAAGATGCTGGCCCGCCTCGGGCCGGAGGCCAACGACGCGCTCGACGAATTCCTCAATCTCGCCCTCGACTACGAGCAGAGGGAGACGCCCTCGCTGCAAGGCTTCCTGGCCTGGCTGCGCGCGGCGCAGAGCGAAGTGCGCCGCGACATGGAGATGGCGCGCGACGAAGTGCGCGTCATGACCGTGCACGGCGCCAAGGGGCTGGAAGCCAACACCGTCATCCTCGCCGACACCACCACGGCGCCAACAGGCTCCCATCCGCCCCGACTGTTGGAGCTCAACGGCGGTTCGATCGTCTGGGCCAAGGGCAAGGCGGAAGACGCCGAAGCGATGGCAACCGCGCGCCAAGGCGCGCTCGATGCCGCGCGCGACGAATACCGGCGGCTCCTGTACGTGGCGATGACGCGCGCGGCGGAACGGCTCGTCGTCTGCGGCGCGCAAGGTGACCGCAAGATTCCCGACGGCTGCTGGTATCAGCTCGTGCGCGACGCGCTGGAAGACGACTGCGTGTCGGAGCCTGCCGACGACGGCAACGGCGAGGTGCTGCGTTATCGCAAGCACAAGACGCCGGAAACGCCCACCATCGAAGCAATCACCGCCGCGTCGGCCGCGCCAACGATCGAGCTTCCCGCTTGGCTAACCCAAGCCGCGCCGCTTGAACGCCCTGCGATGCGCACGGTCATACCGTCGAGCGCCGGTGACGAGGACGACAAGCGCTCGCCAGCGGGTACCGGCGTCAATGCGGCGCTGTTGCGCGGATCGCTCACGCACCGGCTACTGCAGGCGCTGCCGGAGATTCCGGCCGAGCGCCGTCTGGCCGCGGCACAAGATTACCTCGCACGCGCCGGCGATAAATTGGCGCCCGAAGACCGCGCGACAATCGCCGAGCAGGTGATGCGCGTGCTCGACGCGCCGGCCTTCCGCGAAGCCTTCCAGTCCGGCAGCCGCGCCGAGGTGCCGATCGTCGGCACGCTGTTGCTCGGCGACGAGACGGTGCGCGTCTCCGGCCAGATCGACCGGCTGGCGGTCACCGAATCCGCTGTGCTGATCTGCGATTTCAAGACCAACCGGCCACCGCCGCGGCGAATCGAAGACGTGCCGCCGGCCTACCTCGCGCAGCTCGCACTCTACCGCGCCGTGCTCGCCAAGCTATACCCCGGCCGGGCCGTCCGCGCCGCCCTGCTATGGACGGAAGCCCCTGATCTCATGGAGCTTTCCGCCACCGCGCTGGACGCGACCCTGGCCCGCATTCCCGTCACGTGAGTGTGCCTTGACGCTTGAGGGGCCCGTTCATACGTTCGACTCCTCGCAATTTCCGGGCGCTCAAAACCCGCCCCGTCACAGCTAATGAGGTAGTGCCATGGCCGTCGGCAAAACGTCTGACGCAAGCTTCGAATCGGACGTGATCAACTCGTCCGAGCCGGTGGTTGTCGATTTCTGGGCAGAGTGGTGCGGGCCCTGCCGCATGATCGCCCCGGCGCTCGAGGAAATCGCCGAGCAGCTCGGCGAGAAAGTCAAGATCGTCAAGCTCAACGTCGACGAGAACCCGAACGTCGCCGCCAAGTACGGCATCATGTCGATCCCGACCCTGATGATGTTCAAGGGCGGCGAGATCGCCTCGCGCCAGGTCGGCGCCGCGCCCAAGCAGAAGCTGCATCAGTGGATTTCGAGCGCGGTCTGATCGCCCGCGCGACTGTCTGACGAACGGCCGGCCTCGCGCCGGCCGTTTTGTTTTTCACGGGATTTTGTCATGGCCGCGCGTCTTCCTATCCCTCCCCCGCTCGCGGGGGAGGGTGGCCGCAAGCTATGGCGAGCGGTCGGGTGGGGGCACGGTTGTTGTCGCTCGATAACCCCACCCGGCTCCGCGCATAGCGCCGAGCCTCCCTCCCCTTTCAGGGGAGGGATGGAGACTGCCGCTACACCGGCAGCGTCCCGTTCTCGCGCAGCACCTCGCCGGCGAGATATAGCGAACCAGTGATCAGGATGCGCGGCGGCGGCTCGAGGTCGAGCTTGCGCACGGCGTCGAGCGCTTCGCCGAGATCGTCGCGGCTGGTCGCAGGCAGGCCGATGACGCGCGCGGTGGCGGCGAGGTCTTCCGCCGGCACGCCGGACTGTGCGCTGGCGATCGGCACCGCGATCAGCCGGCGCGCGAGGCCGGTGAAGTTGCGCAGAAATCCCTCGGCGTCCTTGTTCGACAGCATGCCGACGATCAGCACCAGCGGCCGCGACACCCGCTCTTCCAGATCGGCGAGCGTCGCCGCGATGGCGCGGCCACCGTCGGGATTGTGACCGCCGTCGAGCCACAGCTCGCTGCCGGGCGGCGCCAAATCGACCAACTTGCCCTGCGGCAGGCGATGCAACCGCGCCGGCCAGTCGGCCTTGGTCATGCCAACCTCGTAGGCCGACGGCGGCAGCTTGAACGCGGTCAGCGTGCGCAAGGCCGCGATCGCCATGCCGGCGTTCTCGAACTGATGGCGGCCGTAAAGCTTCGGCGCCGGCAGGTCGAGCAGGCCCGCGTCGTCCTGATAGACCAGCCGCCCGCGTTCCTCGGTCGCCGTCCAGTCCTCGCCGGCGATCTTGAGCGGCGCTTCCAGCCGCGCCGCCTGGCGCTCGATCACTTGCAGCGCATCGCGCGGCTGCGAGGCGATGATCGCCGGCACGCCGCGCTTGATGATGCCGGCCTTTTCGGTCGCGATCGCTTCCAGGTTGTCGCCCAGGTAATCGATATGATCGATCGAGATGCGGGTGATGATACTGGCCAGCGGATGGGCAATGACGTTGGTGGCATCCAACCGGCCGCCGAGGCCGACCTCCAGCAGCAGAATGTCCGCCGGGTTGCGCGCGAACAGCAGCAGGCCAGCCGCCGTGGTGATCTCGAACACGGTGATGGGCGCGTCGCCGTTGGCGCGCTCGCATTCCTCCAGCGCGGCGGAGAGTTCCTCGTCGGAGACGAGCCGCCCTTCGCCTTCGGCCGCGAGACGGAAGCGCTCATTGTAACGCACCAGATGCGGCGAGGTATAGGTGTGCACGCGCTTTCCGCCCGCTTCCAGGATGGCGCGCAAGAAGGCGATGGTGGAACCCTTGCCGTTGGTGCCGGCGACATGGATCACCGGCGGCAGATGCCGTTCGGGATGATCGAGTGCGGCCAGCAGACGCTCGAGGCGGCCGAGCGACAAGTCGATGCGCTTGGGATGCAGCGCGGTCAGTCGGGTGAGAATGGAGTCGATGGGGGTCATGAGTTTCAAGGGCCTAGCTCCGTCATCCTGAGGTGCCCGCCACCGGGTCCGCGCAGAGCGCGGCCCGATGATAAACTCCGCGGGCCTCGAAGGATGGCGGCCGTCGCCCTTCGAGGCTTGGCCGCTTCGCGGCCTCGCGCCTCAGGGTAACGGGGATAGATATAGCGCTTGGCGGCCAGCGCCGTCACGTCGGCACTTGCACCGCCGGTTGAACCGGTGTTTCGGGCGGTTGCGCCTTCGCTTCCGGCGGCGGCAACGGCGCGGCTTTGGCAGGCGCCGGGATCTTGGTCAAGAGCCGACAGAGTTCCGCCAGCGTCGACCGCAATTGATGTCGGTGCACCACCATGTCGACCATGCCGTGGGCCTCCAGGTATTCGGCGCGCTGGAAGCCTTCCGGCAATTTTTCGCGAATGGTCTGCTCGATGACACGCGGACCGGCGAAGCCGATCAGCGCGCCGGGCTCCGCCAATTGCACGTCGCCCAGCATGGCATAGGACGCCGTGACGCCGCCGGTGGTCGGGTTGGTCAGCACGACGATGTAGGGCAGCTTGGCCTCGCGCAGCATCTGGATGGCGGCGGTGGTGCGCGGCATCTGCATGAGCGAGAGGATGCCCTCCTGCATGCGCGCGCCGCTGCCGGCCGCGAACATGATGAACGGTGTCTGCCGCTTGAGCGCGGTCTGCAAGCCGGTGACCACCGCTTCGCCGGCCGCCATGCCGAGCGAGCCGCCCATGAAATCGAAATCCTGCACGGCGATGGTGACCATCTGCCCATCGAGACGGCCGACGCCGACCTTGATAGCGTCCTGCGCCCCGGTCTTGGCGCGGGCGTCGCGCAGGCGGTCGGCATAGCGACGCTCGTCGCGGAAGCGCAAAGGATCGACCGGCACCTCCGGCACCGCGACGTCTTCGAACTCGCCGTTGTCGAACATGCCCTTCAGACGCAGCGGCGCCGAGATGCGCATGTGGTAGTTCGACGCCGGGATGACGAACTGGTTGGCCTCGACGTCCTTGTAGAACACGAGCTGGCCGGTCTCCGGGCATTTGATCCAGAGATTTTCCGGCGTCTCGCGGCGCAGGAAGCTGCGGATTTTCGGCCGGACGACGTTGGAGATCCAGTTCATGCGTCTACCCGTCGTGCTGAACGAACGCCCTGTGCGATGTCGGCCACCGCAGCGCTGACCGCCTTGACCGTGCCGGCGGTGGCCTTGCCGTCCTTGTCGAGCGTCTTGGCGAGCGCGTCGATCAGGGCCGAACCCACCACCACGCCGTCGGCGCCCTCGGCGATCGCCTGCGCGCTGGCCGCGTTCTTGACGCCGAAGCCGACCGCCACCGGCAGGTCGGTATGGCGCTTGATGCGCTGAACCGCCGCGGTGACCTTGGAGGTATCCGGAATGGCCGAGCCGGTGATGCCGGTGATCGACACGTAATAGACGAAACCCGACGTGTTGTTGAGCACCGCCGGCAGGCGCTTGTCGTCGGTGGTCGGCGTCGCCAGCCGGATGAAATTGATGCCCGCCTTCAGCGCCGGAATGCAGAGCTCTTCGTCCTCCTCCGGCGGCAGGTCGACGATAATAAGCCCGTCGACGCCGGCGGCCTTGGCGTCGGCGAGAAACGTGTCGACACCGTAGATGTAGATCGGATTGTAATAGCCCATCAGCACGATCGGCGTCGCGTCGTCGTCCTGGCGAAACGCGCGCACCATGGCGAGCGTCTTGGTCATGCGCTGGCCGGCTTTGAGCGCGCGCTGCCCGGCGGCCTGGATCGACGGCCCGTCGGCCATGGGATCGGTGAACGGCATGCCGAGCTCGATGACGTCGGCGCCGGCTTTCGGCAGCGCCTTCATGACCGCGAGCGAGGTTTCGGGATCGGGATCGCCCGCCATGGTGAACGTCACCAGCGCGGCGCGGCCTTCCTGCTTCAACGCGGCGAAGCGCTTTTCGATGCGGGTGGTCATTACTTCTTGCTTTCGAGAAACGCTTCGACCGACGCCAGGTCCTTGTCGCCGCGGCCGGAGACGCTGACCACCATGATGTGATCCTTCGGCCTCTCGGGCGCGAGCTCCAGCACCCTGGCCAAAGCGTGCGCCGGCTCCAGCGCCGGAATGATGCCTTCGAGCCGACTCACCAATTGGAACGCGGCCACCGCCTCGTCATCGGTGGCGGAAAGGAAATTCACCCGGCCCATGTCGTTGAGCCAGGCGTGCTCAGGACCGATGCCAGGATAGTCGAGACCGGCCGAAATCGAATGCGCTTCGATGATCTGACCGTCGTCGTCCATCAGCAGATACGTTCGGTTGCCGTGCAGCACGCCCGGGCGGCCGCCGGTGATCGACGCGGCATGCTGGCCGCTCGGCACGCCGTGGCCGGCCGCTTCCACGCCGAAGATCTCGATGCCGTCGTCGTCGAGGAACGGATGAAACAGGCCCATGGCGTTGGAGCCGCCGCCGATGCAGGCGACCAGCGAATCCGGCAGCCGGCCTTCGGCTTCCATCATCTGCGCGCGCGTCTCGTTGCCGATGATCGACTGGAAATCGCGCACCATCGCCGGATAGGGATGCGGGCCGGCCACCGTGCCGATGCAGTAGAAGGTGTCGTCGACGTTGGTGACCCAGTCGCGCAGCGCCTCGTTCATGGCGTCCTTCAGCGTCTTCGAGCCGGACACGACCGGCCGCACCTCGGCACCGAGGATCTTCATGCGCAGCACGTTGGGCTGCTGGCGCTCGACGTCCACTTCGCCCATGTAGACGATGCACGGCAGGCCGAACTTGGCGCACAGCGTGGCGGTGGCGACGCCGTGCATGCCGGCTCCGGTTTCCGCGATGATGCGCTTCTTGCCCATGCGCAAGGCCAGCATGATCTGGCCGAGCACGTTGTTCACCTTGTGCGCGCCGGTGTGGTTGAGCTCCTCGCGCTTGAAGTAGATCTTGGCGCCGCCCGAAAGGCCGGAGGCCGTCTTGACGCTTCTGCAATGCTCGGTGAACCGCTCGGCGAAATAGAGCGGCGATGGCCTGCCGACATAGGTCGCGAGATGGCCGTCCATCTCTTTCTGGAAGGCGGGATCGGCCTTGGCGTCGTCGTAGGCCTTTTCCAGGTCGAGGATCAGCGGCATCAGCGTCTCGGCGACGAAGCGGCCGCCGTAGATGCCGAAATGCCCACGCTCGTCCGGGCCGGTGCGGTAAGAATTGGGACGCTGCACGCTCATGCGTTGGTCGCTTTCAGATCGAGAGGCTTCTCCGCCGCGCGCGCGGCATGGACGAAGGCGTGAATTTTGTGCGGGTCCTTGACGCCGGGCCGGCTTTCGACGCCGGAGGACACGTCGACGCCGGGCGCATGGGTGATGGCGATGGCCTGACCGACATTGTCGGGATTGAGGCCGCCCGACAGCATGAACGGCACGCTCGTATTGACGTTGGCGAGCAGGTGCCAGTCGAACGGTTGGCCCAGGCCGCCTGGCCGGGTGGCGTGCTTGGGCGCGCGGGCGTCGAACAGAATGCGATCGGCGACATGGGCATATGAGCGCACCGGCGATAAGTCCGCGCGTTCGGCGATCGGCAGCGCCTTGATGACCGGCAGGCCGTATCGGGTACGCACCGCCACGACGCGGTCCGGTGTCTCTCGGCCGTGCAGCTGCAGCATGTCTGGCTTCACCTCGCGCACGATGTCGGCGAGCATATGGTCGGTGGCGTCGACGGTCAGCGCGACGATTCCCGCCCGGCCCTTCACGTGCCGAACGAGTTGACGCGCGGCCTCGAACCCGAGATGGCGCGGGCTCGGCGGGAAGAACACGAAGCCGACCAGATCGGCCCCCGCTTGCAGCGCCACTTCGAGCGTGGCGGGGGTCCGCAGGCCGCAGATTTTGACGGTCAAAGCCATAATGGCCAAGTTCTACCGCCTAATGCCCCCGCCGCAAAGCAGGAACCGGGCTTATGGATTACCCGGCGGAATCAGCGGATGGGGCCCGATTCCGGCCCCTGGCCCCACGCCGGCGCCTGCACCCTGGCCCGATGCTTTACCGGCCTCGGCGGGCGGCGCCACAGCATGCTCGCGCCGGCGGATCGCGTCGATCTCGGCATGCAGTTGGCGGACGTCGCTCTCCAGCCGGCGGGCGAGCCGCCGCCACTTGCCCTGGCGGAACCAGGCCGCCACGCCGCCGACGATGACCCCCAGGATCACCAGGACGAAGATCAATACGAACAGCGGCAGGGTCGCCGCATAGGCCGGCTGAGCCGAGGAGAACGGATCGAAGGAGACGGTCACCGCCTGTCGGTTGGCCACCGCGAAGGCCACGATGATCACGGCCAGTGGTATCAGGATGACAGCGATGACGATCTTGCGGAACATTGACCACCTCTTGTCCCGGACGCGGTACGGCCGCCCCCGAGGCTGTCATGCCCCGCGACGGCGGGACATCCAGTACGCGCAGTGCCCAAGCGTTACGCGAAGGTTATAGCGACCGGGTACCCCTATGAATACTGGATCGCCCGCTTTCGCGGTCGAGAACAGCAAAATTTGACCGAAGGACGTCCCGAATTACCCGCCCGAAACCGCGTTCTGCTCCGGCATTTCGTCGGCGCCGGCGGCCTTGTTTAGGCGCTCGCGCATTTCCTTGCCGGTCTTGAAGAACGGCACTGACTTCTCATCGACCGACACGTGGGCACCGGTACGCGGGTTCCGTCCGGTACGCGCCGGGCGGTGCTTGACCGAAAAGGCTCCGAACCCGCGCAATTCGACACGATCGCCACGCGCCATGGCGGCCGTGATCTCGCCAAGGATCGCGTTAACTATGTTTTCGACGTCGCGCTGATAGAGGTGCGGGTTCTGGGAGGCTATGCGTTGGACAAGTTCAGACTTGATCATGACGCCGCCTTACTCGGGCCATCGGGAACCAGGAGGGTGCCAAAGCGCCAGCAGACCGTCAAGATTTAGTCTCTCCACCGCCCGCACCGCGCCCCAATCTTCCAGGCGGCGCGCCATCGCCGACAGGCCGACCGCATCGAAGGTCCAGGCCGCCACGTGCAGGAATGAAAGCTCGCTGAGGCGCGGCTCCAACGCATAATCCCGCACCGGAAGATTTGCCGGCACCTTCTTCGCCTTTTCCAGCCAGGCGAGCGCGGTCTTCTCATTGCCGAGGCCGTCGATCAGCTTCAGCGGCAGCGCCTGACGGCCGGTGAAAACGCGGCCGTCATCGACGGCGGCGAGTTGCGCGTCGGTCATGTTGCGGCGGGTCTTCACGAGATTTTTGAACCAAGCATAGGAATCGAGCACGATCGACTCAATGGCCGCGCGTGCCTCGGGGCTGGTGGGCTCGAACCCGTTGGGCGCCGCCTTAAGCGGCGTGGACTTGATCGACTCGACCTTGATGCCGAGGGTCTTCAGCGCCTCGGCGAAGTTCGGATACTGGAACAGCACGCCGATGGAGCCGACCAGCGAGGTGTCTTCCGCGATGATGCGGTCGCACGACAGCGCCGCGATGTAGGCGCCGGAGGCGGCAAGCCCGTCGACCACCACCACCGTCGGTTTCTTCGCCTGCAACGCGCGCAGGCTGTTGAAGAGCTGCTGCGAGCCGGCGGTGGTTCCGCCCGGGCTGTTGATATGCACGATCACCGCGCGCGCGGCCGTCGACTTGGCGAGCTTGTCCAGCGCGTCGACGCGATTCTCGTTATCGCGGATCAGACCCTTGATGTGCAGGCGCGCGATGTAGCCCGGCTGCGGCAGCAGATGTCCGCCGGGCGTCAGCGCGACGATCAGTCCGACCACCGCCAGCAGGACGACGGCCAGCGCGGCAATGCGCCAGAAGGCGAGTTTGCGCCGTAGCCGGCGGCGATCGACGATGGCATCGGCATCGAGCGACATGGGTTTGCGTTCCTCATGGCATGGAGACGTGCGGTCACGGCGCTTGGGTGGCCAATTCTTAGGCCGATTCTTGGCACGAACGTGTCGAAAAGAAAAACCCCCGGGGAACGGGCCCCGGGGGCTTATTGTCGCGATATCGCGCGTGAAAGAGCGTCAGTCTTCACTCTTTTCGGTCTCGGTCTCACCCTCGGCACGCTGCTTGAGCGCCGCGCCCAGGATGTCGCCGAGCGACGCACCGGAGTCGGACGAGCCATATTGCGCGATGGCTTCCTTCTCCTCGGCCACTTCCAGGGCCTTGATGGAGATGCCGAGCTTGTGGGTCTTGCGGTCGAACTGGGTGACGCGGGCGTCCACCTTCTGACCGACGGCGAAACGCTCGGGACGCTGCTCGCCGCGGTCGCGGGCGAGATCCGAACGCTTGATGAACGCGGAGAGGTCGGTGCCGGCGATCTTCACGTCGATGCCGCTATCCTTCACCTCGGTCACTTCGCAGGTGACCACCGCGCCCTTCTTCAGTTCGCCGGCCGACTCCATGGGATCGCCCGCGAGCTGCTTGATGCCGAGCGCGATGCGTTCCTTCTCCACGTCGACGTCGAGCACCTGGGCCTTGACCATGTCGCCCTTCTTGTACTCGTCGATGACCTGCTCGCCCGGACGCTTCCAGTCGTGATCGGACAGATGGACCATGCCGTCGACGTCGCCGTCGAGGCCGAGGAACAGGCCGAATTCGGTCTTGTTCTTGACCTCGCCCTCGACCACCGAGCCGGGCGGGTGGGTCTCGACGAAGACCTCCCACGGATTGCGCATGGTCTGCTTGAGACCGAGCGAGATGCGGCGCTTGACCGGATCGACCTCGAGGATCTGCACTTCGACTTCCTGCGAAGTGGAGACGATCTTGCCGGGATGGACGTTCTTCTTGGTCCACGACATCTCGGAGACGTGGATGAGGCCCTCGATGCCCGGCTCCAGCTCCACGAAGGCGCCGTAGTCGGTGATGTTGGTGACGCGGCCCTTGAACTTGGCGTGCACCGGATACTTGGCCTCGATGCCCTGCCACGGATCGTCCAGCAACTGCTTCATGCCGAGCGAGATGCGGTGGGTCTCGTGGTTGATCTTGATAATCTTGACATTGACATGCTGGCCAATGGACAGCACCTCGGTCGGGTGATTGACGCGCCGCCAGGCGATGTCGGTGACGTGCAGCAGGCCGTCGATACCGCCAAGGTCGACGAAGGCGCCGTAGTCGGTGATGTTCTTCACCACGCCTTCGATCACCTGACCCTCTTCGAGGTTCTGCACCAGCTCCTGGCGCTGCTCGGCGCGGGTCTCTTCCAGCACGGTGCGGCGCGACACCACGATGTTGCCGCGGCGGCGATCCATCTTGAGGATCTGGAACGGCTGGTTGACGTTCATCAGCGGGGTGACGTCGCGGATCGGGCGGATGTCCACCTGCGACCGCGGCAGGAAGGCCACGGCGCCGTCGAGATCGACGGTGAAGCCACCCTTGACCTGGTTGAAGATGACGCCGGTGACCTTTTCGTTGGCCTGGAACGCCTTCTCCAGCTTGCCCCAGCTCTCCTCGCGCCGCGCCTTGTCGCGCGACAGCACCGCCTCACCGAGCGCGTTCTCGACGCGCTCCAGGTAGACCTCGACCTCGTCGCCGATCTTGATCTCGGACTGGCGGCCGGGCGCCGCGAATTCGCGCAGCGCAACGCGCCCTTCGGTCTTCAGCCCAACGTCGATGACGGCGAGGTCCTTTTCGATGCCGACGACCTTGCCCTTGATGACGGAACCTTCCTGCAGGTTTCCGCCCTCGAAGGACTCGTCGAGCATGGCGGCGAAATCTTCACGCGTGGGGGTGTGAGCAGCAGCGGTGGCCATAGAATCTCCTGTTGAGCGGTTGCGCCGGCGGGTTGGAATGGCGTTCGAGACGTGCGGGCCGAAGTTTCCGCAATGCTTCGGCGGCCTCCGGGAATCCCGGATGGCCGGCGCAGAGTCCGTGCGTCTGGAACGATTGAGCGTGGCGGGGCGCCTAACGCAGAGGCTCGAGCGGGACTTTGTCCTCCAACACGAGGGGCGTTAGCCGCGCCCTCGGCCCACTCGGCCTGCCTCGACGATATCGATGGCGGCCCGGATTGCCGCGTCTATATCCAAAGTTGTCGTATCCAGCAAGTATGCATCCGGGGCCTGCTTCAAAGGGGCGGCGGCGCGGTTCATGTCGCGCTCATCCCGAGCCTGAATGTCGGCGAGCACCGTCGCCAGCTCGGCCGGCTGCCCGGCGGCCGCATACTCCTTGGCGCGGGGAAATCGCCGAGACGACCGAGGCCGCCTCGCCGACGGCCGCGCTTTTGAGGGCTTTTTCATCGAAATTCGCCGGATTGAGCGCCTTGGCGGCAGCCACCGCTGCGTCGGTATCATCCGGCCGGCGGCCGGCGTCGAGTAGGCTCTTCGCCACCGCCCGGTACAGCAGCCCGGTGTCGAGATGGCGCAGGCCGTAATGGGCGGCGAGCTTCTTGCCCAGGGTGCCCTTGCCGGAGGCTGCGGGGCCGTCGATGGCGATGATCATGCCAGATCCGCCCCAAGCCCACGCATCAGCTCGACGAAGCCGGGGAAGCTGGTGGCGATGAAGGCCGAGTCGTCGATCCGCACCGGGTTCTCGCTGGCGAGCCCCATGACCAGCGCCGACATGGCGATGCGGTGATCCATTTGGGTGGCGACTTCACCACCACCTGGGACCGCGCCGCCGTGCACGATCATGTCGTCGCCGTCGATCTCCACATTGACGCCATTGACCCGCAGCATGTCGGCGGTCGCTTCCAGGCGGTCGCTTTCCTTCACTCGCAGCTCCTGCAGGCCCTTCATGCGCGTCGTGCCTTCGGCGAAGGCCGCTGCCACCGCCAGCACCAGGTATTCGTCGATCATCGACGGCGCCCGCTCGGCCGGCACCTCGACGCCCTTCAGCTTGGAGAACCGCACCCGCAGGTCGGCGACTTCCTCACCGCCGTCGGAGCGCGTTTCCAGGGCTTCGATGTCGGCGCCCATTTCGCGCAGGGTCGTAAAGAGGCCGGTGCGCAGCGGGTTGGTCATCACCGCCTCCAGCACCACCTCGGAGCCCGGCACGATCAGCGCCGCCACCAGCGGAAACGCCGCCGACGACGGGTCGGCCGGCACCACCACCTGCGCGGGCTGGAGTTCCGGCTGGCCGGTGAGCGTGATGCGACGGCCGTGCTGGCCGTGCGGCTTGGAGACGATCTTGGCGCCGAAATGCTTGAGCATGCGTTCGGTGTGGTCGCGGCTCGCCTCGGTCTCGATCACCGTGGTCTCGCCCGGCACCGACAGCCCCGCCAGCAGCACCGCCGACTTGAGCTGGGCCGACGGCACCGGCGATTCGTAGACGATCGGTAGCGGATCGGCGGCGCCGGCAAGCGTGAGCGGCAGGCGGCCGCCTTCGGCCTCCTCGATCACCCGGGCGCCCATGCGCTCCAGGGGATCGAGCACACGCCGCATCGGCCGTTTACGCAGGGAAGCGTCGCCGTCGAAGGTCGCGGTCACCGGCGAGCCGGCCACCGCCCCCAGCACCAGCCGGCAGCCGGTGCCGGAATTGCCGAAATCAAGGGGCGCCGCCGGCGCCGCGAAACCGCCGACCCCGACGCCATGGATCCGCCACACCCCGTCCTCGCCGCGCGTGAGCCGGGCGCCCAGGGCTCGCATGGCATCCGCCGTGTGCAGGACGTCCTCGCCCTCCAGCAGGCCTGAAACCGTGCTCTCCCCGACCGTCAGGGCGGCGAGGATGAGGGCGCGGTGGGAAATCGACTTGTCGCCCGGCACCCGGGCGCGGCCCCGCAGGGAGCCGCCGCGGCGGGCGGTCACCGGGGTCGAATTAGGGGTCAAATCGGGGGTCGAAACGGCGCTGTTCACCGGGTGTTATCCTTGAGAGGCCGCGCCCTCCTACCACGCGCCCGCGCGGGCCGTCATCCTGCCGGCGCGGCAACACGGGGCCTTCTGCGGTATTGACAGGCGCGCCGCAACTAGCCAA
The DNA here is from genome assembly GCA_037381985.1 of Pseudolabrys sp. Taxonomy (GTDB): domain Bacteria; phylum Pseudomonadota; class Alphaproteobacteria; order Rhizobiales; family Xanthobacteraceae; genus Pseudolabrys. The sequence goes on from JARRQH010000010.1 coordinate 56,779, forward strand.
GTGAAGCACCGATTCAAAGCCGCCTTATTCCGAGGAACACCGACCCGTGGCGAAAACCGATCTGGGCACCAAGCGCATCTGTCCCGATACCGGCCGCAAGTTTTACGATTTGAACAAGACGCCGGTGATCTCGCCCTACACCGGCAAAGTCGTGCCGATCGCGGCCGCGCCGGCGTCGCGCGCGCGGCCCGAGCAGGCTTCTCCCAAGCCCGCCGCCGAGGAGACCGAGACGGCCACGCCGGAGACCGCCGACGTCGAGATCGTCTCGCTGGAGGACGCCGACGCCGAGAAGGAAGGTAAGAAGAAGGCCACCGCGGAAGCGGACGTCGACAGCGACGACGAAGACGTCGAGATCGGCGACGACGAGGACGATACCTTCATCGAGGAAGACGAGGAAGGCGATACCGACGTGAGCGACATCATCGGCGACGGTATCGAAAAGGAAGAAGAGAGCTGATTGGCATTTGCCGTTTCGGCAAACGCCCATTATGGTGCCGCCGCCTTCACCCAAGAGGCGCCAAAAAGCGGCAGAGAGTTTCGGGGCCATAGCTCAGTTGGGAGAGCGCTTGAATGGCATTCAAGAGGTCGGGGGTTCGACTCCCCCTGGCTCCACCAACCTTCGCGCAGGGCCTAACCGCGTACGCGGCCCGCGAAGCGAGCGAAGGTTGCCCGTCGTAGCCCGCAGGGCGAAGACGGGCGCTCAATGAATTGCGTCTACGTCCTTCAAAGCAAAGACAGTGACCATTTCTATGTTGGCGTGACCGGTGAGTTGCCGGCACGCGTGGTCAAGCACAACGCCGGAGAAGGACCACGACGTGAGTGACACCGCCGCAGGGTCGACCGCACGCGGCATGACACTCATGGTGCTGGCGATGCTGGCAATCCCGGTCGTCGACGGGCTGGCGAAATACCTGAGCGCGAGCTACTCGCCGCTTTTCATCAGCTGGGCCCGCTACGCGGCGGCCACTCTCATCGTCCTGCCTGCGGCGGCCGCCATACATGGCCGGCGCCTGTTCCCGGAGCGGCGGCTCGGCACGCATGCCTGGCGGACGGCGTTCCTCGTCGGCGCCATGACGCTCTATTTTCTCGCCATCGCCAGGATTCCCCTCGTCATGGCGACAAGTGCCTATCTCGTGGCGCCGGTTATCGCCGTCCTGCTGTCGATCCTGTTTCTCGGAGAACGCATGACGCGCCGCAAAGGCGCGGGACTTGCCCTCGGGATCGTCGGGTCACTCGTCATCCTCCAGCCGACGGGTACCTTCGATCCCGCCATCCTGCTGGCCTTCGGGGCGGGGCTTCTCTTCGCGCTCTACCTCGTCGCGACGCGTCTGGCCGCGCAAGACGGCGATCCGATGAAGACGCTCGCGCTTCAATACGTCATCGGGACGATCCTGCTCACGCCCCAGGCCATACTCACGGCGGAGCTTCCCGCCACGGATGCCTTGCTGTTTTTCTTGGGGCTCGGGTTGTTCTCCGCCTTGGGGCATTTCCTGACGATCGCCGCATTCAGACGGGCGGAAGCATCCACCCTGGCGCCGCTCACCTATGTCGAGCTCATCGGCGCGGCGATCGTCGGCTACGTTGCGTTCGCGGAAGTGCCGAACGCCGCAACCATCGCGGGGACTGGGCTTATCGTCGTCAGCGGCCTCATCCTGTCGACGAAGCGCCGAAGCCGGCGAGACGGTGCGGCGCGGCGCAATGCGCCCGGCGAAACCTAGCGTCGGCAGGCGGTGACCGCCGTCACCGCCGCCGCTTGTAATACTCGTTGGTCGCCAGTTCCTTGCTCGACCAGATCGGCTCGTTCTTGCCATTGCCCCAGGCGCGCGGACGGTAGAACAGGTGGATACCCTCGCGGGCGTAGCGGCGCATCTCGCGCACCCAGTACGGATGCACGTAGGTGGTGTGATAGTGCGTCGCCGTCCCCACCGCCCGCACATAGAGCTTGCCGTCCAGCGTCTTGCGGGCGATGCGCTCGGCGCGATACCAGGGCTGGCGCTCGGTGATGACGTCGGGCTTGCCATCGCACGCAAACGTAAACTGACACGCGAGGCGGCGGTGGGCGTTCTGGTAGACGACGCCGCAGACGTCGCGCGGATAGATGCCGGAGAACACCCGGTTCATGATCACCTGCGCCACCGCCACCTGGCCGCGGTAGGGCTGGTTGCGCGCTTCGAAGTAGATCGCGCGGGCCAGGCATTTCTGGGCGCGCGCGCGCGACTTGCCGGTGAGGTTGAGGCGCTGAGCCGGCGACATCGGCGGCGCCGGACGCGGCAGCACGCGAATCACCGACGGCAGCGAGACCGGCGGCGGCGCAAGCGGCATGGCCGGCGGCAATTCGGTGGTGTTGAGGCTGGCAAGCTTGACCATGCCGGCGGTCGGCGACGCCGTCCCGGGCATCGCCGCATTCGCGGTCGTCGCGGCAAGAAGCGTCCGCGACGGCTGCACCGCCACGGGCGTCAGCGGCGCCTCGAACGCGACGTCTACCGCATCCTCGTAGGACGCGTTCGACAGCGCATCGACCGGCGACAGATCGCGCTCGAGCGCGGCGCGCATCTTGGCATTTTGCGACGGGACGACGGACGGCGCGGTCTTGCTCGCCGATGCAGCGGGCAAAACATCGGCCTCGTGCGTCACGCGGACCGCGGGCGTCGCGGATGCAAACGCGATATTGCCGCGCGGGATCTCCGCGGTCGCGTAGGGCGACGATTCGGCGAAAGCGGTCTCGGTGAACCGCACGCGCAGCGCATGCGAAATATCGGCGACGCTGTAACTGTGAATGAACGCGGATGCGTTCGCGAGCGACTTCACCTTCATCAGGTCGAGCACGCTGAGCGTGAGCGCAGCGCCGGCGAAGACGACGCACGTGAACTTGGCCGCCCGAAGGACTTTCTCTTCGATGGTCAGCTCGAACGGGTCGTCGAGATAGATGCTTCGTCTCAGCAACGCCAATTCCCCCGATATCGAAAGCCGGCTTATGGTTTGCCGGTCGGGAGCGATGATAAACGGAGCGTTGCCGGTTGGATCTGATGTTAGGAGATTTTTAGCCAAACAAGGCAAACGCACGTGATTAATTTAACCATGCGCGCGGCCGAATTTACGATGTTTGTTAAGGCGGTTTCGTCCTGTCGCATTTCCGCACGGCAAACCGGCTGTTGACGGCGCCTGGCAAGTCAGCGCAGTCGATAACGCTCGACCGCGTCTTCGTCCCGCACCATGCCGTTGCCGGGCCGCTCGGGTGTCACGGCATGGCCGTCGACAATCGCCAAGCGCACCGCCCGCACCGCTGCGATGTTTTCGGCAAACGTCGGGTAGCCGAGCCGCAGCTTCACGGCGGTAAAGTTGCCCATGGCGAGCAGAGTGTCGGCCTCGGCAGCGAGCGCGCCCTGGCTGGTCCCCAGCACGAAATTGAGCGGCACCTCGACCGGGCGGGCCCAAACGGCCCGTACGGTAAGGTTTGGGAGGACAGTCTGATCCAGCATGGCAGGCCCCTTTGCGGGCACTATAGCCGGCCTTACACCGATTTCTCCCGCGTTCTTGAACCCTTAACCGGCCTTGCCCATATTAGACGCGGCCGGGCGGGCGGTTCCGTCCGGTATGAAGGGTGCCCTTCGGGACCCTATCAAAGTCGCTTCAAGCGAGGACTTTGAGGCCATGTCACGAGTTCCGTCCCTGTCTAGCCCGTTTTTGTTGGGGTTCGACGAGATCGAGCGGGTCCTCGACCGCGTCACCAAGGGCGCCGACGGCTATCCGCCCTACAACATCGAACGGCTGGCCGACGACGGCCAGAACCCGGACCGGCTGCGCATCACGCTGGCGGTGGCGGGCTTTACCCGAGACCAGCTCGACGTGACCGTCGAGGAAAACCAGCTCGTGATCCGCGGACGGCAGCAGGACGACAAATCCCGCCATTATCTCCACCGCGGCATAGCGGCCCGTCAGTTCCAGCGCACCTTCGTACTGGCGGACGGCATGGAGGTTGCTGGCGCAGACTTGAAGAATGGGCTGTTGTCGATCGACCTCACCCGGCCGCAGCCGGAGCGGATCGTGAAGACCATCGCAATCAACGACCAAGAATGAGAGCTCGATAACAGGACTCGACCGCGTCACGCATCCAGAAAGGAGTCGAGGGCCATGACCAACGACATGAACAACAACAAGATCAACAGCAGCAACATCGAACCCGGCGACGCCCATCCGGTCATCACGCAGGAAGCGCTGGCGCAGCTCGGCGACGGCGAGATCGCCTACGTGCGCGCGATCCGCTCCGAAGACGTCGCCAGCATGTTCCCGCAGGCCCCGCAGGTCGAGCCGGGTGTCCAGCTATTCTCGCTGCACGCCGCCGACGGCACGCCGATTATGCTGACCGACAGCCGCGAGGCCGCGGTCGCCAATGCCTGGAGCCAGGAGCTCGAGACCGTCAGCGTGCACTGAGGCGCGCGGCAGCCAGCTAAATCCAATTCGCTTGTCATCACCGGGCCGGTGCGAAAACGCCGTGACCCGGTGATCTCGCTTAGGAAGACACAAGACACTATGCGTTCCTAAGCGAGATGGCCGGGACATAGGCATTCTGGAAGAACGCCGTTCTCCGAACGGCTACGCCCGGCCATGACAACGGAAATGCTCTTGGAAGGAAACCTTTACGCCGCGCTGCTTTCCGGCGGCATCGCCAGCACGGCATAGAGCGCGTCAGCGTCGTTCGATTCGCGCAGCTTGCGCTCGACCTCCGGGTCGCGCAGCAGGCGCGCCACGCGCGCCAGCGCCTTGAGATGGTCGGCGCCGGCGGCTTCGGGCGCCAGCAGCAGGAAGATCAGGTCGACCGGCTGGCCGTCGAGCGCCTCGAAATCGATCGGCCGCTCCAATCGCGCGAACAGGCCGAACAGGCGACCGAGCTTGGGCAGCTTGCCGTGCGGAATAGCGACGCCGTTACCCACTGCGGTGGAACCGAGCTTCTCTCGCTGAAGCAGGATCTCCAGGATCGCCCGCTCGTTCTGTCCCGTAAGCGCAGCCGCGCGCGCGGCGAGCTCTTGGATCGCCTGCTTCTTGCCGTTGACCTTGAGCGCGGGAATAACCGCGTTGGGCCCGACGAGCTCGCTGAGCGTCATGGACATGTCCAATGATCGGAAAAATCGGCGGCGCGGTGCAAGGGATGGTGAAGGCCGCGGACCATAAGAGCGGTCCGCCGCCCCGTCAATGGTGTATGCCGTGCAGAACTTGCCGATTTTTCTTGCAGTTTTGAAACGTTAACGGCCCGTGCGCAGGGCCTGATGGTCCTTTCGACGCCGTTTGTAGCGGCGCAGGCGTTTTTCGATGCGTCCCGCCGCCTGATCGGCGCTGTCATAGGCGTCGAGCGCCTTTCCCTCGGCTTCGAGTAATGCACCGGAATCGAGATGTAATACACACTCAGTGCGGAATCCGAAGCCGTCGCGACCGACGACGGCGTGGCCGGAATAGCCACCTCTGAAGTATTTCGCGGTCGCGTCCTCGACCCGCTCGACGATGCGCTGCTGTAAAGCAGCGCCGACGCTGATATTCTTACCCGAAACACGCAAAGGCATCATTGGCCTCCTTATGCTCACGCGGTTCGAATCGCCGCGCGTTCTCCGCCCCGGCCCACAAGACACCAGCTTAAGAGTGTTGTGACAAACGTCAATGCGGCGCCGCGTGCGCGGCGCGGCGGCGCGGCTTCACGATGCCGCAGCCTGCTTCTCGCGCCGGCGCTGCACCGATGAGGGTATCCGCATGGCCTCGCGGTACTTTGCAACCGTGCGGCGCGCGATATCGATGCCGGCCGCGCGCAACTGGTCGACAATATTATCGTCGGACAGCACGCTGGACGCTGTTTCGCCGTCGATCAATTGGCGGATGCGGTGGCGCACCGCTTCCGCCGAATGCGCCTCGCCGCCGGTGGCGGAGGCGATCGACGAGGTGAAGAAATACTTGAGTTCGAAAATGCCGCGGCTGGTCGCCATGTACTTGTTGGCGGTCACGCGCGACACGGTCGATTCGTGCATGCCGATGGCGTCGGCCACGGTCTTCAGATTGAGCGGACGCAGATATTGCACGCCTTGGGCAAAGAAGGCGTCCTGCTGGCGTACGATCTCGCTGGAGACCTTGAGGATGGTCTTGGCGCGCTGATCGAGCGCGCGCACCAGCCAGGTGGCAGTCTGCAGGCAGTCGGCGATATAGGTCTTGTCCTTGTTGCTCTTGGTGCCCTTCGCGATCTGCGCGTAGTAGCGCTGGTTGATCAGCACTTTTGGCAGCGTGTCGGAATTCAACTCGACCAGCCAGGTGCCGTCGGGCGCGGCCCGCACGAACACGTCGGGCACGATCGGCTGCACCATGGTGGAGCCGAAGGCAGCGCCGGGCTTAGGATTGAGATTGCGGATCTCGGCGATCATGTCGACGAGGTCTTCGTCGTCGACGCCCGTGACGCGCCTGAGCGCGGCGAAGTCGCGCTTGGCCAGAAGGTCGAGATGCGCGACCAGCGCCTCCATGGCCGGATCGAAGCGATCGCGCTCCATCAACTGCAGCGTCAGGCATTCGGTGAGGTTGCGCGCGCAGACGCCGGGCGGATCGAAGGCCTGCAGGACGTTCAGCACCGCCTCGACGTCGGCGAGCGGCGCGCCGAGATTTTCCGCCACGCTTTCGAGGTCGCCAGCGAGATAGCCGGCCTCGTCCACCATGTCGATGAGGTATTGGCCGATCATGCGCTGGGCCGGATCGGTAACGGTCAGCGCCATCTGTTCGGCGAGATGATCGGCGAGCGTGGCCTCGGCCGAGACGAAAGCCTCCAGATTGTAATCGTCGCCGCCGCCGGCCCCGGTGCCGGACCATTCCGAATAGCTCGGCGGCGGCACCTCGGCGGGCGCGCTCTTCTCGCTGCCGTCGTCGGGAAAGACGTTCTCGAGCTCGGTGCCGAGCGATTGCTCCATGGAGCTGCGGCTGCTGTCGAAGTTCTCCTCGCCCATCCAGTCCGCGCTGGCGCCGCCGTCATCGCCCTCGCCGGCGTCACCGCTCTCGGAGGTCGAATCGGAGCCGGCCTCGTCGCGCTCGGCGTTGGACGGCCCGTCGTCATCGTCGTTGCCGCGTTCGAGCAGCGGGTTCTTCTCGAGTTCGGTTTCGACATAGGCCACCAGATCGAGACTCGAGAGCTGCAGCAGCTTGATGGCTTGCATCAGCTGCGGCGTCATCACCAGCGCTTGGGACTGGCGGAACTCGAGTCGTTGCGACAACGCCATTGGGGCTTCCCGGCGGGGACTGGTCCGATTCTTGCTTGACCTATAACAGGTTCTCGGTCGCTGCGGTATGCGATTCCGCAGCGCGCCATTGCATAAATTTTGATCAGATAATCTTTGCTGCCGAAATCTTAATCTGATAGGGCCCCAGCGACCGGGCGCCCCGAGAAGCCCCTGGGATTAAAGCTTAAATTCCTCGCCCAAGTAGAGCCGCCGCGTCGGTGATGAGAACCCCAATGCCGCGGTTGGTCAGGTGCCGGACCAGTTGCTGGATATCCCCGACCGCGATCGGGTCGATGCCGGCAAACGGCTCGTCGAGCAGCATGTAGCTCGGCCGCGTAGCCAGCGCGCGCGCGATCTCGACACGGCGTCGCTCGCCGCCGGACAGCGCGATGGTCGGCGTCTTGCGCAGGCGCGTGATGTGGAACTCCTCGAGCAGCGCGTTGAGATCGGCCTCGCGCCGGCGCTTGTCGGGCTCCACCACCTCCAGCACCGAGCGGATGTTTTCCTCGACGTTGAGGCCACGGAAAATCGAGGCTTCCTGTGGCAGATAGCCGATGCCGAGGCGCGCGCGCTGGTACATCGGCAGCGCGGTGACATCGTAGCCGTCGAGCTCGATGCGGCCGCGGTCGGCATTGATCAGGCCGGTGATCATGTAGAACACCGTGGTCTTGCCGGCGCCGTTGGGGCCGAGCAGCCCGACCGCCTCGCCGCGCCGCACGTAGATCGTGACGCCCTTCACCACCTTGCGGGCGCCGAAGCTCTTCTCGACCCCATGGGTGGCGAGATAGGCGTGCCGCGCCGCCTCCCGGCCGTCTCCGTCGCGGCGGGGCCGTGCCGCCGCGGGACTGCCTCCCGGCATGGGAGGGCGCGGCTGCCCGGGCGGCGGCTGGCGCGTGACGGCCGGGGCCATGCGCGCCCGCTGCGACTGGCGTCGGAACAACGTGAGAATATTCACCGGTTGACCCTGCGGTGCTTGGTTTCCGTACGGCGGTCGCCCATCCCCGCCAAAGAAGTTGATATTAGCCGATTCCCCGGCATAGCGGACCGGCGGCACACGCCCTCACACCGCATCAATGGAGCGGCCCCAAGGGGTTCTTGCCGGAGGGCCCGTTGCCGCTCGGCACGAACAGGCCCTCGACCCGGCCGTGTCCGTTCCGGGCCGATTCGATGCGCGATACGCCGCTCGTCAGATTGACCACCAGCTTGTCACCGCGCAGGACGTTCTTGCCCTCGGTCAGCACCACCTTGCCGGTCAGCGTGACCGTGTTGGACCTCATGTCGAAGATACCGAGGTTGCCGCTGGCGGTCTGGCCCTTCTGGGTCACCACCACATTGCCGATCGCTTCCAGGCGCCTGATCTTCTGCTGGCCACCGGGGCCGGGCGTCGCGGCCTGGATGGTCTTGGCCTTGTCGCCATCCTTGCCATTCTTGGCTTTGTCCTTATCGCGCTCGTAGAACACCTTGAGGCTGCGGCAGCGCATATTGGTGTCGCCCTGCCTGACGCGCACGTCGCCGCTGAAGGTCGCGACCTGCTGCTTATCGTGCACCTCGAGCTTGGCCGCCTGGATGCGCACCGGCTGATCGCGATTCTGCGAAAAGCCCTGCAGCGCGTTCGGCGGTCCCTTCGGCGCCTGCTTGTGCTTGCGCGGCGCGGCGGTGGCGGCGCCGGCGAGCGCCAGCGACGCGAGCGCGACGATGACGAGGCGGCCAATACGAACAAACACGATCACTGCGCTCCGTTGCCGGCACCGGCTTTGCCGGCGCCGCTATTGCCAGGTTTGCCCAGTTCGCTGCCGTTGAGCATCACGGTCATTTCCACGCCGCGATCGAAAAGGATGACGTCGCCGGATTGCGTGATTCGCAGCCGGTTGGCTTCAAGCGTCCCGTGCATCATCTTCAACCGCACCGGATGGTCCGAGAGCACGTTGCCTTTCTTGATGTCGACGGTCGCTTCGCTCAAGACGCCGCTGTAGCCGTTGCTGGACGAGAGCCTGATATTGTCGTCGAGCTTGAGCAGCTCTTTCTTGCTGTCGTAGACGCCCTTCAGCGCGGTCATGTGCACCGTGCTCTTGTCCTTCATCTCCATCCCAGCCCGGATGTTGTTGAGCCGGATGATGTCCGGCTTGGCCAGGTCCTGAGCGGCCGAATCGGCGGTGAGATTGTAGCGGCGCTCGTCGCGCGTATAGCCGGAGAGTTTCGGCTGCTCCATGGTGACCTGGCTGCCATGGACCACCGTGGCGCTGATGTTGGCGGGGATTCCGCCCAGGCTGCGCAGCGGATTGAAATAGGTCATCAGCGTGATCGTCACGAACGCCAGCGCCACCACGAGCGGCAGCGTGATGCGCAGGATGCGCACGATCCGGCTGTGGCGGCGCGCGGCCTGGAAAGCGCGCGCGCTGTCGCGCCGGTTCATCGTCCAATAGCCGCGTGCGGCCTGCGGATCGGTTCTGGCTGAGATCGCGCGGTTCATGCCGGGGCTAGCGCTCTGGATCCAAAAACGGTTCGGGTGCGGAAGTCACGCGACGCTGACGTCACTAGAACGCGACCGTGCCGCACGAATATGGCCCGTCCGCGGCAATTCTGCGCCCCGGACCGCGCCGACGCGGCGACCGAAAACAACCCTCGAACAGTACCTTAAACCGAGTGCGAAAAGATATCCTGGCCCGCCCAGCCGGCCAGGTCGAGCCTGACCCGTTCGGGCAGGAAGCGGTAGCAGGCCTCCGCCAGCTCGGCCCGCCCCTCGCGCGCCAGCATGGCGTCCAGCTTCTCCTTCAGCGCGTGCAGGTGCAGCACGTCGGTCGCCGCATAGGCGACCTGCGCGTCGGTCAACTCGTCGGCACCCCAGTCCGAGGATTGCTGCTGCTTCGACAGGTCGACCCCAAGAAGTTCGCGCGCCAAGTCCTTCAGGCCGTGCCGGTCGGTGTAGGTGCGCGCCAGCCGCGAGGCGATCTTGGTGCAATAGACCGGCTCGGCCATGACGCCGAAGGCCTTGTAGAGCATGCCGATGTCGAAGCGGCCGTAATGGAACAGCTTGAGCACCGAACAGTCGGCGAGCAGGCGCTCGATATTGGGGGCTTTGGTCTGGCCGGCGGCGATTTGCACCACGTCGGCGGAACCGTCGCCGGGGGAAAGCTGCACCACGCACAACCGGTCGCGCTGCGGATCGAGCCCCATGGTCTCGGTGTCGATGGCGACCATGCCCTTGTAGGCGGTGAGGTCGGGCAGATCGCCACGGTGCAGACGGATGGTCATGCGGACCTTTGGGTCGGAGGGCGCATGACCTCGGCCGAAACACCGCCATTCGGGATCATGCGCTGCAATATGGTGCCCAGGAAAGGACTCGAACCTTCACGGCCTTGCGGCCACTGGCACCTGAAGCCAGCGCGTCTACCAATTCCGCCACCTGGGCATGCCGCGCCTAGGTATTGGGCCGCTTTCCCGTTGTCAATTGAGACCGCGCGGGGCGGTCGCCCCTGTACACGCCCGGGCCGATCCTGTAATTGCCGGGCACCCACCTTTCCTGCCGCGGGATGCGGAAAATGACCGTCAGAAGCCCTTCCGAGACCCTTGTTACCGTCTATGGCGGCTCCGGCTTCCTGGGCCGCCACGTGGTGCGGGCGCTAGCCCGCCGCGACTACCGCATCCGGGTCGCGGTGCGCCGGCCAGAGCTGACCAACCACCTGCAGCCGCTGGGCAAGGTCGGCCAGATCAACGCGGTGCAGGCCAATATCCGCAACGCCGCCTCGGTGGCGGCCGCCGCCCGCGATTCCCACGTGCTGATCAACCTGGTCGGCATCCTGTTCGAGCGCGGCAGGCAGCGATTCGACGCCGTGCACACCGTCGGCGCCGAGCAGGTGGCACTGGCCGCGGCCAATCAGGGCGCCCGGCTGGTGCACGTCTCCGCCATTGGCGCCGATCCCGAATCGCCCAGCCACTACGCCCGCTCCAAGGCGGAAGCCGAGCGGCTGGTGCAGGCGGCCGAGCCCTCGGCCACTATCATGCGGCCGTCGATCGTGTTTGGGCCGGAGGACGATTTCTTCAACCGCTTCGCCGCGCTCGCGCGCATGTCGCCGGCGCTGCCGCTGATCGGCGGCGGCCATACCCGCTTCCAGCCGGTGTTCGTCGGCGACGTCGCCACCGCCATCGCCGACGCGGTCGACGGCAAGGCGAAAGCCGGCACGATCTACGAGCTGGGCGGGCCGGATGTGCACACCTTCAAGGAGCTGATGCAGTTCGTGCTCGACACGATCGAGCGCAAGCGGTTGTTGGTGCCGGTGCCGTTCTTCGCCGCCTCGATGCAGGCGGCGGTCCTGCAGTTCATGCCGAAGCCGCTCTTGACCCCCGATCAGGTCAAACTGCTGAAAGTCGACAACGTGGTGTCGGAGCAGGCGATAGCGGAAGGTCGCACGCTGAAAGCCTTCGGCGTCGACCCGGAGCCGATCGAGGCGATCGTGCCGTCCTATCTGTGGCGGTTCCGCAAGACCGGGCAGTTCCGCAGCCGGGCGGCGTAATTCAATCCTAAGTCATTCCGGGACGGCTCGAAGGGCCGGGCCCGGAATCCAGAAACAAACTCAGTACTGGCGTCTGGATTCCGGGCTCTCGTGCTATCGCACGCGCCCCGGAACGACAGAATGGGATCTCACAGGAAATACAGCGCGAAGATCCCAAACGTGCCGAGAATGATTCGCCACCAGGCGAACAGGTCGAACGAGTGGCGCTGCACGTAGCCCAAGAACGTCTTCACCACGATCCAGCCGAAGATGAACGAGAAGATAAAGCCGACGACGATGGCGGCGATGTCGCCGTGCGCGAGCTCCTGACGGTTCTTGAACGCTTCGAATGCAAACGCGCCGACCATGGTCGGCATCGCCAGCCAGAACGAGAACTCCGCCGC
>JARRQH010000011.1:0-21005 GCA_037381985.1 Pseudolabrys sp.
AGTTCGGTTGGCGAGAGGGAGTACGCCGAGTTCGCGGCAATGCTTCCGTCTAAATCTCCAGCGCTCAGCTATTTTCTTTCGGCACCGGCGGTAGCGGAATGCTGGGTAGGCGCCAGGGCGCGCCGCCGAAACGCTCGACCAGGACTTCTATGAACACCGCGACACGCGGCAGCCGCTGGCGGCCGGCCGGATAGATCGCCGCCAGAGGAAACGGCTCGACGTGATGCACGTCGGTGAGCAACGCCACTAATTCACCGCGTTGTAGCGGACCGCCGACGATGACTTCCGACAGGCGCGTGATGCCCGCACCCTCGATCGCCAACCGCAGCGCCGCCTCGGCGTCGTCGGTGGTGACGCGCGGATGGATGTCGACCACGTCGATCCCACCGCGGGTCTTGAACGGCCAGCGGTTGAGGCCGGTGCCGGCGACGACGATGCAGTCGTGGTCCTTCAGGTCGGCGGCGACCTTCGGGGTGCCTCGCTGGGCGAGATAGGACGGCGCGGCGCAGATCACGCGCTGCAGGTCGGCGATCTTGCGCTGAATGAAAGGCCCCTTCGGAAGGTGGCCGGACCGCACGGCGATATCGGCATGCTCCTCGATCAGATCGACCAGGCGGTCGGTGATCGATAGTTCCAGATCGATTTCCGGATAGCGGGCGAGGAAATCGGCCAAGGCTGGGGCGAGCTGATGCAGGCCGAAGGCGGTGCCGGAATTGATGTGCAGGCGGCCGCGCGGGGCGCCGCGGATGCGGGTGACCTCGTCCTCGGCCTCCTCGATATCGGCCACGATCCGCTTGGCGCGGGCGAAAAACATTTCGCCCTCGGGGGTGAGCGCCAGGCGGCGGGTGCTGCGCTCGAGCAGGCGGGCGCCCAGGCGGTCCTCCAGCCGCGACACCAGCTTGGAGACGGCCGAGGGGGTCAGCCCTAAGTCCTTGGCAGCGGCCGAGAAACTGCCGAGATCGACGGCGCGAACGAAGACCCTGAGGTCGGAGGTGGCGTCCATGGGCGGCCCTATTTCTTCCGTTTTGGAACAGATGAATGGATATATTATGTGATTATCATTTCAATGGAAGCTAATATTATGCGCTCAACGCATGGGGCACAGATTGCCCCGCCTGGAGAAGAAGCCATGACTGCCCCCTACGCTGGATATATGAACGCCGTCGATGTCCACGAGGCGCTCGCCCACGTGCATGCCGAGCGTGGTGTAATGATCGCCCATCTGTTTGCCGGCTTGGTGGCGCTGCCGAAGCGCATGGCTGCGGCTCTCCATCGTACGCCGCGCAAGGGCGCATGGGCCTAACGAACTGACCTGAACCGCACGCGGGCCGGACCGCGAGGCCGACGTGGACCGGGCCGATTTGGCCCTAGTTGCAAAAGCTTAATCGGCAGGGCCCGATTTCGGCCCGATTTGAACGCGACCATCGGTTCACATCGGGTGCGAGGCTGAACGACCAGATCGGGCGCCTCACTCCACTGATCCACCTTCATCTTGCTCCTGCGACGAGCCCGGGCCGCCTCCCTCCCCTCCAAGACTGGCCCGGGCTCTTTGTTTTGCGTTGCCCATCGGCAGCGCTTGACCCCGCGACGCTCCGCCCCCATCCCTATCGACGTCAGTCGGCCGGACGGCCGCCCCGTGCCAATGCCGAAAGGCGGGCGGGGAGGAAAGTCCGGGCTCCATGGACCAACGGTGCCGGATAACGTCCGGCGGGCCGGGCTCTCACGGGCCGGGCTCAGGGACAGTGCCACAGAGAACAGACCGCCCTCCCGCCCGAAAGGGAGGGAGCGGTAAGGGTGAAACGGTGCGGTAAGAGCGCACCGCGCTTCCGGCAACGGCAGCGGCACGGCAAACCCCACCGGGAGCAAAACCGAATAGGAATGGCGCGGCGCCTTCGGGGGCCAGGCCCGGTCCGGGCCAGTCGTTCGGGTAGGTTGCTAGACGCGCCGGGCAACCGGCGTGCCAGAGGAATGGCCGTCATGACCGTGGGTCAGGTTTCCCGCGGGCCATACAGAACCCGGCTTACAGGCCGGCTGATAAATGCAAATGGGGGCCCGGTGGCTGACGCCGCCGGGCCCCCACCAGTTTCGAGAGAGCTATGACGCGAGCTGATGCGCGGGCGGCATGTCGGCCAGCGACGGCGCCGCAGCGCCGACATGCGCCGGCGCGTCGTCCTCGCCCAGATGGAACACGCTGACCTGCTCGTCCATCGCCGCCGACTGATGCTGCAGCGTCTTGGCAGTGGCGGCGTTCTCTTCCGCCAGCGCCGAGTTGCGCTGGGTGAGCTCGTCCATCTGCACCAGCGACTTGTTGATCTGCTCGAGGCCGGTCGCCTGCTCGCCGCTGGCGACGGCGATGTCGGAGACGATGTCGGCGACCTTCTTGATCGAGTCGACGATCTCGGTGAGCGACTCGCCGGTGCGGCTGACCAGGTCGACGCCGTCCTTCACCTCGCCATGGCTGCTGGTGATGAGGTCCTTGATGTCCTTGGCGGCTTGCGAGGAGCGCTGCGCCAGGCTGCGCACTTCGGACGCGACCACCGCGAAGCCGCGGCCGGCGTCGCCGGCGCGCGCGGCTTCCACCGCCGCGTTGAGCGCCAGCAGGTTGGTCTGGCGCGCGATCTCATCGATGACCACGATGATGTCGGCGATCTTGCCCGCAGACTCCTCGATGCGCGCCATGGCGCCGACCGCCTGCCCCACCACCTCGCCGCCGCGGCCGGCGACGTCGCGCGCCTGCGCCGCGAACTGATCCGCTTGCTGAGCGTTCTCGGCGTTCTTCTTCACCGCGTTGGAGATCTCTTCCATGGTCGAGGTGGTCTCCTCCAGGCTCGCGGCCTGCTCCTCGGTGCTCTGCGAGAGATCGGTGGTGCTGGTGGAGATCTCGGCGGCGGCCTCGGTGACCTCGCGCGCGGCCGTCTTCACCTTGCCGAGCGTCTCCGTCATGCGCTCGACCATCGTGTTGAAGTCGTCCCGGATCTGCGCCATCGCGCCGTCGAAGCCGTCGTCGAGCCGGACGGTGAAGTCGCCGTTGGACAACGCGTTCAAGCCCCGCGCCAGACGTTCGATGACCGCGGCCTGCGTGGCGGCGGCCTGCGCCTGCGTATCGGCCGCCTTCTGGCGTTCCGCCTCGACGCGCTCGCGCGCCTGGCGCTCTTCCTCCGCCGCCTTGGCCTCGAGCTCGGCCGCCTTGCGGCGCTCGTTCTCGACCCGCTCGGCCGCCTGCTGGCGCTCTTCGTCCGACTGGCGCCGTTGATCTTCCGCTTCGCGTTCGAGCCGCTCCTTGGCGGCCGCGGCGTCGCGGAAGACCACGACCGAGCGTGCCATGCGGCCGATCTCGTCGCGGTCGTCAACCGCGGGAACCGATAGATCGAGCTGCCCCGAGGAGAGATGTTGCATCGACTCGCCGATCGCCGACAGCCGGCGCACGACCGAGCGCCGCACGTAGAACACGGCGATGCCGGCGGCGATCAGCAGGCTGACGATGGCGTCGATCAGGAGCGCGGTCCGGTTGCGGTGGAGCTGGTCCATCAATCCGGTCACGCTTTGGTTCATGTTCGCTTCGGATGCGCTGACGACTTCGCCGACCGCCTTGTTGAGTGCGCTTTGCAACGCCGCGTTCTGCTTGACCGCCTGCTCCGCGACCTTCTCGGCCTTCAGCTCGTTCGCGTGCTGATCGAAGACGTTGTCCGGCTTGATGCCGAATGTGACGAACTGGCCGACGAGCTTGCTGATCTTCTTATTCTTGAGCGAGGCGACGGAACTGACGAGCAGGCTCATTGACGACATGAAGCGGTCGTGGATCGGAACGATGTCGGCGGCGCTCTTGGTCAACGTGCCTTCGCTCACGATGTTGGCGAGCAACTGGGTCTGCGCCTCGGTTTCGAGGGTGTTGCGCAAGCCCGAAATCTGCCGGTTCACCAGCGCTTCGACGACCTTGCTCGTGTGCTTGGCGGCGGCTTCGCCGTGGGTGACGACCTTGAAATTCAGGTCGTCCACCATCGTGACGAGAATGTCGGCAAGCGATTCCTGGACACGGAAGATCTTTTTCAGATTCTCGGGATTGCCTTGATCCGCGCCGCCGACGGCGGCGTTGAAATCCGCGATCTTGGCCAGGCCGGAAACCTGCTTCTTGAGCGCGACGAATTTTCCCTTGTTCGGCAGCTTGTCGAGCAGCCGCTGGGAACGCTGCGCGGAGGAGGTGAAGCGGTCGTCGAGCATCGACAGGATCGGCGGCGACGACGTCAGCGCGCTCGCGGTCAGCAGGCCGGTCTGCAGGTTGGTCTCGGACTCGATCTCGATCAACGTGCGCAGGATCGGAAGATCGCCGTCGACGATGGAACGGATCACGCGGTCGCCGTTCTTGGCGACGCCGTCGGCGGCCGCGACGACATCGAAATACGAGTCGTCCACGATCGGCGTCAGCATATTGCCGATCCGATGGTGAAGCTTACGGAACTGGGCCAGTTCCTGTTCGAGCTTGGCGCGCGTCTCGGTGCGTTCCGAAATCGCCTGCTTCAAGGCCGCAAGGTTGGCATCGAGCTTTTGCGCCGTGCTCTTGACCGTGTTGAAGGCGCTGTCGCTGCCATGCGATTCCTGCAGCCGCGCCATCACCTTGGAAAATTCCTGGTTGCGCGCGGCGATCACGTCGGAGATGGCCTTCTGCTCCTTGACGGTGCTCGCGTTGACCAGACGCGCCGCGGCGGTGGAAATCTCGCCGGATATCGCCGACAACCTGAGGGCGTCGGTCATCGCGGGAACCTGGTTGCTCGCCACGTGCTGGAAGCCGCTCTCGGTCGCCGAGAACGAATAGATCGCGATCGCCGCGGCGATCACGGTCATCACGGCGGCGGCGCCGAAGGCGAGTTGCAGCTTGGCGCCGATGCCGAAGCGGACGACGTCCTTGCGACCCGGCGCGGGATTGCTGGAAGAGGGCTTGTCGGCCTTCTCGTCGGGCTTCTTGTCAGCCTTCGCAGCCTTTACGCGGTTGCGTTTGAAGAACATTCCACTATCCCCCAGTGTCCCCGGTCTCCGGGAAGTTCAGGCAGCGCGACCGATCCCCGATTGCCGCTTGGTCGCTTTGGTCCCTTCGACCGCCGCCGGAAGATCAAGAACTCCCGGCGGCGGCGCGAGGGATTTGTCTTAGTCCGCGGACGCGGTCTTGACGGGTGAGAGCTTGTCGACGGCCTTGAACGTGCCGTCTTCCTGAATCTCGGTCATGAACACGCGATGCAGACCCTGGTTCTGGTCCGGGCCGAAGCTCATCTTCAAGCCGCCGAAGTCGAACTGGCCCGGCACCTTGATGGCCTTGAGCAGGCCCTCACGGGTCGGATTGGCACCCGCCTTCTGGAGACCGGCAATCGCCAGGCGGCCGACCAGATAGCCTTCGAGCGAGACGAATTCCGGCTTGGCCGCCGGATTGCGCGCCTTGATCGCCGCCTGGTAGTCGGCCACGACCTTGCGCGAGGCATCCCACGGGAACGGCACGACCTGCGAGATCACGACGCCCTTGCCGTCGGGCCCGAGCTCGCGGGCAAGCGCGGCCGAGCCGACGAAGGAGATGTTCACGAACACCGGATTGAAGCCGATCTTGTGCGAGAGCTTGATGAAGGCGGCGCACGGCTTGTAGGCGCCAACCATGACGACCGCCTGCGGGCTGGCGCGCCTGATCTCGAGAAGCGCCGTCTTCACCGCGGTGGTGTTGCGCTTGTAGGTGCCCTGCGCCGCGAGCTTGAGGCCGCGCTTCTTCATCGCCTTCTGGACACCGGCAAGACCGACGCGCCCGAAGGCGTCATCCTGATAGAGGATCGCGATCTTCTTGATGTTGAGGTCCTTGGTCAGATGGGCGATCCAGGCCTCGGTCTCTTCGCCGTAGCTCGCGCGGACGTTGATGACGTTGGCGCGCTTGGGATTGCGCAAAAAGCCGGCGCCGGTAAACGGCCCGATGAAGGGCACGCCGGCGGCGGTGGCGATCGGCTGCGTGGCCTTCGAGGTCGGTGTGCCGACCGGGCCGATGAGCGCGAAGACCTTGTCCTGCTCGATCAATTGCTTGGTGGCGGCGATCGACTTGTCCGGCTCATAGCCGTCGTCGCGGCTGATCAGCCTCAATTTGCGGCCGTGGACGCCGCCCTTCTTGTTGACCTCGTTGAAAGCGGCCTCGATGCCTTCCTTCATGCCGGTGCCGAGCGCGGCGGCCGGACCGTCGAGCGCGGCGGCCTGGCCGAACACGATCTTGTTGGGGGTGATGCCGTTTTCGGCGTTCGCCGCGCCGGCCAGCGCGATAGTCGAGCCCGCGACCAACACGGCCACGGCAATGGGCTTGATCCACATACGCATTGCAATTCCTCCTCTGACCGCCGCTTTTCCGCGACGGCGTTCCGGTCCAACTTCCGTTTCTGGGATAGCCGCGCCCCACGGTTCGCGGCCGTTGTTGCCGGTTGGGAAATGCAGACGTGCTCGACGCACAATCGCCGCCGTGCCCCCATTGCCGCACTTAACCTCCCTCAACCGAGTGCCCGGCGTCGGCCTTGGCGACGTCGTGATCCACATCGTGGTGACATCATCCGCGGGCCTATGCCGAGGCCGCTCAGCCTAAGGTAGTGCTGTAAAAAAATACTTATCGCGATTCTGATTGGGACCGATATTGTGAATTCATAATTTAGATTGATATCTCAGGGGTCCACGGAAGGCTGATCGCTGCGGCCAACAACAATATCCGTCAAAAATGGCGGCGGCCGCGACCCCCTGACGGGATCGACGGCCGCTGCGTCATCGTGAAGGAGAAGGCCGTTAGAAGTCCTGCCAGTCGGCCCCGACGGCCTTCTGCATGCCGGCAACGCGCTTGAACCGGCCTCGCGCGCCGCCGCCGTGCACAGCGACCGGGATCAGTTCGGCCGGCGCGAGTGCCGTATCCTCGTGCGCCGGCTGAAGCACGGCGGGCGCCAGCCCGGCGCCTTTGGCGATGCGGAAGAAGGCGATGCGCTCGTCCATGGCCCTGGCCTGGCTCTCCAGGGTCTTGGCGGTGGCGGCGTTCTCCTCGACCAGTGCCGAGTTCTGTTGCGTCACCTCGTCCATCTGCGCCAGCGCCTTGTTGACCTGGTCGATGCCGGTCGACTGCTCGGCGCTTGCCGCCGCGATATCGGAAACCAGGTCCGCCACCTGCTTGATCGAATCCGTGATCTCGGTGAGCGCGGAGCCGGCCCGGTTGACCAGTTCGACGCCTTCCTTCACCTGACCGCCGGAGTTGACGATCAGGTCCTTGATATCCTTGGCCGCCTGCGACGAACGCTGCGCCAGGCTGCGCACTTCCGATGCGACCACCGCGAAGCCACGGCCGGCATCGCCGGCGCGCGCGGCTTCCACCGCGGCGTTGAGCGCAAGCAGGTTGGTCTGGCGCGCGATCTCGTCGATGACGACGATGATCTCCGAGATATTGCGCGAAGAATCCTCGATTTGCGCCATGGCGTCGACCGCCTGCGCCACCACCTCGTTGCCACGCCCCGCCACTTCGCGCGTCGAGATCGCCGACCGGTTGGCCTGTTGCGCGTTCTCGGCGTTCTTCTTGACGGTCGACGCGATCTCTTCCATCGACGCGGAGGTTTCCTCCAGACTTGCCGCCTGTTCCTCGGTGCGCTGGGAGAGGTCGGTGGTGCTGGTGGTGATCTCCATGGAGGCGTTGGTCACCTCACGGGAGGCGCCCTTGATGTCGGAGACGATGCCGGCGATGCGCTCCGCCGTCATATTGGCGTTGTCTTTCAGGAGCGCGAAGCTGCCCTCGTAGTCGGCGGTGATGCGCTGGGTGAGGTCGCCGGCCGAGAGTGCGTTCAACATGCGCACCAGGTCGTCGAGCGCCATGGCGACGTTCTCGCACAGCGAGTTGATGGCGGTGCCGACGTTGAGCACTAGGCCGGTCTTGCCGTCAAGATCGACGCGCTGGGAGAAGTCGCCGGCGACCGCCGCGTTGACGATGCTGCCGATAGCGGCCTGGAACTCGTCGGCCGCCTGCTGCATGGCGGCGGCGCGTTCGGCGGCGGCGCGCTTTTCCTGTTCGGCCTTTTCCTCAGCCGTGCGGGCGGCTTGCTCGGCGTCGCGCTGGGCCTGCGCCTTGTCGGCAGCGGCCTTTTGCTCGGCCTCGCGGTGGGCTTTCTCAGCCAACATGACCTTGATCTGGTTGACCGCCCGCGCGGTGTCGCCGATCTCGTCGCCGCGTTCGGTGCCGGTGATCTCGACCTCCTCGCCTTCGGCCATCTGCTTCAAGCTGGCGACCAGCCTGCGCAACGGCCGGGCGATCGAGCTATTGCCCATGAAGGCCGCGCCGATCAGCAACAGGATCACGGGCAGCGAAATGCCGAGCCCGACGTATTTCACCAGCCGCAGCGTGTTGGCGGCCTGAACCGCGTTCTGGTCCATGCGGCCCGAGACCGCTTTGGCCAGCTTGCCCGCCGTCGCGGAAATACCGGCCGCGACGGGCGCCATATCCGTCAACGCAATCTTGCTCGCCTGCGCCTTGAGATCGGCGATCTGCTTCTCGAGGCTGACGGCCGCGGCCAAGTCGTTCTTTTTCTGCTCCCGCTGCTGCTGCAGATTGAAGAGTTCCTGTTGGGCGCCGACGAGATTGCTCGCGTTATCGTTGAAGTCGCCGATCTTCTCTTTGAAGTCGTTTAGCGTCGCCTGCGTCGTCTTGAGGCTCGACCGGTTGAGCGCGTCGTTGACAGCGTCGGTAGCCTCCTTGGCGCCGGCGAAGACCATGCCCTGGCCCTGCGCGAGTTCTTTGCTGTTCCGGGCCAGCTCGACCCGGAAGGCCCCGACCTGCATGGCCTCGACGCCGGCTTTGGCCTGCAGGATCGCGTGCGCCAAGCCCGCGCGCCGCACGACGTTATCGGTGGCCTTCTTGACCTGCGCGCTGCCCCACACCTGCGAGCCGATGATCGCGGCCACGAGCGCAATGATCACGAACGATGCCGCGGCAAGTTTCGTGCTGACTTTCATATTCGAGAAGAAGTTCATCGTATCGGCCTTTCCGGAGCTTTGGTCTTAACGGGAGGCGAGGAAAACGATCGTGCGCATCGGCGCAAACGGGGTTTCACGGTACGGGCGACGGTGGGGTCACGCCGCCACCCCTTGCGGGTGCGCGTCGGCGCCCAGGAGGTTCGGCAGATCGATGATCGCGATCATCGAATCGTCGCGCGTCAGCAGCCCGGCGAGGAACCGGGCCTGCGCCGAGCGTGCGACATTCGGCACCGGCTGAACGTCGACGCGTTCGAAGGG
Source organism: Pseudolabrys sp. (assembly GCA_037381985.1). Lineage (GTDB taxonomy): Bacteria > Pseudomonadota > Alphaproteobacteria > Rhizobiales > Xanthobacteraceae > Pseudolabrys. Next base: position 9,265 of record JARRQH010000011.1, read on the forward strand.
CACGATGTCGAGCACACGGTCGGCCAGGAGACCGACCTGCCTGCCCTCGGCATGGACGATGATGATGACGTGGGTCGGCGTGCAGTCCGTCAGGCCGTCGCCGAAACGGCAGCGCAGATCGACGATCGGCAGCACCGCGCCGCGCAGGTTGAGCACGCCGCGTACGTAGTCCGGCTGCTTCGGCAGATGGGTGACGTTCGACCACTCCTTGATCTCGCGCACCGCCATGATGTCGACGCCGTACTGCTCGTCGCCGATGGCGAAGTTGATGAGCTCGGCGGAATCGGCGGTGGAATCGACATTGGCCGCACTCACGGCCTCGGCCGTCGACGAAAAGGACGACGAAGTCATCTGCAGAATCCCCAACCAACACATCGGCTGCGAATGGTTGATCGGACGCCATACCGCAACGAACCAGATACAACGATCCCTAACGTCATACCGTTTCAGACCTGTTAACTTGTCGACTTGACCTGGGGCGGAAACCACCCCGGAGGATCACGGGTCCGGGCGCGCGCCCCCGTGTGAGATAGGTAAATCCGGGCATTTCCTGTGGAGCATGCAATAATGGCCGACCGCGTGTGCGGCGACGCAGGTGATTAACGTGCATCGACGAATAAGGCCGCGCAGCGGCGTCCCCCGGCCGAGCCGCCGGGTGCGTCGGACGTGTTAGGGTTAGAGGTGTCCGGCACTATCGCCACGGTTGGCGATGTGCCGCTGACGACGAACAAGACCGCAAGACCCTGGCCACGAGGGCACGCCCGCGCTAGCGTCTTGCCCGCCTCATGACGATTCCCGAAGAAAAGCTCGGTCTCCCGCTCGGCTTTGCCGGCGTCTTCCTGTTCGGCGGCACGCCGCCGATGACGCGGCTCGCCGTGAGCGCGCTCGAGCCGCTGTTCCTGACGGCGACGCGGGTGACCATCGCCGGCTGCGCCGGCGTCGCCTTCCTACTGGCGACGCGCCGGCGGTCGCCGACCTGGGCGCAATAGCGCCTGCTCGCGCTGACAGGTCTGTGCACCATCGTCGCGTTTCCGGTGCTGATGGCCGTCACCATGACCCGGGTGCCGGCCGCACACGGCAGTGTGGTGCTCGGCATCATGCCGCTGGCGACGATCGCGACGGCGAACCGATCGAAGCCACGACGCTTCCTTATGCCGCTGCTGTGGTGGCGACGGTGGTGATCGGGCAAAGGATGCGAGTGAGACGCTAGTGCGCGTTGAGCATGGTCGAGGGCAGCCACAACACCAGCTCGGGAAACGCGACCACCAGCGCGACGGCAATGCACATCAGCAGGAACAGCGGCATCGTATAGGCGCCGACGGTGAAGATGTTGCGCCCGGTTATGCCCTGCAGGACGTAGAGATTGAAACCGACCGGCGGCGTGATCTGCGCCATCTCGACCACCAACACAATATAAATGCCGAACCAGATCAGGTCGAAACCCGATTTCTGCACCAGCGGAATGATGATCGAGGTGGTGAGCACCACCATGGAAATGCCGTCGAGGAAGCAGCCGAGCATGATATAGAACACTGTCAGCGCGGCGAGCAGCCCCGACGGCGCGAGGTGGAAGCCGCCGATCCATTCGGCCAGCGCCACCGGGATACCGGTAAAGCCCATGGCCGCGGTGAGGAAGGCGGCGCCGGCCAAGATGAACGAGATCATGCAACTCGTCCGCGTCGCCGCCAGCACTGAATCGCGCAGGCTCTCCCAGGTCAGCGCTCCGGACCACCACGACAGAGCGAGCGACAGGAACACGCCGACGACCGCCGCCTCCGTCGCCGAGGCGAGACCGCCGTAAATCGAGCCGATGACGCCGAGGATCAGCAGGATCACCGGCAGCAGGCTGCGCGAGGCTTTGACGCGCTCCAAGAACGGCACCGGCGGCTCCGGCGGCGGCATGCGATCCTTATTGAGCAAGGCCCAGCCGCCGATGAAACCCATGAACAGCACCGCCAGAAGAATGCCGGGAAAGACACCGGCGATGAACAGCCGGGCGATCGACTGCTCGGTGACGGTGGCGTAGATGATGAGGATGATCGACGGCGGGATGAGCAGGCCGAGCGTGCCGGAGCCGGCCAACGTGCCGATCGCCATGCGTTCGTCGTAGCCGCGCTTGAGCAGCTCGGGCAGCGCGATACGGCCGATGGTGGCGCAGGTCGCGGCCGACGACCCCGACACGGCGGCGAAGATGGCGCAACCGACCACGTTCACGTGCAATAGCCGGCCTGGCAGGTTCTGCACCCAGGGCGCAAGCCCCTTGAACATGTCGTCGGACAACTTGGTGCGATAGAGGATCTCACCCATCCAGATGAACATCGGCAGCGCGGTGAGATCCCAGGAATTGGCTGCCGCCCACATCGACGTCGCCATCACCTGCCCCGCCGGCGTCGACATGGTGGTGACGATCGCAACGAAGCCGACCGTCGCGAGCGCAAGCGCAATCCAAACGCCGGAGGCGAGGATGGCAAACATCAGCAACAGCAGGACCAGCGACAGTTCGACCACAGGCATAATCAATCCCCTGCGCGGCCCCGCACGCCTATTCTTTGGCGAGTGAAATGGAGTCTTCGGCGGCGCGGAAGCTTGGCCGGCCTCGGATGACGACGATGACGAGCTCGTCCAGCAGGGCGACGGTCAGCACCAGCGCGCCGATCGCCATCGGCATCTGTGGAATCCAAAGCGGGATGCGCAGCACGCCACTCGAGACGTCGTGGAACATGAATGTCACCCAGGCGAAGTGGGTGATGTGCCAGGCCATGTAGCCGGAAACCACGGCAGCGAAGCCGAACGCCCAGGTTTCGAGGTAGTGCCGCACGCCCTCGCCGACGGAGGTGAGCAGCATGGTGACGCGGATATGCGCCCCCGCCTTCAGGGTGCCGGCGAGCGCGAGAAAACTGGCGCCGGCCAGCAGGTAGCCGCAGATTTCATTGAGCGAGAGGATGATGAAACCGGTGCGCTGCAGGTGCAGGAGCGCGAGCGTTCCGTCGAGTATCCGCCCGGCGAGTTGCGCGCCGACCAACAGCGCGATGGCAACCAGACAGCATGCCGCCAGGACTAGTACGGCCTGATAGAGCATGTCCAGGGCGCGGCGCATCGCTACCTCTTCGTGTTTGACGTATTCGCGGAATGGAACGGATCCCGCGCCGACGGCAAACGCCGGCGCGGGCCAAGCCGTTACTTGCGGTAAGCGTCGAGGATGGCTTTGCCCTCGGCGCCGGCGCTCTTTTCCCATTCGGCGGCGAGCGTGGTGCCGACCTTGGCGAAGCCGGCCTTCAGCGCCGGGCTCGGCTTCTCGACCTTCAGACCCGACTTCCTCAGGATGTTGGTCTTGTCGGTCATCTCTTTCTCCGACACCTTCCAGCCGCGCGCTTCCGCGGTCTTTGCCGCGGCCAGCACCGCCTTCTGCACGCCGGCCGGCAGCGCATCGAAGGCCTGCTTGTTGACGAAGACGATGTTGCGCGGCAGCCAAGCCTGAATGTCGTAGTAGTACTTCAGATAGTCCTGCGCCTTGGTGTTCACGCCAGTGGAGGCCGACGTGATCATGGCGTCGACACGGCCGGTGGTGAAGGCCGTCGGCAGATCCGGCACCTCGATCTGGGTCGGGATGGCGCCGAGCAGCGCGGCGATGCGCCCGGTCATCACATTGTAGGTACGGAATTTGAGACCCTTGAGGTCGGCGACCGAATTAATCGCCTTCTTGGTGTAGAGGCCCTGCGGCGGCCACGGCACCGAATAGAGCAGCATCAGGCCTTCGGAAGCGAGCTGCTTCTCGAGATAAGGTTTCTGCGCCGCGTAGAGCTTCTTGGCGGCGGCGTAGCCGGTCGCCAGGAACGGCACCGAGTCGATGCCGTAGACCGGTGCCTCGTTGGCGGCGAGCGACTCGAGGATTTCGCCGATCGGCGCCGTGTTCTGCCGCACCGCGCGCTTGATCTCTTTGTGCTTGATCAGCGACCCGGCCGAATGAATTTTGATGACCAGCGCGCCCTTGGTCGCCTTCTCGACGTCCTTGGCGAACTGGATGTCGTTCTTGGTGTGGAAGTTGCCGTCCGCATAAGGGACCGGCATGTCCCATTTGGTCTGCGCCGAAGCCGCCGTCGCCATCAAGCTTGCGACACCAGCCGCCGCGACGAACTTCAGAAGACTACGCTTTACCGTTCTCATACTGCATCTCCATGATCGGACCGCACGGAACTCACGCGGTTGGTTTGTCGGCAAACTAGCGACACTCTTTCGCTCCTCAAACGTCATTTCGTTGGCACGGCGTGACGCATTTTACGGCAACTCCTCACAGGCTCGCCGCCGCGCGCGCAGCCTGGTCGTAATGCCCGGACAATGCCCGCATCATCCCGGCGATCTCCGACATGCGACGCTCGTCGGCGCCTGCACCCTTGACCGGCCGCACCAGCAGCGCCTCGCGAATTTCCCGGTATCGCTTTGTGATCTCCTCGCCCTTGGCGCTGAGGCTGACGGTCTTTTCGCTGCCGCGGCGACCGCTGACCACCAGCTTATGGCTCTCCAGCTTCTTCAGCGAGTAGGTGACGAGATGCGTGTCTTCGATATTAAGCACGAGGCAAATATCGGCAACCCGCTTCGTGCGTCCACGATGGGCGATGGTGTGCAGCACCAGCACATCGAGTGCCGACAGATTGGGCACGCCGGCCGCCGCCATGCAGCGGACCATCCAGCGGTCGAAGGCATGGCCAAGCAGGATGAGGCCGAATTCCAATTCCGAGAGCGCAGGCATCGCGCCCGATGCCAGATGCATCGACGACACGACCGGCCCCACCCCGGTTTCGGCCCGTTTCTTGCTCATCTCGACCCGCTCATTTCGAACCGCTTGCTCGGACCCTTTGCGCGGCGTGGCGCCCTGCTCGCGGCGAAGCCTCTGCCCTTCGCCATTCTTTTCGTCATTCTTGGAGCGGCAGCGTAACCGTTTTTCACAATCTGTCAACAATTCGTTGACGATTTATCGGTGTCGTCTTATAGCCATGACTGACTGACGGAGGTCGGACAATGGCGCGCAAGGTTGGGCTTTGGGATTTCTGGATCGACCGCGGCGGCACCTTCACCGACGTGGTGGGACGCGCGCCCGACGGCCGGCTGATGGCGCACAAGCTGCTGTCCGAGAACCCTGAGGCCTATCGCGACGCCGCCGTGCAGGGCATCCGCGATCTGCTGGGGGTGAAGCCGGGCGAGACCATTCCGGTGGCGCAGGTCGGCGCGGTGAAGATGGGCACGACCGTTGCCACCAACGCGCTGCTCGAGCGCAAGGGCGACCGCACGCTGCTGCTGATCACCAAGGGTTTCCGCGACGCGCTCAAGATCGGCTACCAGGCGCGGCCGAAGATCTTCGCGCGCGAGATCATCAAGCCGGAGATGCTGTTCGAGCGCGTCGCCGAAATCGATGAGCGCGTCCGTGCCGACGGCACCGTCGAACAGGCGCCCGATCTCGACGCCGTGCGCCGCGATCTCGAAGCCGCCAAGGCCGACGGCATCGACGCGGTGGCGATCGTGTTCATGCACGCCTACCGCTATCCCGAACACGAACGCCAAGTGGCCGCCCTCGCTCGCGACATGGGCTTCGGCCAGGTGTCGGTCAGCCATGAAGTGTCGCCGCTCATCAAGCTGGTCGGGCGCGGTGACACCACGGTGGTGGACGCCTATCTCTCGCCGATCCTGCGGCGTTACGTATCGCAGGTGTCGGACGACCTGCACAGCGGCAGTGTCGAAGCCTTGCGCGATCCCATCCGCCTGATGTTCATGATGTCGTCGGGCGGGTTGACCGCAGCCGAGCTGTTCCAGGGCAAGGATGCCATCTTGTCCGGCCCCGCCGGCGGCGTGGTCGGCATGGCGCAGACCGGGCACGAAGCCGGCTTCCAGCATCTGATCGGCTTCGACATGGGCGGCACCTCGACCGACGTGTCGCACTACGACGGCGAATACGAGCGCGCCTTCGAAACCGAAGTCGCCGGCGTGCGCATGCGCGCGCCGATGATGCGCATTCATACGGTCGCGGCCGGCGGCGGCTCGATCCTGCATTTCGACGGCGCCCGCTTCCGCGTCGGCCCCGACTCGGCCGGCGCCAACCCGGGGCCGGCGTGCTACCGGCGCGGCGGTCCCCTCGCCGTCACCGATGCCAACGTCATGCTCGGCAAGCTGATGCCGGACTTCTTCCCGAAGATCTTCGGGCCCGCCCAGGACCAGCCGCTCGACGCCGATGCGGTGAAGAGTGCCTTCGCGGCGATGGCGAAGGATGTCGGCGACAAGTCGCCGGAAGAGATCGCCGACGGCTTCATCAAGATCGCGGTCGAGAACATGGCCAATGCGATCAAGAAGATCTCGGTGCAGCGCGGCTATGACGTAACGCGCTACGCGCTCAACTGTTTCGGCGGCGCCGGCGGCCAGCACGCCTGTCTCGTTGCCGACGCCCTCGGCATGACGCGCGTGCTGATCCATCCGTTCTCGTCATTGCTGTCGGCCTACGGCATGGGGCTCGCCGATATCCGCGCCACCCGCGAGCAGGCGATCGAGCAGCCGTTCGCCGCCAAGGCGCTGAAAACGCTTGAAACCACCGCCAAGCGCATCGGCAGGCAAGCCCGCGACGAGGTCGCGGGCCAGGGCGTGCCGGCCACCAAGATCAAGGTGATCGTGCGCGCGCATATCCGCTACGCCGGCACCGATACGCCGCTGGTGGTGAACGCGGGCACGTTTGCCGACAAGGCGATCAAGGGCGCGACCCTCACCAAGATGCAGCGCGCCTTCGAGACCGCCCACAAGGCGCAGTTCGGCTTCATCGACCGCGCCAAGCAACTCGTCATCGAAGCCGTGTCGGTGGAAGCGGTCGGCGGCGGCGCCAAGTTCGGCGAGAAGCCCGGCCGCGCGACCCGCGCGGCCTTGCCGAAACCGGCGCGGCGCACGCAGTTCTTCTCCGGCGGCAAATGGCACAAGGCGGCGGCCTATACCCGCGACCAGCTCAAGGCCGGCCACAAGGTCAAGGGTGCCGCCATCGTCATCGAGCCGCACCAAACCGTCATCGTCGAGCCCGGCTGGCAGGCGGAGCTGACGCGCAAGGATCATCTGGTGCTCTCGCGCATCAAACCGCTCAAGCGCACGCACGCCATCGGCACCCATGCCGACCCGGTGATGCTGGAAGTGTTCAACAACCTGTTCATGTCGATCGCAGAGCAGATGGGCGTGGCGCTGCAGAACACCGCCTATTCCGTCAACATCAAGGAGAGACTCGACTTCTCCTGCGCGGTGTTCGCCCACGACGGCACGCTGGTCGCCAATGCGCCGCACATGCCGGTACATCTCGGATCGATGGACCGCGCGGTGGAGACCATCATCCGCGAGAACAAGGGCAAGATCGCGCCCGGCGACGTCTACGCCATCAACGCGCCCTATAACGGCGGCACGCACCTGCCAGACATCACGGTGTGCACGCCGGTGTTCGACGACAAGAAGAAAAACATTCTGTTCTGGGTCGCCTCGCGCGGGCATCACGCCGATGTCGGTGGCATCTCGCCCGGCTCCATGTCCCCGAACGCGACGAACATCGAACAGGAAGGCGTGCTGTTCGACAATTTCAAATTGGTCGACCGCGGCCGCTTCCGCGAGAAGGAGCTAATGGATGCGCTGACCGGCGCCACCTACCCGGCACGCAATCCGGTGCAGAACGTCAACGACCTGAAGGCGCAGATCGCCGCCAACGAAAAGGGCGTCGCCGAGCTGCGCAAGATGGTGGCGCAATTCACCCTGCCCGTGGTCAAGGCCTACATGCAGCACGTCCAGGACAACGCCGCCGAAAGCGTGCGGCGCGTGATCGACCGGCTGCACGACAGCGAATTCAGCTACGAGATGGACCAGGGCACCGTGATCAAGGTCAAGATCACGGTCGACAAGAAAAAGCGCGAAGCGACGGTCGACTTCACCGGCACCTCGCCGCAGCAGCCGACCAACTTCAACGCACCCGAACCGGTGGCACGCGCGGCGGTGCTCTACGTGTTCCGGGTGATGGTCGACGACGACATCCCCATGAACGCGGGGTGCCTCAGGCCGATCAATATCGTCATTCCGAAGAAGTCGATGCTCTCGCCGGAATATCCGGCCGCTGTCGTGGCCGGCAACGTCGAGACCTCGCAAGCGGTGACGGACACGCTGTTCGGCGCGCTGGGTGCGCTCGCCGGCGCGCAAGGCACCATGAACAACCTCAACTTCGGCAACAAGAAGTATCAGTATTACGAGACCATCTGCTCCGGCTCGCCGGCCGGCCCCGGCTTCGACGGCACCGACGCCGTGCACACCCACATGACCAACACGCGGCTGACCGATCCGGAGATCCTCGAATTCCGCTATCCGGTGCTGCTGGAGGACTTCCACATCCGCCAGGGCTCGGGCGGCAAGGGCAAGTGGCATGCGGGCGACGGCATCCGCCGCACCATCCGCTTCCTGGAGAAGATGGAATGCACGGTGCTGACCGGCCACCGCCGCATCCCGCCGTTCGGCTTGGCGGGCGGCGAACACGGCCAGGTCGGCGAGAACTGGACGCGCCGCAAGGACGGGCACATGGAAAAGCTCGAAGGCTGCGACGAGACCGTCATCGACGCGGGTGAAGCGATCGTCATCCAGACGCCGACAGCGGGGGGATACGGCAAGGCGGAATAGAACCGGCCTTTCACATCACCCTGAGGTGACCGCCGCAAGCGGCGCTCGAAGGGCGGTGGCCGATCCTCCTTCGAGGCACGCCATTCAGGCGCGCACCTCGGGATGACGGTTCAGGCCTAATGCCCGGCGGCTCCCGCCGCCACCGGCTCGGGGCGCTTCATGATGAAGCCAAGCGCGGCGAGCCCGACGAACAACACCGTCAGCATCATGAACACGTCGGCGAAGCTCATGACGCTCGCCTGCTGGCGCGCCATCAGCATCATCTGCTTCAGCGCCATCAGGTGCGCGTTCGAGCCCTGGAAGTGGGCGGTCAGGTTGGAGAGCGTCTCGACCGCCGGCTCACGCGCCCAGTTCACCGCCGCGTGCAGGCGGGCGAGATGCAGGTCCATGCGGTCGTTGAGCTCGGTGTTGATCACCGCGAGCCCGAGCGCGCCGCCTAGATTGCGCGTGAGGTTGAACAGACCGGAGGCGTTCTTAACCCGGTCCGGCGGCAGCGTACCGAGCGCGGTGTTGGTCACCGGCACCATTGCGAACATCAGGCCCATGCCGCGGAATATCTGCGGCCAGAAGAGCTGCCAAAAATCCCAGTCCTTGGTCAGATAGGTCATCTGCCAGGTGCCGATCGCGAACAGGATAAAGCCACCCATCAGCATGTAGCGCGGATCCATCCGCTGGCTGAGTTGGCCGGCGATCGGCGCGCTGAAGAACATGGCGAGGCCGGACACAAACATGGTGTCGCCGATCATCAGCGAGTCGTAGCCGCGGATCTGCGCGAGGTAGACCGGGTAGATATAGGTCAGCCCATAGAGCCCGATGCCGAGCACGAAGGAGAACAGGCTGCCGAGTGCGAAATTGCGGTTGGCGAAGGCGCTCAAGTCGACGATGGGCGCGCGCGCCGTGAACACACGCACGAAGAAGGCAACCGCCGACAGCGCCGAGACGATGGCCAACAGCGTAATGGTCCCGTCGTCGAACCAATTATAGCGCGGCCCCTCCTCCAGCACGTATTCGAGCGCGCCGAGAAAGCCAGCCATGCTGAGGAGGCCCCACCAGTCGAAGTGCTGCAGGAGCTTGAGATCCGGCTCGTCGAAGTCGATCAGGAACAGGTCGCGACGGCCACCAAGATTCCGGGCACCACGTTGATGAAGAACAGCCAGTGCCAGGACCACCATTCGGTGACGTAGCCGCCAACGGTGGGACCGATGGTCGGCGCCAGCGTCGCGATCAGGCCGATCACCGGCGCAACGAATTTCTGCCGCTCGCCGGGGAAGATCAGATAGGCGGTGGCGAACACCGTCGGGATCATGCCGCCGCCGATAAAGCCCTGCAGCGCGCGCCAGAACATCATCTCGTGGATCGACGACGTCAGGCCGCACATCATGCTGGCGAAGGTAAAGCCGGAAGCAGCGATCACGAACAGCACACGCGTCCCGAGCGCGCGTGACAGAAATCCGGACAGCGGGATCGCGATCACTTCGGCGATCAGGTAGGCGGTCTGCACCCAGGGGATTTCGTCGGAGGAAGCCGACAGACCGGCCTGGAGCTCCGACAGCGAGGCCGAGACGACCTGGATGTCGAGGATCGCCATGAACATGCCGAAGCACATCACGACGAAAGCTGCGAGACGGCGTGGGGTTAAGATATCCGCGCCCCCGGCGCCGCCCATCGGGGATTGGGCGGAAACCGGAGGCGCGGCCGGGGTGGCGTCCTTACTCACGATACGCGGACTCACCACCGAGCGGTTTTCAGCGGCGCTGCGCCGCTGGCGTCGGTCGAATCTCCAGAGAACCAGGCGTCATTGTCGGCGAGCGCGGCTTTGCTCGACGCGTTCTTGGGCTTGGTGTTGACGCTCACCACCACCGACATACCGGGCCTCAGCAGGCGCTTGTCGGTGACGGAAGCCGGCAGGTGGATACGCACGGGCAGCCGCTGCACGATCTTGGTGAAATTGCCGGTTGCGTTGTCGGGCGGCAACAACGAGAATACAGAGCCGGAGGCTGGCGACATGCTGGCGACGGTGCCGGTGATGGTGTGCTCCGGCAGCGCGTCGACCGAGACTTGGACCGGCTGGCCGGGCCGCAAATTCGCGATCTGCGTTTCCTTGAAGTTGGCGTCGACATAGACGTCGTGCAGCGGCACCACGGCGGCGAGCCGGGCGCCGGGCTGCACGTAGTCGCCGACCTGCATGGCGCGGTTGCCGATGACGCCGTCGATGGGCGAGCGGATCACCGTGAAGGACAGGTCACGCTCGGCCTTGGCCTCGGCCGTCTTCAATTCCTTGAGTTGATGCTCGGCCTCCTGCTGCTGGGCCTCCAGCACGCCGATATTGGCGATGGCGCTGGCGAGCGCGGCCTGCGCGCTCTGCACGGAAGCAACGGCCTGTTCGTGGCTGCTCTTGGCCTGCTCGAGGGTCTGCCGGCTGGCGAATTCCTTCGAGGCCAGCGCCTGCTGGCGCTTCAGTTCGGAGGCGGTGCGGGTTTCGACCGCGCGCGCGGAAGCGAGTTGAGCCCGCGCCTGCGCCACGGTGGCCTGGGCGGCGTTGATCTGCTCGCCGACGCGGCCGACTGTCGCCTTCTGAGTGGCAACCTTGTCGGCTGCCGCCTGCGCGGCGAGCTTGTAGTCGCCGTCGTCGATGCGCGCGATCACCTGGCCGGGGTGGACCAGCGAATTGTCGGGAACCTCGATGGCGGAAACGTAGCCGGCCACCTTGGCGGCCAGCGTTGTGGCATCGGCCCGCACATAGGCGTCGTCCGTGGAAACGAGATAACGACCGACGGTGACGTAGTAGTAGCCGTACCAAGCGCCGGCCGCGAGCAGGACCGCCGCAGCGGCGCCGAAAAGCGCGCGCTTGCGGCGGCCCCCTCGGGGGGCACCCTTGGAAAAGTTGGAATTGGCCGGGGTCGCGGAATCGGCAGCTGGAGCGTCCGAGCGCCGCGCCTGCTCCAAATCGGCGACGGTTCCTTCTGCGTGGCCGGCCTCGACGATCTCCTCAGGAGCCTCGTCGGTGGCCGCCGGAACCGCCGCCAATTGGAGTTTACGGGCCCGCTGGGCGGCGTTCGCCCCGCGAGCGCCGA
>JARRQH010000012.1:0-31658 GCA_037381985.1 Pseudolabrys sp.
CGGTGGTGAGGATGGCGGCGACGGCCTCTACCTTCGAGCCGTCCGACAGCGTGGCCACGAAGTCGCCCGGGCCGCCTGTGAAGCTCTTCACCGTGACGTTCTTCTTCGCGGCGATCAGCTTGTTGCATTCGACGCGCTTGACCATGCCGCCGATGGCGTCCTTGGCCCATTCGCCCGAGGGCACCAGCTTGGCGTAGCCGGACTGGATCGGCGCGCCGCCGAGAAATTCGGCCTTATCGACCAGCACCACCTTCTGGCCCGCGCTGGCGAGCGCATGGGAAGCCGACAGGCCGGCGGGGCCACCACCGACGACGAGAACCGGACGACTCATTATTCCGCACCTCCGGAGGACGCCGCGATCGCGGCCTGCGGCTTCACGTAGCCGGGGCCCGACGTAATCGCGCGCTTGGGATCATAGAGAGTCTCGATGCGGCCGGCCTTGACCTCATCGAGATAGCTTTCGAACTCGGCTTTCGCCTTTTCCCAGTCGATGCCGAGCTTCTCCAGCAGGCCCTCGAAGGGAGACGCGTGCCAGTGCAACTGCGCCAGTTTGTAAGGATGCGCGCCGCACATCAGCGCCGCGAACTGGCAGTCGGCCATAATCGGCAGCGCGTAGACCTTGTCGACTGCCTTGCCGATCCATTGGTTCTTGTCGAGCGTGGTGATGCAGCCGGTATCGTGGCCGATCATGACGTCGGCTTTTGCCTCTTCGACCGCCACTTTGATCTTGCGGTCGATGGCGTAGGAACGGGTGAACTCGCGCTCGCCGATGATGTGGCGGAAGCCGAAGCCGCAGCAGTCGTACCAGGTCGAGTAGTCGACGACGTTGGCGCCGAGCGTCTGCAAGACGCCGGTGGTGACCGCGACGCGGTTCCCCTCCATGACGGTCTCGTCGTAGATCACGTCCTCCGGCACCATCTTGTAGACATGGCAGGCCGGATGGACGGTGGCGCGGATGTTGCCGCAGTCGATGACCTGGTGCTGCTTGATGCGCTCGCGCTGCACATGCAGCCATTCCGAATAGTGCACGATCTCTTCGGGGATCAAGAGCTTACCGTCGACCAGCCGGCCCAGCTTGCCGAGGATCTTCTTCACCTGCTCTCGCAGCTCGGCCGAATGCATCAGGAAGATGCGCATCTCCTTGTAGTTGCCGAAGGAGGTGCCGCAGTGCACCAGCGGATAATAGGTGCCTTCGGGCAACCCTTGCGCCTTCGCCGACATGTAGGCCTGGTGGAAGTTGCGCAGGAATACGGCGGCCAAACTGACCACGTTGCCGATGCCGGAGCCATGATAGTTCCATGCCGTGCACGAGGTCTGGTCGGTCTCGTCGAGATACTTGGTGCCGAGCGTGTTCATCAGCCACATCACGCTCGACGGGTAGCCGGGGATATTGCCGCACTGGCCGCACGACTTGTGGTGCCAGAGATTGTTGGTCGGGATTTTCTTTTCCCAGCCGTAAAGCGTGCGGGCGGTGACCGGTTCGTGGCGGTCGTCGAGGCGATGGACGAGGATCTCGCCGTCCTTTTCGAGCTGCCACATGGCGTCGCGGATGTCCTCGACGCGGTCCTTGTTGGTCAGCATCGAGCGGCGGTCGATCTTCGCCTCCACCCAGGCGGTGGCCTTCTGCGCCTCTGCGGGCGTCAGGTTCGACGGCTTCCACTCGCTGCCGTGGCCGGTAAAGGTCGTGTTGGTATCGCCGGGCTTGTCCATGGTGTCGTTCCCTTGGTCAGTCGCGTTCGCCGGAATTCAGTCGTCGTCGTTTTCTTCTTCTTGCTCTTCGAGCCACTCGTTGTATTCGTCGCGCTTCTCATCCATCACGTCGTTGACGACGTCGAACAGGTTCTCGTCGACGTTCTCGAGCTGGTCGAGCACACCGGTCGCTTCCCAGATCGAATAGAGCTCGACCGAGGTCTTCAGGTTGACCTCCCAGGCCGTGTCCATGGTGTGCATGGTCGGCACCGGAATAGCCTTGCGCAGGATCATGAGGGGCGCGTCGACCTTGGTGACGTTCGGGCCCCAGTCGGGGAAGGCGTCGCGCGTGATCATGTTGGGCGCGAGCTGGTTGCCGGTGGAGATGACCTTCAACAGCACGCGCGAGAACGGCCGCAACACTTCCTTGGCCGATTCCATGCCGTGCTTGATCGCGGTCTCGCGCATGATCATGACGAGGCCGCCGGGCGAATTGTGGAACGGGCAGCGCGCCGCGCAGGTGTAGCACTGGGCGCAGGCCCAGATCTTTTCCTGCATGGCGTCGTAGATGCCCTCGAGATTTTCCGTCCACAGCAGCTGGACGATCTCGCGCGGCGAATAGTCGTAGTAGTGCGCCGACGGACACGTCGCCGTGCAGATGCCGCAGTTCAGGCAACCGTGCAGTTCGTGGTCGTAGAGGATGTGGCCGCGGATGTCGTCGAAGATCTCTTCGAGCTTCTCATAGGGAACGACCGGCTTATCCGATACCGGATCGCCGATGCTTCCCTTTTCCGCCGTCATGGCCGCAGCAGTCATTGCGCGCCTCGCTCAAAAAAGGTCGTTCGTCGGGGCTAGTAGGTCAGAACTCTCGCTTCGTCGTCTTCCATGACGTCCTCGATGACCTTGGCGCCGCCGACGATGCCTTCGCATTCGGGGATCAGGTCCTCTTCCGTCATGTCGAAGAGGTCGAGATTGGGAGAGCAGCAATAGAACTTCACCCCCGCGTCATGCGCGTCCTTGATGAAATCGTAGACGGTCTTGGGCGAGCCTTCCTTCACGAAAAGCTTTTCCGCCACGCCCTTCTTCATGAGCTGGCCGGCGGTCGCCGTGCACACCACTTCGACCTCGTAGTCCATCGCCGCCGCAACGGTCGCCTGGAAAAACGGCGCGCCCAGCTCTTCGCCGTTGCGCGGGTCGGTGTTGACCATAATGATAATGAGCTTTGTCGCCATTTCGTCCTCGGGCACCCTATGGAAAATCTTGTTATTTTTGGCAGTACGACCGACCCTCTGGGGCCTGGCGACACTACGCTTGATTAGTCTCTACATATTCTAATTTTTGAATAGATGCCAGCGCTAATATACAAAAATGTGGGAACCGGAATTCTAACGAATTCAAAGGTCTGGCTGCATGAGCCCGGTCAGCGCCACAAGCCCGACCATGATTTCGCCAAGGACCGCCGCGAGTTCACCCTGCATCTCGCGTAACCGCGTCAGCGTCTCGGCGATGCCCTCGGGCACCTCGTCGAAGGCCATGATCACGTCCTCGACCATCGCCGATTTAACGCCCGGATGGCCGGTGAAGCCAAGACAATTATCCCGGATTTGGAACACGACCGGCGCGTCATTGTCGCCCACCGCCAGCACCTTGGCATCGGGCGGCAACACCGGGCGGTCGCGCATGTAGCTCGCGACCGGGAAAAATTGCGGCAAATGACCGCCCAGGGCGTTTGGATTCACCCGCCGCGCCTGCTCCACCGTGAAACGCAGCGGCGCCTCGTCCGCCCCGCCCCCAGCAGCGGACGTGAGAATGCAGGAACCGATGCCGCAGCCGACGACCGGCAGGTCGCGGTCGAGGAAGTCTTTCGTCAGGCGCAACTCGGCGGCGAGACTGGGGATGAGATTGCCGCTGACGATGCCGTAGGGGCCGATGCCGAGCAGCACCAGACCGTCGTACTCGTCGGCCGTGAACGGGACCGTGCCGCCCGGCGTGAACGGCCGCGAGTAGCGGAAGCGGATGTTGCGGCCTTCGAAATGATCCTCCATCAGGCCAAGGTAGTCGGCTTCGACGTGCGGGAGGACGCACAAGGTCTTCATGGCGGTGCACAATCCGTTTGCGTGAGAAAGCCGAGCAACGATACTAGCCGACGGCCGCCGAAACATATATAAGTTCTTCTATATAAAAGAACGTGAGGAAACGATGGCCTGGTACGATTTGCTGCAGGAGATCGAGCCGTTCGAGGACTTAGCCTTCGACCGCACGCTGGTCGACGCGCTGGAAGACGCCGCGCGCGAACGCCCATTGGGGCCGATGCGCTTCTACACGCCGACGTTCCGCTCCTATGCCAGCGAAGAATTGAAGGGCTGCGGCAAGGCCAGCTTCCCTGCCTTCTCCATCACCGGCGGCGCCTGCGCGCTCAACTGCGACCACTGCCAGGCCAAGATCCTGGAACCGATGATCGCGGCGACCAATCCGGCCGAGCTGGAACGCAAGGTGCGCGATCTCATCATGCTCAAGGACCTGGGCGGCTTCCTGCTTTCCGGCGGCTCCAACCGCCGCAACGAAGTGCCCTACGAGCGCTATTACCCGACCATCGAAAAGTTGAAGCGTGAGTTCCCGCACCTTCGTATTGCATTGCACTCGGCGCTGCTCGACGAGACCCGCGCCAAGCGCATGGAATCCGCTGGCGTCGACGTTGCCATGATGGACGTGATCGGCGCGCAGGAGACGATCCGCGACGTCTACCATCTCGACCGCTCGGTAGACGACTTCGAGTCGACACTGGCCGCGCTGTCGGCGACCAAAATGGACGTGGTGCCGCATATCGTCATCGGCCTGCACTACGGTCGGCTGCTGGGCGAGGAGAACGCGCTCGACATGATCGCGCGCCACCGCATCTCGGCGCTGATCCTGGTGATCGTGTCGCCAATCTATGCGCCCGAGGACAAGCCGTTCGCCACCGTGCCGACAGAGGACGTGGCCAAGGTGTTCGTCGCCGCGCGCCAGCGCATCACCCACGCGCCGGTGCAGCTCGGATGCATCCGCCCCGCCGGCACCCACAAGATGATCACCGACGCCTACGCCGTGATGGCCGGCTTCGACGGCATCGCCTATCCGGCGGAAGGCACGGTGCAGTTGGCCCGCGCGGTCGGCCGCCCGATCGAGCAGGAACACGCCTGCTGCTCGATCTCGCTCGATGGCCTCAACGGCCGCCGCGCCTGCGCCGCCTGAGGTGAGGCCGTGACCCGCGAAACACCAGACGTCTTGGTGATCGGCCTGGGGCCGGCGGGCGCCCGTGCCGCGGAAGCCGCCGCCAAGGCCGGGCTCTCCGTCATTGCGCTGGAAAAACGCCCGGCCGCCGGCACGCCGGTGCAATGTGCCGAGTTCGTGCCGTCGATGATCGAGCGCGACGTGCCGACAGTCGGCGAGGTCACCGAGCAGACCATCGCGCGCATGCTCACCTTCGTCGAGGACGAGGACAGGCCCCGCGAAACCCCCGAGTTCCGCGGCCGCATGATCGACCGCGCCGGCTTCGACCAGATGCTGGCCGGCAACGCGGCAAATGCTGGCGCCGACTGCCGCTACGCCGTGAAGGTGCTCGGGATCGCCCCCGACGGCACCGTGCATTGCAATGGCGGCGACAGCTTCAAACCGAAAGTACTGATCGGCGCCGACGGCCCGCGCTCGCGCGTCGGCGCCGCCATCGGCTCGGTCAACCGCGACCTAGTGGAGACGCGCCAGCTCACGGTGCCGCTGGTGCTGCCGCACGACGCCACCGACATCTTCCTCAGCGCCGATTACCGCGGCGGTTACGGCTGGCTGTTCCCGAAAGGCGCGGTCGCCAATGTCGGCCTCGGCATCAGCGTCGACGGCGCGCTGCCCAACGACAAGAGCACGCGCCGCGGCCTCAAGGCCATGCTGATGGATCTGTTGGCGCGGCTCGCCACCGAGCGACGCATCGGCACCAATGGCTGGGGCCTGACCGGCGGCGCCATTCCGGTCGGCGGCCGACTGAAAGCTATCGGCAAGCTCGGCGACACCGCCGTGTTCCTGGCTGGCGACGCGGCGGGCCTGACCAATCCGGTGACCGGCGCCGGCATCGCCTCCGCCGTGCAGTCCGGCACCATGGCCGGCCGCGCGGCGGTCGATTTCGTGCACGGCAACGAGACCGCGCTCGACGACTACGAGGAAGAGCTTGGCGACATTTTCGACGCCGCGCTGAACCGCGCGGTGCGGCGGCGGCACGAAGTGCTGAACCGCTACAAGGACGGCGGCCATCCCGATCATGCCGCGCTGGAAGACGGCTGGATCGGCTCGCCGCGCTACTGGCGAAACGAACCCGTAGAAGAAGCGACCAAAGAAAAAGTCGAGGAGAGGACACGATGAGCTGTCTGGAGAGCCCGCGCCAACCGGTGCCCGACTTCCTCGACGAGAAAAAGAGCGATTTCAATGCCCCCGACGTCATGCAGCCGCGCACGCCCGATGCGATCCCGGTCGACGCGCGCAACGGCGGCCGTGTGAAAACTGAGAACGTGGCGCCGGAAGGCGTCTACCGGCCGAACTACAACATCCTGACGCCGAACATGCGCTCGCCCGACTACGTGCAGATGTCGACGGCCGCGGCGATCACGCTCGGCGTGACGTCGGGCTACATGCATCGCACCTCGTGCACGCGCTGCCTCAACCTGCTGCTGACCTATCCGGAGGGCTGCCGCGCCAACTGCGCCTATTGCGGGCTGGCCCGTCATCGCGAGGCCGAGCGCAACTACGCCGACCGCAACTTCATCCGCGTCGACTGGCCGGCGGTGCCCTACGACCAGGTCATCGACATCGTCGCTTCCGGCGGCGACGGCGGCCGCTTCCACCGCATGTGCATCAGCATGATCACGCACCCGCGCTCGGACGACGACACCCGCGTGGTGCTGCGCAAGTGGACCGAGCGCATCAAGCACGTGCCGGTGTCGATCCTGTCCAACCCCACCACCATGACGCGGGGCGACGTGCAGGAGCTGCGCGACCTCGGCGCCGACATCTTCACGGTGGCGCTCGACGCCTGCAACCGCGAGGTCTTCGACCGCACCCGCGGCCGCGGCGTGCAGTCGCCGCATAGCTGGGACAAGTACTGGGAGATCCTGCACGCCGCCAAGGAGATCTTCGGGCCGGAGAAGTTCGGCGCGCATCTCATCGTCGGCATGGGCGAGAGCGACCACGACGTGCTGACGCAAGTGCAGACGATCCGCGACCTCGGCGGCCACAGCCACATGTTCGCGTTCTTCCCCGAACAGGGCTCGCTGATGGACCACCTGCCGCCGGTACCGCGCCCTCAATGGCGCCGCATCCAGCTCGCGCGTTATCTTATCGACTACCGCGATCATCGGCTGGAGAAGATGCGCTTCGACGAGACCGGCAAGCTGATCGACTTCGGCCTGCCGCAGGACGAGATCGACGAGGTGATCAAGGCCGGCACCGCCTTCCGCACCTCGGGCTGCCCGGGCAAGGAAGCCGACGACGTTTCAGCCTGCGACCGGCCCTACGGCGATTCACCGCCAGGCAACATCGCGTCCTACCCGTTCAAGCTCAAGCGTGACGACGTCCGCAAGGTGCGTCGGCAGCTTGACAAGGGCATGCCGCGGTAGAAGGCGCTGTAAGAGGCTGTAGGTGGGCAAAGCGAAGCGTGCCCACCGACAGCGTGGCGAGGTTTGAGATCACTCGGTGGGCACGGCGATTGCGTGCCTTTGCTACCCTACAAGGGACCCGACATGCCCGCCCCCTTTCGCGTCATCGACACCGGCCTGCGCAGCGGGCGCGAGAACATCGCGTTCGACCAAACGCTGATCGAGGCGCGCCAGCAGAACAAGATTCCCGACACCGTCCGCTTCCTGCGTTTCAAGCCAAGCGCGCTGATCGGCATCCATCAAATCCTCGGCCACGAGATCAAGGTCGATTACTGCAAGGCCAACGGCATCGAGGTCGTGCGCCGCATCACCGGCGGCGGCGGGCTTTATTTCGACGAAGGCCAGATCGGCTGGGAGCTGGTGTTCGACCGCGGCACTTTCGGCCCGCTCGATCTGGCGGAGGTGACGCGGCGCATCTGCGAAGCGGCGGCGCTCGGCTTCAACAAGCTCGGCGTGCCAGCGCGCTACCGCCCGCGCAACGACATCGAGGTGGACGGCCGCAAGATCAGCGGCACCGGCTGCTTTTTTGACGGCAGCATCATCTTCTATCAGGGCACGCTGCTGATCGATTTCGATCCGGCCAAAATCGGCGCCTGCCACAACATTCCGACCGAGAAGCTCGCCACGCGGAACCTGAAATCGGCAACGCAACGCGTCGTCACCATGCGCGAAGTGCTGGGCGACAAACTGCCGGACCTGAAGACCATCTATGAGGGGTTGTTGGCGGGCTTCGCCGAGGGCCTCGGCATCGACCCGCATTGGGGCAAGATCACGCCCTACGAGGAGGAACTGGCCGACAGTCTCTTCCGTGAGGAGATCGGCACCGACGCCTATGTCGAGATGCTGGATGCGCCGCCCTCGGACACGACCTCGGTCAGCGCCTCCCTCACCGGCCGCGGCGGCACCGTGCGCGCCGATATCCGCCTCGAAGGCGCGCAGAACGAACGCATCCGCGAGGTGCTGATCACCGGCGACTTCTTCGTCACGCCGCCGCGGGTGATCCTCGATCTCGAAGCCGATCTGCGCGGCCGCGAGGTGAAGGACGCCGGCGCCGCGATCGACGCCTTCTTCGCCCGCACCCAGGCCGATTTCCTCAGCCTCAGCGCCGGCGAAATCCGCCAAGTGGTCGAAATGGCGCTTCGGCCGCAGGGCGCGGACGTTGCGGCGGGCTAGGAACCGCCGAGCTCAAGCCGCCGCCATGGCGGCAATGAAAACGCCGCCGCGGGGCGCAGTCGGCGCGGCGGCAACAATGAAATGGCGCGGGAAACGTGGCGGGAGAGAGCGATCATATCGTTGCCGAGATGGCGGCACGGATTTTCACCGACCTTGCCGATCCCCAGACCGTTACCGCGGCGAAGCATGACACCTGGAAAGCGCCGTTGTGGCACGCCTTGAGCGAAGTCGGCCTGCCGCTCGCCTGGGTGCCGGAGACCTTGGGCGGTTCCCGCATCAGCCTGACGGAAGGCTTCGAGGTGCTCGGCGTCGCCGGGCGGTTCGCGCTCGGCGTTCCGCTGGCCGAAACGCTGATCGCCGGCTGGCTGCTGGCGCGCGCGGGGCTCGAAGCGCCGCAAGGCGCCATGACGGTCGCGCCGGCGCGGCCGCTCGACCGCATTCAATGCAACGCTAACGGCACGTTGCAAGGCCGCGCCGCCGCCGTACCGTTCGCGCGCGATACGGGCCACATCGCGGTGCTGGCGGAAGGCGATGCCGGCGCGGTGGTCACGCTCGTTAAGACAAAAGACTGCCGGTTGAGCAACGGCGCCAACCTGGCGCATGAGCCTTTGAACGCCGTGAGCTTCGATACGTTGCGCGCCGAAGTGCGCGCCTTCCTCGCCGAGGAAGGCGCCGCCGGCACCTTCGATCCCTATCGGCCCGGCCACGGCGACAGCCACAACCGCGACTTCAGCCAGCGCGTCGGCGCCAAGGGCTGGATCGGCATAACTTGGCCCAAGCAATACGGCGGCCGGCAACGCAGCTTTCTCGAGCGCTACGTGGTGCCGGAGGAATACGGCAGATTCGATCCGTCAACCCTGAGGTGCTCGGTGGAACGCCGAGCCTCGAAGGGCGACGGCCACTGTGCTCGTGCAGTGAATCGATCATCCTTCGAGGCTCGCGTGCTGGCGCACGCTCGCGCCTCAGGCTGACGGCGCGATTCAGAACGCGCTGAGCGGGGCAACCACGTGCGGGACATCGCCACACTGCTCTGGCCGAAAACCGTCGCCGTGGTCGGCGCCTCCAACGACCTGCACGGCCCGCGCGGGCGCGTGCTGGAAACGATCCTCAGCCACCCTTACGAAGGCAAGGTTTATCCCGTGAGCCGCAGCGCCGACGTGGTGCAGGGACTCAAGGCTTACAAGTCGGTCGACGACCTGCCGGAGCCGGTCGATCTCGCGCTGCTCATCATTCCGGCACAGTTCGTGCCGGCGGAGCTGGAGCACTGCGGCAAGGCCGGCGTCAAGGCCGCCGGCAAGATCAAGCCGGTGCGCTCGCTTGGGTCCGGCCAAGTGTCGGTGATCTCGCAAAGCGGGAGCCTGGGCTTCGTTTTCTCGGCGTTCCTGGAAGGCGACCGAGAGATGCTGAAGGCGCTGAAGGAAGCGTCGCAAAAGCCGGTGCTGCTGTGGACTTACACGTTGCCGGCGGAACGCAGCATCGAGATCATCAACGAGGCCGCCTATCCGCTGTTTACCGGCGCGCCGGTTGCGCGCAGGCGCTGGCCGCGCTCGTGGACCACCGGGCTCTGCGCGAACGCGGCCGGAAGCCGGCCACATCGTCCGACATCAATGCAAGCGCGCGCGAGCAAGTGCGCGAACTGTTCGCCAAGAGCCCCGATGTGCTGTCCGAATGGCAGGCGCGGCTGCCGAGCGCGAACTGGAGGAGCAGACGCGGCTGCGCTCGACCGACGACTTCAAGGAAGGCATCAAGGCGATGCGGAGCAGCGGGTTCCGAATTTTTCCGGGCGGTAGCGGTGCTCAGCGACGCTAGATTCTTTGTCGCGTTTCCGGACGGCGAACCGGTTCCCACTTCGCCTGGAAACGCTCCCGCGCTTCTAGCATCGTCGCCAGCACCACCACGTAGCTGGACACCGCCCAACGCAGGTCGAGGGCACGCCCGTCGCGCAGGCGTGCTTGGCCAGCGACCGGATCGACGTCGATGTCCTGGTAGTCGAGCAGCAGCCCCTCGCGCGCGGCAACCGCCTTGTAGACCGCTTCCTTGGCCGCGAACAGCAGGCGCCCCTGCAGCGGGTCGCTGGCGAGGCACTCGCGCGGCGTCACCACCAATTCACGCAGTTCGTCCGGCAAGGGCTCGGCCGGCTCGATATCGATGCCGACGGCGTCGAATACGCTGGCGCGCGCCACCGCCGCGACCGCGACATCGCCGTCATGGGCGAAGGAACCGACGAAGCCGGCGGGCCATTGCGGCGCGCCGCTTATACCCTTCGGGATGGCGCATGGCGCGTGTCCAAGGCGGCTCAGCAGGTCACGGCCGAGCGCCCGCGCCGCGCCGCTGGCGCGTCGTACGCGCACGAGCTGTGACGCGATCGAGCGCGCTTCCTCCGGCAGCAGGCCGAGCTCGTCGCCCGGCTGGATGCGCCGGCAATCGACCAGAATGTCCGGCAACGACAGACGTTCGATCGCGCGCTGCAGCGATGTCTTGATCGGGGCTGACATTTCTCTTTGTGCCTCGCGGCCCGCTTGAGCCGCCCCCTACTCCGCCGGCACGCTGGCCGCGACCTTCATGTCGAGCAGGTCGTCCGCCGACGGCGCCTGCGTGACGGCGAGGCCGACGGCTTGCGGCTGCGTTGTCGTCGAGCACCTCGCCCTTCATCAGGAACGAGTCGGCGTCGAGCACCACGTTCTCGCCCATGGTAACGCCATAATGCGCGAACGCGCCGGGGCCGAGGGTCGAGCCGTTGCCGACCCGCACGAAGTCGGACTTGAACACGCCCTCTTCCAGCGAATGCGCCTGCAGCACGCTGCCTTCGTTGAGGTTCACGCCGTCGCCGATCTCGGTCAGCGTGCGCTCGGTGATGGAGCAGCCGCCGTCATAAACCTTGCGGCCAATCTTGACGCCGACCAGGCGCGAGACCACGTTCTTGAACGGGGTGCCGCCGAAGCGCTCGATGATCGGCGAATCCGACAGCTTCCAGTGCCGCTCATGCGCCCAGAACTCGGGGTCGTAGATCGACACCATCTTCGGCGCGAGCCGCCCGAAGGCGAGGCTGGCGCGCTCGATCAGCGAGAAGTAGAGCACCGCCGCCAGCGAGACCAGCGCACCGGCCGCGAGCAGCGACCACGTCCCGTAGACCGGATAGTTCTCGACTCCGAGATGCGCGACGGCGAGCGTCACGAACAGGAACAGCCAGCGCGTCGTGAGGAACACCAAGGCCGTCACAAGATTATGCCCGTTCTTGCGCGCCAAGCTCTGGCGGCGCATTTCGGGCGAGAGCGCGGCGTTGACGTCCTTGTCGCGCTCGACCATGCGCGGGATCTCGAAGGCGGGCGAGCCCAGGAGGCCGACGTTCTCGCGCACGGGGCCGTGGATCGGGATCATCACCTTGGTGCCGAGCAGGCAGTTCGCCCCCGTGCGGCCGTCCGGCGGATAGTGGATGTCGTTGCCGAGATAATTGCGCTCGCCGATGCGCGTCTCGCTCAGGCGAAACGACGACGCCGACATATGCATGTTGATCATGGATATGCCGTCGGACACCATCGTGTAGTTGCCGACCTCGCACAGGAACGGATTGTCGTGGCGCTGGTTGGTGCCGAAGTTCGAGCCGGTCTGCTCGACCTCGTTCAGCTTCCAGCCGACGAAGCGCATATAGGAGACGATGAACGAGCTGTCGCCGAACAGCAGGTTAAAGAACCGCGAATTGCTCGACGTGAAGACGACGCGTTGCAGCCAGTAATGGACGCCATAGAGCGGGTAGTCGCGGCCCGGCTCAAGTAACAGGTTGCAGAGGCGCGGCACGACATAGACGGCGCCAAGCCCAATGAGCAAGCCGCCGACGGCCAGAACGCCCGACACGATCAGCATCAGCACCGCAAAGGTTGGGGTCAGTTCGTGGAAACGGCCGGCATCGATGCCGGTGACGAAGGCGAAGAGATCGTACCAGTAGTTCAGCGCCAGGATAGTGGCCGGCGCGGCGACGCCGATCGTACCGAAAAGCTGGAGCGCCGCATACGTCCCCCGCCGCAGCGTCGAGCAGTCCATGGGCGCGAGCGGGCAATAGTCGGAGTGGGTCTCCACCGCCGGCGAGCCGTGATAATGCTTGCCGTCAGATACCCGCTGCCCGCTCTGCAGCGACGAGGCGTGGCCGAGCTGCGCGCCGTCGCCCATGGCCGTGTCGATGTCAAGCACGCTCGCCTCGCCGACGAAGGCGTTGCTGCCGATCTCGACCGGCCCGATCTCGATGAAGTTGGCGCGCGCGCGGTAGCCGAGCACGATGGAATCCTTGCGCAGCACCGTATCGTCACCGACCGCGAACAGGTCAGTCGTGACCGGGACGAAGCGCGATTGGATGACGGCGCCGCGTCCGATGCGCGCGCCGAGCGCGCGCAGATAGAGATTGTAGAGCGGGCTGCCGACGAAGGCCGCGACCGGCGCTGTGCGGATGAGTGTCTTTACCGCCCAGAAGCGGAAGTAGCGCAGGCTCCAGATCGGAATGCGCTCGCTCTTCCATTTGCCGATGAACAGCCACTTGGCCGCAATCGGCAGCGCGGTCAGGACGGCGAAAGTCGCGGCCGCGGCGACCACAGCACGCAGATAGAGATCGAACGGCGTATGGATGTCGCGATAGGTCCACTCCAGACCGAAGGCGGCGATCTTCAGCGCCAGGAAACCATAAGCCGCGTAATACAGAAGCTGCAGCGCGCCGCAGGTGTAGTATGAGAGGTCGGACGGCACGTGCACCGGCTCCGGCCGGGCCGCCACCAGGTTCTCGTTGGCCGCGCCTTCGAGATGGCGCGCGAGCTTGGCGACCGTTGGGTTCTGGTAGATGTCCCGCATGGACACGTTCGCCATCGCCGGGTCCTGGCGCAGGCGCGCGCAGAAGCGCGCCATCAGCAGCGAATGGGCGCCGAGCGCGTCGAAGAAATGGTCCTCGACCGAGACACGCTCCACCTTCAGGATATCGGCAAGCGCGTCGGCGAGCGCGCGTTCGGTGTCGGTGCGCGCCGCCACGTAATCGGTGTCCGCCTGGCAGCGCGGCGCCTTCGGCTTCGGCAGCTTCTTGTGATCGGCCTTGCTGCTGACCAGCATCGGGATGAACGGCAGCTCTTCCAGGAAGGCCGGCACCATGTAGGCCGGCAGCCGGCCACGCAGCGCCTGCGCGATATCGGCGCGCGACAGATGCATGCCCTGCTTGAAGGAGTAGTAGGCGACCAGCTCCGGCATGCCCGGCTCGGGCTCGTAGGTCGACACCGCGGCCTGCGCGATCTCGGGCAATTCCAACAGCATCGATTCGATTTCGCCGGTCTCGATGCGGTAGCCGCGGATCTTCACCTGGGTGTCGATGCGGCCGTGATATTCGACCTCGCCGTCGGCGTTGATGCGGCCGTGGTCGCCGGTGCGGTAGATGCGGCCGGAGGTGTTGTTCTCGATGCCGATAAAGTCGGGAATGAACTTCTGCGCCGTCAGCTCGTCGCGGTTCATGTAGCCGGCGGCGACGCCGATGCCGGCAATGCCGATCTCGCCGAACTCGCCGTGCGGCAGCGCCCTGCTCTCGGCGGGATCGAGAATGACCATCGAATAGGTCGGCAACGGGCGGCCGATGGTCACGGGCTTTTCCGGCACCAGTTCGGTGAAGGAAGCGGTGACGGTCGCTTCGGTGGGCCCATAGGTGTTCAGGATGGTACGTCCGGCGCGGTGCCAGCGCCGCACCAGGTTCTGCGGGCACGCTTCCCCGCCGACCAGGAGGATGCGCAGGCTCGGCACATCCCCTTCGATGGTCGCGAGCAGTGTTGGGCAGCAGGCCATGCCGGTGATCTCGCGCTCGCGCAGGAAGGTGCTCAGTTCCTCGCCCACCAGGCTAGCGCCCGGACGCGCCGGCACCAGCGTCGCACCGGCCAGCAGCGGCACCCAGGTTTCCTCGATCGAGAAATCGAAGGCTATGGTCATGCCCTGGAAAACGCGGTCGCCGGGCGCGTAGCCGTAATGCTCGGCAGCGACGCGCACGAAATTGCAGATGCTCGGGTGCTCGACCATCACCCCCTTCGGATTGCCAGTCGTGCCCGAGGTATAGATGACGTAGCAGAGCTGGTCGGCCGCCGGCGCCACCTCGTCCGGACCGAGCGGCGCCGTCGATTCCATGTCGATCGCCGGCTTGGCGAGATCGACCAGCACGTGCGGCACGTCGAGCGCGGACAGCTTGTCGCGGAACGCCGACATCGACACGATCGTCTTCAGGCCGGCGTCACCGGCGATGAAGCGCATGCGGTCGACCGGGAAGCCGCCGTCGAGCGGCACGTAGGCCGCGTGAACCTTCAGCACCGCCAGCAGCCCGACGTAAGTCTCGGCGCTCTTGTCGAACAGCAGCCCGACGCGGTCGCCGGCGCCGATGCCCTGGCCGACGAGATAGCGCGCGAGCTGGTTGGCGCGGGAGTCGAGCTCCGCGAAGGTCAGGACGGCGTGCTCGGTGACCACCGCCAGGGCCTCGCCCATCTCGGCGCAGCGCACGGTAATCAGGTGATTGAGCCGTTCTCCCGGCCGCCAGCGGATGGCGTTGTCGCCGTCGCCGGCGAGCGCCGCGGGCAGCGCGTCGGTTTCGGCTGTGTTCGGGCTGCGGGTCAGGGTCTTCGTCACGGTCTTGGGCAAGGCGCTTCTCTAGGTTCGGGGCGCCGGCCTGTGGAACGGACGAAGCCGCCCCGGCGCGCCGACTGCCGTGGCTGAGGGGTGCGGCTGCGCGGCTGCACCGTGCGTCCCGCCGCCGTCGCCTCGGCAGTCGTTGAGAGAGCCCCCCAGTTTTCCCGGCATTTCTTGTGGTTAGGTGCGTTTTTGGTGCCGGGAAAATGAGCCGGCTAATATGAACGCAGCCTGAATAGACCTGCCAAGGTCGATCCAGATCGATCCGAACCGGCCGGGGAGGGGCGGCACCCAGGCACACCCAAAGGCACGCGTTAGACACGGGGAAGTTTAGGATGCCCGGCAGGGCACACTAAATGACCGAAAAGCCGTGGGCGAACGGATCGCGGTCGTCGATGAAAATGGTGTTGATGCCGGTCTGCCGGGCCCAGCCGCCGATCGACGGCACGATACCGTCGTGGGGCCCGACCTTGGCCGCCGCCTCGACCCGGCCCTGGAACAGCGAGCCAATGATGCTTTCGTGGATGAAGTCGTCGCCGACTTTGAGCTTTCCCTTGGCCGCCCACTGCGCCATGCGCGCCGAGGTGCCGGTGCCGCAGGGCGAGCGGTCGATGGCCTTGTCGCCGTAGAACACGGCGTTGCGCGCCGTCGCGCCGTCCGCGCGCGGACGCCCGGTCCACATGATGTGGGTCAGCACGTTGATCTCCGGGTGCTCCGGATGCGCGAACGTGTATTTCTCGTTGAGCAGGCGCCGCAGGATCGGGCTCCACCGCAGGATGTCGCCAGCGCCGATATCGGCGAGGTCGGACATGTTCTCCTGCGGATCGACGATGGCGTAGAAATTGCCGCCATAGGCGACATCGACGACGATCCGTCCGAGGCTCGGCACCTCGGCCTCGAGACCTTCCGCATAAAGAAAAGACGGCACATTGGTGATGCGTACTTCCTCGACGAACTGGCCTTCCTGCCGGTAGGTCGCCACGACCTTGCCGGCCGGCGTGTCGAGCGAAACGGTGCCCGGCTCCTTGGGCGAGATCAGCCCGTTTTCGATCGCCATCGTCACCGTGCCGATGGTGCCGTGCCCGCACATGAACAGGCATCCGGAGGTTTCGATGAAGAGAACGGCGACGTCGCAGTCCGCGCGCGTCGCGGGATAAAGGATCGTGCCCGACATCATATCGTGTCCGCGCGGCTCGAACATCAGCCCCGTGCGGATCCAGTCGTGTTTGGCGAGGAAGTCGGCCCGCCGCTCGATCATGGTCGCGCCGAGAAGGTTCGGGCCGCCGCCGGAGACCAGGCGCACCGGATTGCCGCAGGTATGTCCGTCGATGCAGAGGAAGGTGTGCCGTGCCATTGTCTCGAGCAGCCCAGGTTGGATCGCGCCTGTGGAATGATAGTTTAGCGCCCGCCGCGACGCCAGCCGTAGCCGGCACGGAACATCGGGGAGAGCGACGTGAGCACGCCGACACTGACCGTTCGCGCGGTCGAGCTCTTTGAGCGGCCGGTGCGGCTGCGGATGCCCTTTCGCTTCGGCGTGATGACGCTGACCGAGGCGCCGCAGTGTTTCGTCCGTGAGCGCATCGAACGGGAGGACGGCACGTCGCATTGGGGCGCCGCCGCCGAGTTGCTGGCGCCGAAGTGGTTCGACAAGAATCTGACGCTGTCGAACGAGGACAATTTCGACCAGCTCCGGCTATCTCTTGCACTCGCCGCCGACGCCTACACCGCCGACCGCGGCGCACGCCACACCGTCAGCCTAGTCGACACCATCGCCGGCCATCCCGGCCAAGTGAACGACGGGCTGCCGGAATCGCTCGAAGACGTCATCGCGACCTACGGCCGCACTTATTTCAAGCTCAAGGTCGGCGGCGATCTGGCGGCCGACCTTGCCCGGCTCAGCGAGATCGCGGCGGTGCTGGATAAGATTTCGCAGCCCTACCACGTCTCGCTCGACGGCAACGAGCAATACGACGACATCGATACGCTGCTCGAACTGTGGCGGCGCATGCAGGAAGCCCCGCGTCTGCGGCGCCTAGTCGAAAGCATTCTTTTCATCGAGCAGCCGATCGCCCGCGCGCACGCCTTCGACAACGACGTCTCCGCGCTGTCGCGCGTCAAGCCAGTGATCGTCGACGAGTCCGACGACAGTCTGGAGGCTTTTCCCCGCGCCCGCGCGCTCGGCTACAGCGGCATCTCGATGCAAGTGCTGCAAAGGCTTCTACAAGTCCATCCTCAATGCCGCGCGTTGCGCCGCCTGGAACGCCGCGGACGGCACAGCGCGCGGTTTGACGCCGGTCGATCTGCCTGTGGCAGGGGATGATCAGGAAAGCAGGCCCCATCCGGCGACATAGGAAACGCGCCGAAATTCCCTGATTAACAAAGAAAATTGTTTGATGCGTGGAGCAATACCCGATGTACTTTTGGTGCTCGGACGGCGCACAGGGGAGGAGAAGAAATTGCAGCCTGTGAAAACCCGTGCGAAGGCGACACTGTCGTGCCGGATCGTCCCCGGCGACCGTCGCGCATGCGCGACCGCAACCGTCAACTGACCAGCCGGAGTTCGCCCCCCGTGTCCCGAAAGACCCCGAAAGATTTGCGCTCGGCCCGCTGGTTTGCGCCTGACGACCTGAGGAGCTTCGGCCACCGCTCGCGCATGATGCAACTCGGCTATTCGGAAGACGACTTCCGCGGCAAGCCGGTAATCGGCGTGCTCAGCACCTGGTCGGAGCTCAACACCTGCCATTCTCATTTCCCCGAGCGGGTGCAGGACGTAAAGCGCGGCGTGTTCCTGACCGGCGGCTTCGCCGTCGAGATGCCGGCGCTTTCGGTCGACGAGAGCTACACCAAGCCGACCTCCATGCTTTACCGCAATCTGCTCGCGATGGAGACGGAGGAGATGATCCGTTCGCATCCGCTCGATGGCGTCGTGCTGATGGGCGGCTGCGACAAGACCACGCCCGGCCTCGTGATGGGCGCGCTCTCGGCCGGCGTGCCGCTGATCTACCTGCCCGCCGGCCCCATGCTGCGCGGCAACTACGCCGGCAAGACCCTGGGCTCCGGCTCCGACGCCTGGAAGTACTGGGACGAGCGCCGCGCCGGCAACATCACCGACGCGGAATGGCTCGGCATCCAGGGCGGCATCGCCCGCTCCGCCGGCACCTGCATGACCATGGGCACCGCTTCCACCATGATGGCGATCACCGATGCGCTGGGTCTCACACTGCCGGGCGCGTCGTCGATCCCCGCGGTGGACTCAGGCCACCAGCGCATGGCCTCGGCTTGCGGCCGCCGCATCGTGGAGATGGTCTGGGAAGACCTGACCGCGGACAAGATCGTGACGGCGGCCGCGGTGCGGAACGCCGCCGTGGTCGCCATGGCCACCGGCTGCTCCACTAACGCCGTCGTCCATCTGATCGCCATGGCGCGGCGCGCCGGGGTCCCTCTCACCCTCGACGATCTCGACGCGCTCGGCCGCACCACGCCGCTGATCGCCAACGTCCGCCCCTCCGGCAAAGACTATCTCATGGAGGACTTCTTCTACGCGGGCGGCTTACGCGCCCTGATGAAGCGGATCGCCGACCGGCTCGACACGTCATCGCTCACCGTGACCGGCAAGACTCTTGGCGAGAACCTCGAAGGCGCCGAGGTCTATAATGACGACGTCATCCGTCCGCTCGCCAAGCCGGTCTATCACGAAGGCTCGCTGGCGGTGCTGCGCGGCAACCTCTGCCCGGACGGCGCGATCATCAAGCCCGCCGCCTGCGATCCGAAGTTCTATAACCACGAAGGTCCGGCGCTGGTCTTCGACAGCTACCCCGAGATGAAGAAGGCGATCGACGACGAGGGCCTCGACGTCACCCCCGACCACGTGCTGGTGCTGCGCAACGCCGGCCCCCTCGGCGGCCCGGGCATGCCGGAATGGGGCATGCTGCCGATCCCCAAGGCGCTGATCAAACAGGGCTACCGCGACATGCTGCGCATCTCCGACGCCCGCATGTCCGGCACCTCTTACGGCGCCTGTATCCTGCATGTGGCGCCCGAGAGTTTCATCGGCGGGCCACTCGCGCTGCTGAAGACCGGCGACATCGTCCGCCTCGATCTCGCCAATCGCCGGCTGGACATGATCGTCGACGATGACGAACTCGCCCGCCGCCGCGCGGCCTGGACGGCCCCGGCGCCGCGCTACGAACGCGGCTGGGGCTGGATGTATTCGCGCCACGTGACCCAGGCCGACCAAGGCTGCGACTTCGACTTCCTGCAATCCGACTTCGGCCGCACCGCGGGCGAACCCGACATCTTCTGAGGAAAGCGCCATGAACGAAGAAACCCGCAACAAGCTCATGGGCGTTTCCGTCGCCACGCTCGCCACGGCGCTGTTCAAACGGGGCCTGAGGATCCAGGTGATCCAGGCGGTCCGCCCGGTCGCGCCCAAGGGCCGCAACATGGTCGGCCCGGCGTTCACGCTGCGCTATATGCCGGCGCGCGAGGACCGCAACCAGCTCTCCGAGTTTCGCAACCCCGAGCATCCCCAGCGCAAGGCGATCGAGACCTGCCCGCCCGGCGCGGTGCTGGTCATGGACAGCCGCAAGGACGCCCGCGCGGCCTCGGCCGGCGACATCCTGATCACCCGCCTCATGGTGCGCGGCGTCGCCGGCGTGGTGACCGACGGCGGCTTCCGCGACGCCGGTAGCATTGGCGAACTCGGCATCCCCGCCTATCACCAGCGCCCGTCGAGCCCCACCAACCTCACGCTCAACGAGCCGATCGAGATCAACGGCCCGATCGGCTGCGGCGATGCTCCCGTCTTCCCCGGCGACATCGTGGTGGGCGACGACGATTGCGTTATCGTCGTCCCCGCCCATCTCGCCGATGAAGTCGCCGACGAGGCCGTCGAGATGACGGCTTACGAGGATTTCGTCAGCGAGCGGGTGAAGGCGGGCGAAACTATTATCGGCCTCTATCCCTGCACCAAGGACGAGAACCGGGTCGCCTTCGAAGCCTGGCGCAAGACCAACGGTCGCTGACAGAAGTTATCCGGACGATCGAGATTGCCGGCGGGGCGCGACCGCAACGCGAGCCGGCACCGCGTTAGCGGCGTCGGTACCGTCATGATGGCCGCGCGTAGCCGGCGGCAGGGTTCCGAGAACGCCGACGATGACGAGTATGGACACGCCGAGAATAAGCTCGGCCATGCTGTTGCGCGCGATAACACGCGCGCTCTGATTGCCGCACCCTGATCTGAGGCGCGGCGTCAGCCGAAGACGGTTCACTGCCGCAAAACCAAGCATGACGAAAAACAAGCCAATCTTGACCGACAAGAGTTGCCCGTACGTCGTGTCGACCAGGGCCGACACGCGACCGACAAGCGCATAGGTGTTGACGATCCCGCTCAGCAGCAGGAGCAGCACGCTTGCGGCGGCCAATGACGAGAAGTGCCGCGTGACCCTCGCCGCCGCGGACAGACCGGCGGCGCCTCCGGTGCGCGCCGCGATCGCCAGGACGAGAGCAAGCGGCGGCAGGCCGCCAATCCAGAGTCCCGCCGCGATCAGGTGAAGAATGTCCGCAGCCAGATGCACGTTGCCGAACGCACCCGGCGTCGCCGCACCGTGCCCAGCCCATGCCAGGGAACCGGCGAGAAAAATAGCCAAGACGATCGCAATCGCCGCGCTCGGCCGTGGCGCCACTGTGTCGCGCCAAGCGACCGCGAGCGACAGCGCCAGGATCGCGCTGGCGGCGGCGCGCCATTGCCATACCTCGCCGAATTGAGTTTGCGTTAGCAGCGTCCAATCGACGCCCTCTATCAAGGCATGTGCCGCAGACGCCCCGGCGATCCGGCCGGCCAGGACGAACAGCCAAGCTGCGCCGGACAAGACGCCGACAATCAAACTAGACCCGACCATCCATTTCAGAAAGCGACGCGCGCCGTCGAACCGGCAATCTCCGCCGTCGATATCGCGGAGGATCGGCGCCGCAATGGCAAACTGGAAGACGACGGCGCCCTCCAGCAGTAGGATCGCCGTGAAATGGATGGCGCGAACGGTCGCCAAGGCCCCGTCAACCAACCGTCTCTCCTGTTCGGCGCCCCGGAAGGCCGAACGGC
Organism: Pseudolabrys sp.; assembly: GCA_037381985.1. Lineage (GTDB taxonomy): Bacteria > Pseudomonadota > Alphaproteobacteria > Rhizobiales > Xanthobacteraceae > Pseudolabrys. The sequence continues at coordinate 21,265 of JARRQH010000012.1, forward strand.
GCTCCGGGGCAGCATTTGGCCGCCCCGGAGACCGACGACTTTACTTGCCGCCGACGCCCTTCACCGGAAACGGCGTGGTGATCGCCTGTCCGTCGGCGAATTTCAGCGTCACGGGCACTTTGTGGCCGACGACCATGGCGGCCTTCGGCTTCATGCACATGAGGTGATAACTGCCGGGCTGGAACTTCAACGTGCCGTGAGGCGGCACCGTCACGCTCTTGACCGGCAGCATCTTCTCGACGCCGCCGACCGATTTCGTCTGGTGCAGCATCACCATGCCGCAGGCACTCGACGCCGCGCCAACGAGGTCGACCGGCTTGGCGGTGTTGTTACGGAGCGTGAAGTAGCCGCCGGCCGGCCGCGCCTTGATGATGAAGCGCATCCACGGCTTCTCGACCGCCACGCCTTTCTCCGCGGCCGACGCCACGGTACCCATCGTCAGGCACGCCAACGCGACGGCGCACGGCACCGCCCAGGTCATCCGCCGGCTCTTGCCGCCAATCCGCAGGGTAGAATCCTTTTCATACGTAGTCATTGTCCAAGTCCTCTAATTCTTTCAGGTAGTGTTTGCTCTGGTGCGGGCGTCCTAGCCGCCGACCTTGAAGCTGAAGCTGCCTTTGGTGCGGTGCGTATCGACCGACATCGCGTGCCAATAGACCTTGTAGGTGCCCGGCGGCAGCGGTTTCAGCCCGACCTGCAATTCAGTTCGATGGTGGCGGACACCATGAGCCTTGCCGGTGTCGACCGTCGCGCCCTTGGTGTTACGCACGACGACGCCACTGAACGCCGGCTCGATCGCCTCGGTGAACCACAACGACATTTTTTTCGGCGCGTGCGACACCGTACTTCCGGCGGCTGGCGATGCGTGTTTGAGATACGCGTGCGCGGACGCACCACCAAGCGGCACAACCATCGTCATTAGCGCCAGCAACGCGGCGCGTGAGCATGGACTTCCCATAAGGAGCCTCCCTTTCAAGCGTAGGTGATCAATCGAAACGAGACGTCACGCCTACGCGAGAGGGGGTCCTCGGATCAGCTTGGGATCGAAGGTGAGGCCGGTCTGCACCCGCGTCGCAATCGGGCGCAGGACGTGCAGAACGCGCGCCATCCGGAAGTCGATATGAAACGCCAGGTCCGGCGGTGGCGGCGGCGCGACGGAGGCGCAGAAATTGCAGTAATCGATGGCCCGCCCGGGCAGGTATTTCAGCGTCCCCGGCGGCGGCTTGCCCGGTGCGGCGGCCAGCCCGGTGGTCTGGCAAATGACCGCGAACGGGTCGAGCGCAGCGGAGGCGGCCGGATTGACGGGCAAAAAGCCAAGCAGGATGACGTGCAGCGCGACCGCATACAACGCCAACAATGTCACGCTTCGCTGCCAAAATCGGCGCATCGGCCAATGACTCCGCTCCTGCTTCAGTATATGGCACGTACCGAAGCCCGAAGGCAATTTCTTGACCTATCGGTCCGCCGCCGCCCCTGCCGTCGGGCTATCTGCACCTATCCGAGAGCCCGCGCGCTACATATATTTCCGCAATTCGGCGGCGGACACCTTCGGCTTGCGCCCGAGGTTGAACGCCTCGACGAAGCGGCCCTGCTTGTCCATCGGGTAGATTTCCGAGCTGTGGTTCATGCTGTAGTCGCCGTCCTTGCCCGGAACCTTCTGGCAAAGGCGTTGAACTCCTTCTCCACCGCGCGCAACGTTGACGGGTCGCCGGTGGCGCCCATCAAATGCGGATCTAAGTTCGACAGGTAATCCTTCATCACCACCGCGGTGTCGCGGTCGGGATCGATGGTGACGAACAGGACGGCGGCACGGTCGGCGTCCTTGTCGAGTGCCTTCATGACCTCCGACAGCTCGAACAGCGTGGTCGGGCACACGTCCGGGCAATGAGTGTAGCCAAAATAGATGAGATAGGGCTCGCCCTTGAAGGTCTCGTCGCTGACCGGCATGCTGTTGTCACCGGTCAGCGTGAACGGACCGCCAATGGGCTTGGCGCTGCTGAACTGGCCGGTAGCGCAGAGGAAGACGCCGACAAAGACCGCCACGCCCACAACGAATGCGCTTGCGGCATAGAGTATCTTGAACCTTGGGGTCGCCATAGAGGCCTCCTTCCGGTTCGGTCATCTCTGTCAGCCCCCTACTCTGTCAGCCCTTATGGCGCGGAATTCGGCGCCGGCTTCACGGCCAAGCCTCCGAGCTCCTCCGACATCAGCACCGGGCATGCCAACCGCGGATTGGGCTTGCAGTCGCCGAGCACGGCGAGCTGGTCGATCTCGTTGTCGGTCTTCTCCGGCAGCTTGTCGAACCACGGCTCGTCCACGTAAACGTGGCAGGTGCCGCAGGCGCCGCCGCATTCGGCTTTGACTGGGATATCCCAATCGCGGATGATCTCCATCACCCGCCAGCCGGGCAGCGCGTCGCGCTCGTGCTGGGCGCCGTCGAGGTCGGTGGCGCGGATCTTCATGCGACTTTCAGCCTCTGCTGCAACTGGGTGGACGAGGCCGTGTACTGGAAGCGCAGCTTCTCGCCGGGCCGGCAGATCTGGAACGCGGCCTACGACATCAGCGCCGCCTCGTGGAAGCCGGAGAAAGAGAAAGAGCTTGAGCTTACCCCGATAGGTGTTGATGTCCCCGATGGCGAAGATACCGGGCACTGGGGTCTCGAATTTCTCGGTGTCTACGGGAATGAGGTTTTCCGAGAAGTTCAGGCCGAACTCGGCGATCGGCCCGAGCTTCATGGTCAGCCCGAAGAAGCAGAGGAACTTCTCCGCCGGCAGCGTCCGCTCGCCGTCGGCGGTGATGACGGAAATGCCGCTCAAGACCGGCGCTTCGCCTTTGAGGCTGTTGAGCTTGTCGACCACGAAATCGATCTTGCCGTCCGCCGCCAGTTGCTTCACCTGGCCCTCCCGCCCACGACAACCCTCATGCACGAACCCGCCCTGTTCCTGGCCGAGTCGACCGACGAGTTGAACGAAAGCGCCAATTTCCTGTCGCGGCTGTCGCTCGGCGGATGGAGAGCGCTGCGCCGCGCCGGCACCCAAGTCAACATGAACGTGGACGCGACGGTGTTCCTGCAGGGCGACGAGCACAAAGGCATCTGGCTGATCGAGGCCGGCATGGTGCGTACGTTCTATGCCGCGCCCTCGGGCCGCCAGATCACGCTCGCCTACTGGCCCGCCGGGCATTTCGTCGGCGGGCCGGAAATCTTCGGCGGCGGTCAGCACGTGTGATCCGCCAACGTCACGCGCGAATGCCGGCTGCTCTACCTGCCGGCATCGAGCCTGCGCGGGCTGATCCAGAGCCAGCCTTACGGTGACGCGGGGCGGACAGTCCATTTCACCTTGGATTTTCCCGCGCTTTAGTGCAGCGTCTGCCGCCGAGAGCGTTTCCAGGCGCGGCGGGAACCCGTTCGCCGTCCGGAAACCGCGACCAAACAACCATTTAGACACCTCCACCGTTTCCGTGAGACGGTGACCATGTCTAGCGGCCCGCAGCCCCCTCCTTTCGTCAACGAGGACGGACACCCCCGACCGGCGCGGCGTCGAACGGCGCAAGAAGGAAGACGATCATGACGCACCATGAAACCCTCGCGGCGGCGGGCCTGAGCGAAGCGGAGCTGACGGGCGGGACGCTGGCCGTGCATTCGCCGATCGACGGCGCCGAGGTGGCGAAGGTCAAGGAGACCAAGCCGTCCGACATGCCGGCGATCATCGCCAAGGCCCAGGCGGCGTTTCGCGCCTGGCGCCAGGTGCCGGCGCCGCGACGCGGCGAGCTCGTGCGCCTGCTCGGCGAGGAGCTGCGCGCCGCCAAGCATGAGCTCGGCGCAGTCGTGACGCTGGAAGCCGGCAAGATCACCTCGGAAGGCCTCGGCGAGGTGCAGGAGATGATCGACATCTGCGACTTCGCGGTCGGCCAATCCCGGCAGCTCTACGGCCTGACCATCGCGTCGGAACGGCCGGGCCACCGGATGATGGAAACCTGGCACCCGCTGGGGCCGTGCGGCGTGATCACCGCCTTCAATTTCCCGGTGGCGGTATGGTCCTGGAACACGGCGCTGGCGCTGGTCTGCGGCGATCCGGTGATCTGGAAGCCGTCCGAGAAGACGCCGCTGACGGCGATGACGACAATGAAGATCCTCCAGCGCGCAATGGCGCGCTTCGGCGACGACGCGCCGGATGGGCTCGTGCAGTTGGTCATCGGTGGCGCCGAGGTCGGCGAGGCGTTGGTTTCGTCGAAGGACGTGCCGATCGTCTCCGCCACCGGCTCGACGCGCATGGGCTCGGTCGTTGGCCCCAAGGTGCTGGCGCGATGGGGGCGTCCGATCCTCGAACTGGGCGGCAACAACGCCATGATCGTTGCTCCTTCGGCCGATATCGATATGGCCGTCAGGGCCATCGTGTTCTCGGCGGTCGGGACCGCCGGCCAGCGCTGCACCTCGCTGCGCCGGGTCATCGCGCATCAATCGATCAAGGATGATCTCGCCGGCCGGCTCGCCAAGGCCTATGCGACCTTGCCGATCGGCGACCCACGCGACGGCAAGACGCTGGTCGGGCCGTTGATCGACCACGCCGCGCGCGACCGCATGCTGGCGGCGCTGGAAACGGCCAGGTCCGAGGGCGCCACGGTTCATGGCGGCAAGACGGTGACGTCCGGCGTGCCGCAGGGTGGCGCTTACGTCGAGCCCGCCATCGCGGAAATGCCGGCGCAGAGCGACATCGTGCGCACCGAAACTTTCGCGCCGATTCTCTACATGCTCGGCTACGACACGCTGGACAACGCCATCGCCCTGCAGAACGACGTGCCGCAGGGGCTTTCGTCGTGCATTTTCACGCTCAACATGCGCGAGGCGGAAGCCTTCCTGTCGGATGCCGGTTCGGACTGCGGCATCGCCAACGTCAATATCGGTCCGTCGGGTGCGGAGATCGGCGGCGCTTTCGGCGGCGAAAAGGAAACCGGCGGTGGACGCGAAAGCGGCTCGGAGGCCTGGAAGGGCTACATGCGGCGCCAGACCAACACCATCAACTATTCCGACCGGCTGCCGCTGGCGCAGGGCGTCAAGTTCGATATCTAGCAGTTTGCTGAAAGAGCGCTCGCCGTAGGGGGATTTTGTTGATTCAGTTTAGTTGTGAATCGGTGGAGAACGCGATGCGCGGCAAATTCCAGGATCGGGGTCGGTTGTTTTCCGACGTTTCGCCGGAGGCGCGGGTGCCGGCCAATCACCGGTACCGCAAAGCCGCCGGCCGGGAGGCGAAGCTTTCCGACTTGGGCCACGCCACCATGAAGAACCGACATGGGCTGGCGGTGGCCGGCACGGTCACAGGCGCCAACGGCACCGCAGAACGCCGCGCTTCCGAGACGATGCTCAAGGCCAAGGCCAAGGCCAGAGAAGCGGGCAGGCACATCACGGTGGGCGAAGACAAGGCCGAAGATATCCACTAGAAATTCGGCAACGGCAACGTCACCGCGGTCGACGGCAACAAGCTCACCATCCGCTTCGACAAGGCGGGGGAAAAGCGGGTGGTGGATAGTTTTGTCGAGAGGGTGTGAGGAATCATTGGTCGACAAGCTGACCCCGGAGCGACGCAGCCAGAACATGGCCCGCATCAAAAGCCGGGACACTAAGCCCGAACTTGCAGTACGACGGGCGCTACACCGGCTTGGCTACCGCTTCAGATTGCACCGGACGGACCTGCCGGGAAGGCCGGACATCACCCTCCCCCGGCTTCGCACAGCTATTTTCGTGCATGGGTGCTTTTGGCACAGGCATGCTAGATGTCGATTCTCGTATATGCCAAAATCACGAATCGCTTTTTGGGAAGCGAAATTCCAAAGGAACATTGTCCGCGACCGCGCTGTGCGCAGGGCGCTAAGGAAGGAAGGCTGGCGGGTCCTCGTCATATGGGAGTGCCAAACACACGATTTGGAAGGACTTCGGCGCCGCCTCCAAAAACTTCTGCCGAACCGCCTCCGCGCGCAGTCATAAGCAAGATCGACCGGCTAGCCAGCGATCCTCAGGCTAAACCGCGGGTGCTGGACCTTTTTGCCGGCTGCGGAGGCTTAAGCTTAGGTTTTCAAGCAGCTGGGTGCGAAATAAGTGGCGCAATTGAGATTGACCCTCTGGCCGCACGTTCGCACGCAATAAACTTTTACAAGGGTTGTCCGCCCGAAGTAATCGAACTCCACGGCAAAGCGCGTGACATTACTGAGATTGAGCCTGACGCGTTTGTCAAAGAACTTTCGTTAGGAGAAACCTCAGAGGCGTTTGACATCATCGTAGGGGGGCCTCCCTGCCAAGCCTATGCCCGCGTAGGACGGGCAAAGCTTAGAGAGATCGCAGAGCACCCCGAAGCATTCAAGATCGATCCACGGGCAAATTTATATCTCCGCTATCTTCATTACATTAAAGAGCTGATGCCGCTCGCCGTGCTAATGGAAAATGTTCCGGATATATTGAATTATGGCGGACATAACATCATACAGGAGATGGTCGAAACGCTCGATGCAATGGGGTATGTCGCGCGGTACTCCCTAATCAATAGCGCACATCATGGCGTTCCGCAGATGCGCGATCGCGTTTACATGATTGCGCTTCGAAAGGAATTAAATGCGTGGCCAGAATTTCCACGCGCAACACATCACTGCGTTCTTCCTTCCGGTTACCAAGGCACTAGGTCGGTCGCCCTTAAGCTTATTGATTTGCTCGATGGCTATGATTTTGCTCACCCAGACACTGGGAACGAGAGCTTGCCACCGGCTGTGACTGCCGCAGAGGCATTAGGTGACCTCCCTCCAATTACTCTGCATCGTGAGGGCAAGCTCAAACGCGGAGCCAGACGCTTTACGGAATTGGCACCCTATCGCCGAATCCCATTCAAAAAGATCAGCGCATACGCGCAATTGATGAGAAGCTGGAAATATTTTGAAGGTGACAAAGGTGTCTACGATCACGTGCTTCGGTATCTTCCGAGAGACACCGAAATCTTCGAAGCCATGCAGCCTGGTGACGAGTATCCAGCGGCACACCGAGTTGCCAACGCCCTATTTGAGGCTACGGCCAAAAGGAAACGCATTAAGCGAGACAGCAAAGAATGGAAGCAGCTACACCGAGCAATGGTGCCCCCCTATGATCCAAGCAAGTTCCCAAATCGCTGGTGGAAATTGCGAGCAAATGGGCCAGCACGCACATTAATGGCCCACTTGGGAAAGGACACTTATTCACACATACATTACGACAGCGCACAGGCGCGGGTAATCACAGTCCGTGAAGCCGCTCGTCTCCAATCCTTTCCTGACGGTTTTGTATTTGCCGGAACCATGAATCCAGCATTTCGGCAAATCGGAAATGCTGTACCGCCACTCATGGCCCGCTGCATTGCAGAAGCAATATTGAAATCTTTATTTGAAGCCGCTACTGCGCGACGCGTCGAAATGATTGCCGCCGAATAACCACTCTATTCGTCATCGTCCGGTTCATCTTGCCGTTCGATCGGAATCTCAGCCTTCCAAGTCAACACATTCGGATCGACTGAAATGCTGTCGACTGTCACCCCATCAGGGGGCGCCAACCCTTTCAAGACCGATGCCGCAAAGTCAGAGATTGATTCTGAAATCTTGAGGCACGCGCCCTCATCATCAATCCTGTAAACTCGCCACAAGTCGTATGCTTTATCGGCCTTTGCCGCCTTGAGTTCCGCGATAGAAATGTGAACCTTATTAGAGAATTCACCACTCGTACTTTTCACTTCTAGGAGCCTCGCGCTACCGTCCTTGTTCTTAACAAGGAAGTCATAGGCAGAAATAGCATTATCCCTGGAAACCCATTGAATTTCAGCATAAACGCCTTCCCGCATTTGGGCATTGAGAAATGACCAAACGATCGCTTCGCCCTCACGCCCGTTCTTTTCTGCACTCGCCTTGGCGGCGGAAAGTGTAGCGGCGCTTACCGATTTTGATACGCTAGAAATCTCCTCAGCACCCTCCAATCCTCCGAACGCTGCATCTTCGAGCGCAGCTTCAAGCGTCGGATTCTTGACAAATGCCCAAATGGCGTGAGAAGGCGAAATGCCATCGATGGCAGTTGCAAGCGCTTGGCGAGAAATTTCAATCATTGTCTTGCGACCACCAGGAATCAATGGCGCTAGAACCGAATGGAGAGGTGCGTCAACAGCTGACTTCTGCGCTATCAGCAATAGCGACACTTCCTTTGGAATGGGGTCGCCTGAAAACTCGATCAGAGCTAAGTCATTCGGCGACAGGACATCAAACCGACCGGGTTGGTTCTCGGGATCCCAAATAAATTCTCCGTTGAGGCGCCAATTCTTGTATGCGTCTCTCTTTGTTATTGCTCGAGAAAGTACGTACTCCGAGGCTCCATCCGGCCCTAATATTCTTAGATTGACAAGAATTCTGTCCGGCGCACCGAATCCAACCATGTCAGGCAGAGACGGATAAAACTCCTGCACAAACACATCAGCATTCAGATTTATCGATTTCTGATTACCCACGTTTAGGCTGCGAAAAAGACTTTCAAAGAAAGTCAAATCTGATGCAGTTAAACGCTTCAGCGCAATACGTTCGGCCATCGAATAGACTCCTGACGTCAGTCCTACTGGACAACATGGGCAGCCTAACGAAAAAGCAATTCCGCTTCAATTCGATGAATTCGCCCGGGGATGACGGCCCTTCGGACCCTCACTTCTTCTCCAGCATCGCCTGCCCTTGATACCCCACCACGCGCTGGATGGCCTGCGCGAAGCGCGCCAGCAGCCAGGGCAGCCGCACCTCCAGCCGCACGGCGGCGTCGCCGACGTCGATTGTGCCAGAGGCGCGCTGGCCGAGCGCGGCGGCGCGGAAGCTCAAGCGGCTGTCCTCCCAGCTCTCCTCCTCGATGGTGAGCACGCGCGCGAATTCGTTTCTGGCGCGGCCGATGCCGCCCTTGATGCGCGCGAGCGCCTCCGCCTTGCCGAGGCGGTGCGGAATGACGACGACGAGCGGCTCGGACATGACGGCCCCTTGCGGCTTGCTCTCTTGTTCCCGCCCTTCATATGGCGACGCCACCCGCGCGGGAAAAGGCTCGCACCGGCGTGCTCGACCTTGATCCGTCATCCTGAGGTGCCCGCGCGAAGCGCGGGCCTCGAAGGATGAACGGCCGCATTCTACAGGACCTTGGCCGTCGCCCTTCGAGGCTCGGGCTTCGCCCTCGCACCTCAGGGTGACGGTCCAGAGTCACTTCTTGCCGCCTTTGGCATAGGCCGTGCTCCGCGCGCCCCGCGTTAACCGCCGCGGCGGCCCGGGGTGTGATCGGTGGCTTCGAGTGTCTATAATGTACCCAGGGGACGACGCGTACCGGGAGAATTCGTTTTGCGACATTGGCCCGCCCTGCTCGTTCTGAGCGGGACCCTCGCCTTCAGCGGTGTGGCGCTGGCGAGGGACATCCATCTGCACATCAAGATGAGCGCCCAGGCGCTGCAGCAGACCTGCAAGGACGTCAACGGCTCGTTCTCGCAAGGGCCGAAGCGCTACGGCTGCGGCACCGACTGCAAGGGCCAGCCCGGCACCGAGTGCATCGTCACCTGCGAGGTCGGCAAGCGCTGCATCACCCAGGTGGTCGGCGGCCACCGGCCGCGCACCGTCAAGCAGGCGCTGGCGCCGAAGAAGCGGCGTTGAGCGGGGCGGCCCTCATTTTACCTCCCCCTGGAGGGGGAGGGTCGCTCATCGGAGCTTAGCGACGATGAGCGGGGTGGGATGACACCGCCGCCATGAGATTCTGCCCTCCCGCTTCGCTTCGCGATTCACTCCCTCCCGCCGGCCTTCGCTGCGCTCGGCCGTCGACTTCCCCCCTCCAGGGGGAGGTGAAGAGAGGGGGCGCCCCAACAAGGCCGTACTTGGCAACAAATCTGTCTCGGGCGTGTTATTGTTCCGGGGTGAGGTTGGAAGGGAGTACCTGTGTCATGCGTCGCCGCCTCGTCGCGATCATCGTTCCGCTCGCCGCCGCGTCGCTGGTGTTGACCGCCGCGCCGGCCGCAGCCTCGCTGCTGATCCAGGTCGACAAGTCCACCCAGCGCATGACCGTCTCGCAGGACGGCCAGTTCCTCTACCAATGGCCGGTATCGACCGGGCGCCCCAGCCTGCCGACGCCGAGCGGCAGCTTCCGCCCGTTCCGCATGGACATCGACCATGTCAGCGAGCAGTACGACAACGCGCCAATGCCGTACTCGATCTTCTTCACGCGCACCGGCGACGCCATCCACGGCACCAACGAGATGAGATATATCGGCCGCGCGGTGTCGCACGGCTGCGTGCGGCTGTCGCGCCGGCACGCCGCCATCCTGTGGAGGCTGGTGAAGCGGGAGAAGATGGCGCACACCCGCGTGGTGCTCACCGGCCGGGCGCCCGGC
>JARRQH010000012.1:31732-37914 GCA_037381985.1 Pseudolabrys sp.
CCGGGCGCCGCTGGTGGCGGCGCGGCAGGGCGTGGAGACCACCCGCGCGGTGCCGTCCTATCGGCGGCGCTGGACCAACGGCCGCGCCTATTACCAGGACAACAGCCTCACCTCCTACGACGACCGGCCGCCGCCCCCGCCGCCGGATTACGTCCCCCAGCGGCGCTATTACCGCGCCGGCGGCAACGAGGATGCGGACAACGGCCCGCCGGCGCCGTTCCCGTTCTTCCTGTTCGGGCAGTGAACGCGCTCGTGTCCCGGGCGCAGCGCGGCACAAGCGAAGCGACGTGATGCGCCGCAGACCCGGGACCGCGACACGAATCGGAGCCTGCGCTAGATAAGCGCCATGCACACTGTGGTTGCCCGCCTCGCCTGCGACGAGCCAACGGCGCGCGCGCTCGCCGCCGCGCTCGACGAGACGCTCGATCCCGACGACACCGTCTGCGCCGCCTTCGCCGACGATGCCGGCCGCTGGCAGATGGCGGTCTATTTCCGCGCCCACCCCGACGAGGATGCGGTGCGCGCGCTGGTGCGCATGGCCTCGGGGGACGCGGCGGCAGCGGGGCTGACCTTCGAGCCGCTGGCCGAGGTCGACTGGGTGGCGCAGAGTTTGGCGGGGCTGGCGCCGGTGCGCGCCGGCCGTTTCGTGGTGCACGGCAGCCACGACCGCGACGACCGCTTGCGGGTGCCGGCCAACGCCTTGGCCATCGAGATCGAGGCCGCGCTCGCCTTCGGCACCGGCCACCATGGCACCACCCGCGGCTGCCTCATGGCGCTCGACGACTTGGCGAAGCGGCGGCACTTCCGGAACGTGCTCGACATCGGCACCGGCTCCGGCGTGCTGGCAATCGCGGCGGCCAAGCGTCTACGCGTGCACGTCGTCGGCAGCGACATCGACTGGCGCGCGGTCGCCGCCGCCCGCGACAATGCCCGGTTGAACGGCGTCGCGCCCTACATCACCGCGGTTCATGCCGCCGGCGCCGGCGTGCGCAAGGTCACCAGCCGTGGCCCGTATGATCTGATCTTCGCCAATATCCTGCTCGGGCCCCTCACCCGCCTGGCGGTGCCGGTCCGGCGCTTGGCCGCGCCCCGTGGCCGCGTGGTGCTCTCCGGCCTGTTGCCGTCGCATGCCAACGCGGCCCAGGCGATCTACCGCGCGCAGGGATTGACGCTGGAACGGCGGATCGTCCTGGAAGGCTGGACCACGCTAATTTTGCGGCGGGGCCGATAAGCCTCAAGCCATTGGCCGCCTCGCGATTTGCCCGTTTGGTGGCCGTGCCGGGGCTGCCATGGTTTAGAAAATAATAACGAAAATTGGTCAATCTGTCGCAATGATCCGGCCAATGCGACCGCCTTGACCGTCCCCGGCCGACACCAAACCACAAAAACAGGCCCTGAAAAACGTTGTTCTGGCCATGGGCCCTTCGCAAATGCTCATCCGTGATCTCTACGACAGGATCGGCGAGATAGCGCCCGACCGTCAGGCGCTGACACTGCGCCATCTGACCGATCTCTACCTGGTCGGCGCCACGGAGTTTTCATCCGACGACGTCGCGCTCATCGACGACATGTTCATCCGCCTGCTGGCGACCATCGACGAGGCCGCCCGCGCGCTGCTCGCGAACAGGCTCGGCCCGGTCGCCAAGGCGCCGCCGAAAGTGCTGCACCGGCTCGCCAGCGACGACGCGATCGTGGTCGCATCGCCCGTGCTCATGCAATCGGAGGCGCTGACCGACGCCACGCTGATTGAATGCGCGGTGACCAAGACCCAGGACCACATGCTCGCCATCTCCCGGCGCAAGACGGTGTCGGCGCCGGTGACCGACGTGCTGGTCAAGCGCGGCGACCGCGACGTGCTGTTGAGCGTGGTGCGCAACGCCGGCGCGCGGTTTTCCCGCAACAGCTTTGCCGTGCTCGTCAAGCGCGCCGAGGGCGACGACGCGCTCACTGGCTGCGTCGGCCGGCGGCCGGACCTGCCGGCGGCGTTGCTCGAACGGCTGCTCGAAGCCGCGTCAGAGGCGGTGCGCGCCGCCCTGCAGGCCGAGCGCAAGCATGAATCCTCCGAGATCAAAGACGCGATCGAACACGTCGCGGACGCCATCCGCAGCGAGGCCACAACGCGGACGCAGGCCCACGCCGCGGCCCGCGTGCGCGTGCAGTCGCTAAACCGGGCGGGCAAGCTGAACTGGGCCAAGCTCGAGGAATTCGCCAAGACCGGACGCATCGACGAACTCGCCATCGCCCTGGCGCTGATGGCGCGGGTAGCGGACGATGTCGTCTTCGACATCATGAAGGGCCCGGACGACGACGCCTTGGTCGCGCTAGCGAAAGCGATCCGGCTGCCATGGGAGACGGCGCGGATTCTGATTGCGCCGGAATCCGAAGGCCAGGCCGACACGGAACGCCTGCAGGCCTGCCGCGCGGCGTTCGAGAACCTGAATCAGCCGGACGCCCGTGAGATCCTCGACGCCCACGTGGCGCGCCACCCGACAACGACGGCGCATTAGGGCGCGCGCGCTGCCTTGCACAAAGCAAAACCGCCCCGGGGCGGTATCCGAGGCGGCTCTATCACTGGAAAACGGCCTGAGAATTAGAGGCCGAACGGCATGTCCTGGTGGCGGGCCTTGACCAGGCGATCACCCGCCTGATCCAGGCCGTACGGCAGATAGCCGAGATGGCGTCGGACCTCGGCCTGCGCCTGCCGCATGCGGGCTTCGATGATGTGGTCCAGGGCGCAGGCGAACCAGCTCTTCTTAGGCGTGCCGGCTGCCGCGCCGGCGGCTACGTAGCTATCGCCAAAGGTGACAGCGCTCATGGAAAATTCTCCTTCTCGCATTCGGTCAGGTCAGCGGCGGCCCGGTCGAATCGCGCCCTGACTGTTGCAGCGCATATAGCCTATGTTGCACGTGCGAATAACCCACGAGGGCGCACGAAAGGTCGCTATTTTCGGCATGAACCGATTAACCCCGCCGCAACACCGAAGGCATTTTCGAGGCACTGATATTGCGTTGCAAAACGGGCTAGCTGACGGCACGTTTTGTTGCGACCTTGCTCCATCGGACGCAGCAAAATTCCGGGCGCGGCCTGGCGCGGACCGGAGCCACGCCGTGACTGGCGATGATGCATGCCTGCGTTGCTCCAGATCGTAATCTGGTTAGAGTACCGGCCCATGTTCGAAGCGAATTTCCAGACCTTTGATGACGTAAGTGAACGTGCCGAAAGCGCCGGCCGGGTAGCGGCGCTCAGGGCCGAGCTCGCCCGCCGCGGGCTCGACGGCCTGGTGGCGGCGCGCGCCGACCGCCAGCAGAACGAGTACTTACCCCCAGGTGAGGAACGGCTGGCGTGGCTGACCGGCTTCACCGGCTCGGCGGGGGCCGCGGTCGTGCTCACCGAACGGGCGGCCATCTTCGTCGACGGCCGCTACACGGTTCAGGCCGACGCCCAGGTCGACAAAGCCGTCTTCGCCATCGAGCACCTGGTGGAGACCCCGCCGGCGCAATGGTTGGAAACCCACCTCGCCGCCGGCGCCAAAGTCGGTTACGACCCGTGGCTGCACACCACGGAAGGCGCCGACCGCCTGCGCAAGGCTTGCGCCAATGCCGGCGCCGAACTGGTGGCGGTCGACGACAACCCCATCGACGCGCTGTGGTCCGACCGGCCGGCGCCGCCGTCGGCCCCGGTCAAGCTGCATGACATCAAGTTCGCCGGCGAAAGCGCCGCCGACAAATTGCGCCGCATCCAGGCGGAGGTTGCCAAGGCGCGCGCCGACGTGCTGGTGGTGTCGGACCCGCAGAACGTCGCCTGGGCCTTCAACGTCCGCGGCAGCGACATCGCGCACACGCCGCTGGCGCTGGCCTTCGCTGTCGTGCCGCGCGAGGACAAGCCGGCGCTTTATGTCGATCAGGCCAAGCTCGACAACGCGGTGCGCGCCGCGCTTGCCGACGTCGCCGACGTACGCAGCGAAGACAATCTGGAACGCGACCTCGCGCAGATGAGCGGCAAGAGCGTGCGGCTCGACCAGGCCACCGCGGCCGACGCGCTGACGCGACTCATCGGCGCGCACGGCGGCAAGGCGTTGCGCGGCGCTGATCCGATCACGCTCATGAAGGCGGTGAAGAACCACACCGAGATCTTGGGCTCGCGCGCCGCGCACCAGCGCGACGGCGCGGCGCTGGCGCGCTTTCTCGCCTGGTTCGCGCGCGAGGCGCCTACGGCTAAGCTGACCGAGATCGACGCGGTGGCGGCGCTGGAAAGTTTCCGCCGCGACACAGGCCTCTTGAAGGACGTGTCGTTTCCGACCATCGCTGGCGCCGGTCCGAACGGGGCTATCGTGCATTACCACGTCACGCGCGAAAGCAACCGCACGATCGAGATGAACGAACTGTTCCTGATCGACTCCGGCGCACAATATGAAGACGGCACCACCGACGTCACCCGCACCATCGCGGTCGGCACGCCGTCGGACGAGATGCGCGACCGCTTCACGCGCGTGCTCAAGGGCCATATCGCCATCGCCACCGCCGAGTTTCCCGAAGGCACCAGCGGTGCGCAGCTCGATCCGCTGGCGCGCATTTCGCTGTGGCAGGCGGGGCTCGACTTCGACCACGGCACCGGCCACGGCGTCGGCAGCTATCTTTCGGTGCACGAGGGGCCGGCGCGCATTTCCAAGCTCGGGCATGTGCCGCTCAGGCGCGGCATGATCCTCTCCAACGAGCCGGGCTACTACAAGGCCGCGGCCTACGGCATCCGCACCGAAAACCTGGTGCTGACGATCGCAGCGCCCGAGCCGGAAGGCGCCGAGAAACCGCTCAACGCCTTCGAGACGTTGACGCTGGCGCCCATCGACCGCACGCTGATCGACACCCGCATGCTGACGGCGAAGGAACGGCACTGGCTCGACAGCTATCACGCGCGGGTGTGCGAGACGATCGGGCCGCTGGTCGACGACGACACGCGCAAGTGGCTGGAGAAGGCGACAAGGCCGATGTGAGCTTTCCCTCTCCCCGCGCAACGGGGAGAGGTGAAGCAGGCTTGTGGCACCGCCCCTACTGCACCAGCTTCAACCACTCGTCTTCGCTGATGACCTCGATGCCGAGCTCCTTGGCCTTGGTCAGCTTGGAGCCGGCGCCGGGACCGGCAACCACCAGATCGGTCTTCTTCGACACCGAGCCGGCTGCATGGGCGCCGAGGCGTTCGGCCTGGGCTTTGGCCTCGTCGCGCGTCAGCTTTTCGAGCGAACCGGTGAACACCACCGTCTTGCCGGCGACCTTGGAATCCGACTTCGGTTTCTCGACGTCGGTGACGGTCACCTGCAGGCTCAGGTTCTCGACGATGTGCCGGTTGTGACTCTCGCCGAAATAGGCGGCGATGCTGTCGATCACCGTGTCGCCGATCTGGTCGAGCGCGTCCATCTCGGCGCGCGCCTCTTCGTCGCCGTGCGCGACCTTGAGGCAGGCGTCGTGGAAGGCCTTCCAGGAACCGTAGCCGCGCGCCAGCGCCAGCGCCGTGGTCTCGCCGACGTGCCGCATGCCGAGGGCATAGACGAAGCGCTCGAGCGAGATGCGGCGTCGTTCGCGGATGGCACCGAACAGGTTGCGCACCGAGACGGCGCCGTAGCCTTCCTCGTCCTGCAGCTTGATCTTGTCGTTGCGGTCTTCGAGCGTGAAGATGTCGGCGGGCTCCTTCACCCAGCCACGCTCGAAGAACAGCTCCACCTGCTTTTCGCCCAGCCCTTCGATGTCGAAGGCGCGGCGCGAAGCAAACAGCTTGAGGTGCTCGATCTTCTGGAACGGACAGGCGAACTCGCCGGTGCAGCGCGCGCGCGCACCCTCCTCGCCGGTGGCGGTGACCTCGCGCACCACGTCGGTCTTGAGCGGGCACGGGCATTTCTTCGGGAAATGGTAAGGCTTGGCGTCGCGCGGGCGCTTCTTGACGACGACGTCCACAACCTGCGGGATGACGTCGCCGGCGCGCTGGATGATGACGGTGTCGCCGATGCGGATATCGCGGCCCTCGCGGAGCGGCTCGCCGTCGCCACCGATGCCCTTGATGTAGTCCTCGTTATGCAGCGTGGCGTTCTGCACGATGACGCCGCCGACGCCGACCGGCTCCAGCTTGGCGACCGGCGTCAACACACCGGTGCGGCCGACCTGGATCTCGATGTCGTGCAGCACGGTGGTGGC
>JARRQH010000013.1:0-24824 GCA_037381985.1 Pseudolabrys sp.
TTGGTGTCGTCCGGTGGCACGCCGTCGATGATGACGGCGGCACAGGCGCAAGTTGTCACCGAATACCGCCCAGGTACCTACGCTTACAACGACCGTTCTCTGGTGGATCGCGGCGCCTGCGATTGGCAAGACTGCGCGCTACATGTTCTCGCGACGGTGGTCTCGGTTCCATCGGAGCATCGCGCGATCATCGACGCGGGCAGCAAAGCACTGACCTCGGATCTGTTGGGTTTGACGGGCTATGGGCATGTTCTAAACCGGCCCGACATCGCAATTGACTAGTTGCCCGAAGAGCACGGTCGGCTGGTGACGGACGGTCCCATTGGGCTCAAGGTAGGCGACCGGATTCAGATCGTCCCCAACCACGCCTGTGTCGTGACCAACATGTTCGACAAGGTGAATCTGCGTGATGAAACCGGTGGCCTTCGCGAGGTGCCGGTAGTGGCACGGGGCTGTGTCACCTGAGCGTCCTGTCTTTGCCCCCTAAAATTGAGCCACTATCGTTCTGTTAGTGGGGGAGTTGGCATGGCTTGGAAGCGATATTCGGACGAGGATTGTTAGAAGATTTTACGTCAGGTTGAGGTGGACTTGGCGGCCGGAGCGTGGAAGGCCGGGAACGATCTCGGCGGACGTGGATGATTGTGGCGACTTGGCCAGCACGTCTACATCTTGTCCGATTTGACATACGCAGCGGACCGAAATGACCAAAAGCAATTTGGTCGTTGTCGCCTCCTGCTGCGACACTCGGCCGGCTAGAGGTCGAGGGGGCGGGAGCAACCCGGGCTACGGGCTCAGAGCCGCTTCAGCTTGCGTGCGACCTTCGCCATGAAATCGCGCCGCTGCGTCTCGCCGGCGACGTTCAAATGATACAGCGCGTGATAGTCGGTGCGGGCCCGTCCGGCCGTGAACCAGCGCAGATAGCGCCGCACGATTTTGCGCGGCGGATCGCCCATCCACAATGCCATATGGCGCGGACGGCCGTAGGTCACGATCCCGACGATACGGGTGATGTTGGTGAGCATCGGTTTGACGTGGGCGGGATCGTCGATGTCAAAGGCGACACCCGGCATGATCATGCGGTCAAGGAAGCCCTTGAGCATGGCGGGTACGTTGAAGCACCAGGTCGGAAACTGCAGGATCAACACCTCGGCGGCGTGCAGACGCGCGATATAAGCTTCCAGTCCCACCTGGTTGCGGCCGGTATCGTGATAGTGTCGCCGCGCGTCTTCCGACAGCACCGGGTCGAATCCCTCAGCATAAAGATCAAGCAGGTCGACTTCATGTCCAGCCTCGGCAAGCGAGGCGCGCGCGCGCTCGCGAATGCCGGCATGGAAGCTCTCCGGCAGGGGATGGCAGTAGATATAGAGGATCCGCATCTCGACTTACGCGTCTGCCACGGCGCGTTCGCGCAGTTCGGCCTTGGCGATCTTGCCGGTCGGCGTCATGGGAAACGCGGATATGCCGATCAGCGTCAAGGCGGCGAGGTCGTAGGGCACGCGTGCCGCAATGGCGTCCTTCAGGCCGCCGAGGTCGACTCCCTCGCGTGCGAAGGTCACATAACCGACCGCGCGATGGCCGCGCACAGGGTCGGGAAGCGCGACGACGGCGGCCTCCTTGACGCCGGGGACGCTGCACAACGCCTCCTCGATGTCGCGCGGAAACCAGGTGCCGCCGTCGACCGTGATCAGCTCGGCGAAGCGCCCACGCATGGTGAGGTAGCCGTCGCGATCGAGCGTGCCGGCATCGCCGGAATGGAGCCAGCCGCCGCGCAGGGTGTCCTTCGTCTTGTCCGGCTTGCCCCAGTAGCCGGCCATGAAGCCGCCGCGCATGCAGACCTCGCCCACCTCGCCGGGTGGCACTTCCTGGCCGTCCGCGCTGAAGATGCGCACGTCTTTATCGGGCAGAGCACGACCCACGGCCCCCAGGCGGGCGTCGGGCTGCAGGACCGGCTCGCCGAGCCCGAAGAAACCGCCCAATTCGCTTTGGCCGTAGCTTTCCGCCAGCGGCAACTGCAATTCGTCGCGCAACGCGGCCTTCAGCGAGGGCGGCACCGGCCCGCCGCCGGAGACACCGACGCGCAGCGTTGGCGGCACGCGGCCACGTAGACGCGCTTCCGCCAGCAGTTCGCCCAGTACGGTCGGATTGGCAACCAGAATCGTCGCGCCGGTGCGTTCCAGCGCGTCGAAGCCGCGAGGCTGCGTCCACGCGCCCATCACATTGACGGTGGCGCCGCGGCGCAACGGCGGCAACAGGTTGCCCACCAGTTGATAGGAGCTCGACAGCGCGGTCGGTCCGAACGACACGTCGGCGGCGGTGATCCTCAACCGCTCGGCGATGCAACTGCAGGCGCGCATGGTCGGCTCGTGCGCGAGGCACGCGCCCTTCGGTTTCCCGGTCGTCCCCGACGTGTACGAGAGGTGGGCGATCGCGTCTTCATCCGCCGGATCTGGCGGGGCGGGAAGCCGTGCGCTCAACAGCTCGGGAAGGCCGTGCGCGCCGTCCTGCGGTCCGTCCATGCAGACCAGGTGATTGATGCCCGGCGTGCGGCCGGCCGCCGCGCGCACTTGGTCGTGCATGTCATGCGTATAGATCACCACGCTCGGGGTATGGTCCGAAAAGTAATAGTCGAGCTCGTCGGCAAAGCGCACATTGACGAGCGCCGCGATGGCGCCAAGTCGCCAGCACGCGAACAGACCGAGCAGATAATCCATGCCGTTGTGCGCGAAGATCGTCACGCGGTCGCCCTTCTTGACGCCGAGCGCATGAAGCGCCCCGGCATAGTGCTCCATCGCCTGCACCGCGTCGGCGAACGTCAATGCGATGCCGCGATCGACCCAGCGCAAGGCGATCTTGTCCGGCGCCCGATGGGCGCCGTCGCGCAGGACTTGATGCATCAACATCGGCGTCACGTCTCCGTTCGGCGCACGGCCACTGTGCCCGCTATGCGCTTTCCTCCGGCCAGAGCTCGGAATAGTCGGGTGTGGCAGCGGCAACGTGCTGGCCACGGTCTATGACAACGCGGTCCGAATGCGGGCGACTCAGGACCTCGTTGAGCGACCGCGCATTGAAGACGACGAGCCGGGCCGGCGCCCCGGTTGCCAGCCGGCCGTGGTCGTCAAGCCCGCCGATGAGGGACGGCGCGGTGCCGACCAGCGCCGGGGAATCGGTGAGCGGATGATCGAGATGCAGGATGCGGACGGCTTGTCGATACGTGTCGATCATGTCGTGGTCGCCATAGGCGTAGAAGCCATCGCGGCAATTGTCGCCGGCGGCGGCGACGCGGATGCCGCGCTTGAGCATTTCGTGCACGACCGTCACGCCGCGCCAGCGCGGCGTGCGGCCGCTTTGCCGGTCCTGCAGATACATGTTGACGGTCGGCAGCGTCGCGACCGCGATCTCGGCCTCGGCCATCAGGTCGAGGGTGCGGTCGACGTCCGGCTCGGGTTGGACCGCGAGGCTGCAACAATGTCCGCAGACGACGCGGCCTTTGTAGCCGTGGCGCAACGCCGCGCGGGCGATGAAAGGCAGGGTGGCCGCGGCGGGATCATGGGTTTCGTCGACGTGTAGATCGACGCCGAGATCGTGCCGGGTGGCGAGCGCGAAGACGCGGTCGAGCAGGGCGTCGATGTTCGGCGGCGGCGCGCCGTGGTCGTCGGTCAACGACCGGGTGACGCCGCCGAGCAGGCCGCCCGATGTTGCGACGGTGGCGGCGACGCGGTCGCCAAAGTCGCCCTCGAGCAGGTCGATTGGGCACAGCGAAACCGCCTGCAGCGTGATGCGGTTGCGCCACTCGCCCATCATCTCACGGACGACGGGCCAACTGCGGTCGATCGTTTCCGGGTAGGTGTCGATGTGGGTGCGGATGGCCGACACGCCATGCGCATAACCGCAGCGCAGACCGAAATCCATGCGCCGGCGCAAATCGGCTTCGGTCCAGTGCGGCCGGTCCGCGGCGGTGGCGAGCCGGGCATTGAGGAACGTGCCGTCGGGATTGGGATTGCGCTCGACAGTGTGGCCCTTGTCGAGGTGGGTGTGGATGTCGACGAGCGTCGGCCAGACCTGGCGTCCATTCAGATCGAGGCTGGGCGTATCGTCTGTCGCCGCCGAGTTCACCGGCACGATGCGCGCGAGCTTGCCGTCCTCGACGAGCAAATCGACACGCACCACGCCTTCGGCGTCGGCCGCGGGCAGTCCGGTCGTGGTGGCCAGCAGGCAGGCTGGAATCCGGGCATTCACCAGCCAATAGCGCGCCGCGGTGGGCCAGGCGATGTCAGCGAAGGGCGTCGGCATCGGGCAGATGAAGACGTTCGAGGGGGAAGCCGGCGATATCGCGCAAGAGTGCGACGAAGCCGTCGACCTGATGTTTCGCGGTGAGGCGGCCTTTGTCGGCCGTCGCGATGCTGGCATTGCCGACGGCGCCCTCGGGGTTGAGATCCTGCGCGATCCAGCCGAAGCCGTGCGGGCCGGTCGGCCGCAGATGCGTGAATTCCTGCTCCATGACGGCGCCACTCGAGACAAAGTTTTTGGCTTTGTCCATGCGAACGAGGTCGGGCCGGAAGTGCAGCATCAGCGAGGTTTCGATGTCGCCGGCGTGGATGCCGTGGCGGTCCTCGATGGTGTCGTAGAGGCCGCCCGGCAGGCCGAAGCGCCGCCAATGGGTGGCGACGCACAACATGCGGTGCCGGACACGCAGCTCGCGGGCGACGATGCCGAGCACGTCGGCATTGCCGCCATGTGAGTTCATCAACACCAGTTTGATGAAAACAGTACAACCATGAGCCTATATGGGTATGGCGCACGTTCAAGTCGTCCGGCAACGCCGCCCGCAGCACCGCAATCATGCCGTCGCCGATGACGGTATCGGTCAGCACCGGAAGATGCGGTCCGTGCTGTTCGACAGCGGCGACGGGCAGGATAGCGATGGTGTGTTCGGGATCGAGGGTGCGGAATTCGGCGCTGGTCAGTTCGCCCCAAAAGAAACGTCGCTCAGCCACGCTGTACTCCCTTCGACACGCTGCACTCCTCTCAAGCCTTCGGCCGGCGCGTACCGTGGGCCGGGGCGGGTTCGCAGGGAAGCATCGTGTTGTGTCCGCAGTGATGCCTATTTGTCATCGCTCGAAATCCACCTCAACGTCGGCATGGCCATGCGCAATTCCTCGACCAGGACGCTAGGGAATGCATCGAGCGTGCCACGGGCCCTGATTGCCAGCTTGATCGTGATCGGGTCGGTCCGGAGGTCGTGAAAGGGGATGTAGGCAAGTTCGCCGCGGGCCAGTTCTCCGTCGATATCGACCGGATTGAGGAAAGTAACAACCCGTCCGGCGCCGGCGAGCCGCTTCATGAAGGCAATCGAGTTGGATTCGATGGTCGGGTGCAGGGGCAGGCCGGCACGGGTGAAGGCCAGGTCGACCACCGGTCGTATGGTCATGGACGAGTCGGCCACCACCAGCGGGTATTCCAGGCAGTCGGCGAGCCAGGCCGGCCGCCGTTTGGTGAGCGGATGCTTCGCCGCCACCACCGCGCCAAGATAAAGGTCGTGGCTGGCGACCACGCGCAAGCCGGGGCTGGACGGCAAGTTGTATCCGAGCGCGATGTCCGCTTCGCCCGTCAGAACGGCGTTGGGAATCTGGTCGAGCGGAAGCACTTTCAGCCGCATGTGCACGCGCGGATGCGTGTCGAGCGCGTGATTGATGAATTCGGGCAACGGGCCTGCCGCCAGCCCGTCCATGGTGGCAATGGTTGTTTCGCCGCGCTTCAGGCCCTTGAGCGCCTCGATCTGGGTGGCGACGCGTTGGTGCGCCTTCAGCGTTTCGCGCACATGGGCGATGAGGATTTCGCCCGTCGCGGTCAGCCGCAGGCGGCGCGGCATGCGCTCGAAGATCGGGGTTCCGAGTTGAGTCTCGAGCGCCAGGATCTGGCGGTTGATAGCCGAAGAGGCAACATTGAGCCGGCTCGCCGCCCTGCGGATCGAGCCGAGCCGCGCTACCTCGTCGAGATAGGTCAAAATTCGGGCATGTAGCATGACCGGGCCGGTCTCCTCTCCCTAGATTTTACAAGGCATTGGAATGGCGGAACTTTGCGGCCTGCCTAAGCCGCGTGCGAGCGCATCTAATTTCATCAATGATGCCTCAATGGCAGCACTCCGCGCTAAATATGATGCTTTCTCATATCATTCTTCTTTGTTCAGATCGGTGCAAGTGGATTGGGTCTGCGGCGCTCGCCGGGCACCGGTCCCATCAAACCGCACGGTTAATGGATGTCGTCATGAGCACAATGGCAGGGATTACCTGGTCACGGATTACGCGCGCGGCGCTCGGTGGCGCGTTGCTGGTGGGCGCCGCGCTGGCGCCGTCAATGGCCTCGGCCGCCGACAAATTCACTTTTCTGACCAGCTGGTTCGCGCAGGCCGAGCATGGTGGTTTCTACCAGGCCAAGGCCACAGGGCTTTACAAGAAGGCCGGGCTTGACGTGACCATCAAGATGGGCGGGCCGCAGATCAACGGCCTGCAACTCCTGCTCGGCGGTGGAGCCGACGTCATCATGGGCTACGACATTCAGGTCCTGAATGCTGTGGAAAAAGGATTGCCCGTGATCACCGTCGGCACGTCCTTCCAGAAGGATCTGCAGGGCATGATGACCCACGCCGATGTCAAGAGTCTCGGCGGCCTCAAGGGCAAGACTATCCTCATCGCTGCCTCCAGCCACACCACTTTCTGGCCGTGGCTGAAGCAAAGATTCGGATACACCGACGCGCAGGTGAAGCCCTATACCTTTAACCTGCAGCCCTTCTTCGCCAACGACAACGTCGCGCAGCAGGCCTATCCGTCGTCGGAGCCGTTCCAGGCAATGCAGCATCACGTGCCGGTCAATTTCTTCCTTTTCGCCGACAGCGGCTATCCGCCCTACGGTACGACCATGGTCACCACCACCAAACTGCTCAAGGAAAAGCCGGACGTGCTGAAGCGCTTCGTGAAGGCCTCGATGGAGGGTTGGAAGAACTATCTGACCGGCGACCCGTCGCCGGCCAACGCGCTCATCAAGAAGGACAACCCGAAGATGACCGACGCCCAGATCGCGTTCGGCATCAAGCGCATGAAAGAGCTGAAGGTGGTCAATGGCGGCGATGCCGCGACCATGGGAATCGGCGTGATGACCGATGCGCGGTGGAAGGCGACATACGACTTCATGGTCAAAGGCGGCCTGCTCAAGAAGGATGTCGACTACAAGAAGGCCTACACCACCAAGCTCATCGATGGCATGCACATCATGATGAACTGACGGTCTGCTCGGGGCGGCGCGTGCATCCACGCGCCGCCGCTGCGCGCCTCGTCTCCAATTGATCCGACCGATATGGCACGATCTTCGAAAAATTCGGTGTTGACCGAGGCGTTGCCGCCGCTGGTCGTTGGTTTGATCATCCTGGTGGGATGGGAGGCGGCCTGCCGGCTGTTCGCGATTCCGTCGTATCTTTTCCCGGCGCCCAGCGCCATCGCTCACAGTATCGTCACCAACGCGCCGAGTCTTATGTGGGCGCTCTGGAGCACGCTCAAGGTGGCGCTGACCGCACTCGTGCTCGCGACCGTGATCGGCTCTCTGGCCGCGTTCCTGTTCGTCCAGAACCGGATGATCGAGCGCAGCCTGTTTCCCTACGCGGTCATCCTCCAGGTGACGCCAATCGTGGCGGTCGCGCCACTCATCATCATCCTGGTCAAGAACACGGAGATCGCGCTGGTCATCTGTGCCACCATCATTGCGGTGTTCCCGATCATCTCGAACACGGTCATTGGCCTGCGCAGCGTCGACGCCGGGCATCAGAATCTCTTCGCGATCAGTCACGCCACGCGGCTGCAGAAACTGAT
Organism: Pseudolabrys sp.; assembly: GCA_037381985.1. Classification (GTDB taxonomy): domain Bacteria; phylum Pseudomonadota; class Alphaproteobacteria; order Rhizobiales; family Xanthobacteraceae; genus Pseudolabrys. Next base: position 7,860 of record JARRQH010000013.1, read on the forward strand.
TTACCTGCGCATTCCGAGCGCGTTGCCGTTCTTCTTCGCCGGACTCAAGATCGCCAGCGGCCTGGCGCTGATCGGGGCGGTCGTCGCCGAATTCGTTGCCGGCACCGGCGGCCGCAGCGCCGGGCTTGCCTATCAGATACTGCAGGCTGGCTTCCAGCTCGACATCCCGCTCATGTTCGCGGCGCTCTTTCTCATCACCGTCACCGGCATTCTGCTGTTTCTGGTCATGGTTGGCCTTTCCAAGCTTGCGCTGGGACGCTGGCACGAGAGCGAGGCCGAGCATGAAGTCTGATCCGAACGCCTGTTTCCTGTTGCAACACCTGACGAGGGTTCGATGCTGACAACCCGACAAAAAGTGCTCCGCCGCTTCTGGTACGCGGTGATGCCGCTGGAAGATTTGAAGGAGGGGCCCAAGCCGTTCAAGTTGCTCGACGAGGATATCGTCCTCTTCATCGGCGCCAACGGCAAGCCGGCCGCGCTCAAGGACCGCTGCTGCCACCGCACCGCCAAGCTTTCCAAGGGCTGGTGCGACGGCGGCAACATCGTCTGCGGTTACCACGGCTGGGCGTACGACCATACCGGCAAGCTCGTGCATGTGCCGCAGTTCCCGGTTCAGCAGGAAGTGCCCAATCTCTCGACCCCGGCCTACCACTGCGCGGCCCGCTACGGCTACGTCTGGGTGGCGCTCGACGAGCCGCTGGCGCCGATCTTCGACGTGCCCGAGGACGAGGATTCCGCGTTCCGCCGGGTCCCGCAGTTCTACGAGATGTGGAACACCGCGCCGCTGCGCCTGATGGAGAATTCGTTCGACAACGCGCATTTTGCCTTCGTGCACAAGGGCACCTTCGGGCAACTCGACCAGCCGCTGCCGGAAAAATACGAGATCAAGGAAACGGACTACGGCTTCGAGGCGGAGACCCTGATCACCGTCGCCAATCCGCCGATCCAGCACCGCATCTCCGGCTCCGACGCGCCGACGACCAAGCGGCACATGCGCAACAAATGGTACATGCCGTTCTGCCGCCGGTTAGATATCGAATATCCGTCGGGCCTGCGCCACATTATTCTCAATTCGGCGACGCCGATCGACGACGGGCACATCATGGTCGTGCAGTGGCTCTACCGCAACGACACGGAAGCCGATTGTCCGGCCCAGCTCCTGATCGATTGGGATTACAAGATCACGCGCGAGGACAAGGACATCATCGAGTCGACCGACTTCGACGCGCCGATTGACGCCGGCCGGCGGGCGGAAGCTCACATGGTCTCCGACCGTCCCGGCATGATCATGCGCAAGCGGTTGATGAAGCTGCTTGAAGAGCACGGCGAGACGGAAGTCTTCCGCGCCGCCTGATGCAAGACACGGCCCCCGACATATCCGCTGGTGACGGTCTCGGCTCGGCGTCGGGGGACGTGCCGGTACCGCGCTATCCGATCGACGCCTTCCTCGGCGCGATCGGCGACGTGCCGACGAGCGTGGAGGCGACAGACCGCAAGCGTAAATCGCGTGACTTCTTCTGGTATTCGCCGCCGCTGAACGCCCTCCTCAAGGACAAGGTCGCCGACGCCATCGTGGCCGCGCGCGACGAAGGGGACGTCGTTCGCGTCGCCGCCGCCTGCGCGCGCTTCCGGATCCCACTCACCGTGCGCGGCGGTGCCACCGGCAATTACGGCCAGTGCGTTCCGCTCGAAGGCGGCGTGGTGCTCGACATCACCGGCCTTTCGGCGCTCGAGTGGAGCCGGCCCGGCGCGGTACGGGTCGGGGCTGGCGCCAAGATGGACAAACTCGACCGTGAACTGCAGCCGACCGGGTTCGAACAGCGTATGCACCCGTCGACAAAGCGGTCGGCCACCGTCGGCGGATTCGTCGCCGGCGGCTCGGGCGGCGTCGGTTCGGTCACCTATGGCGGCTTGCGCGAGCCGGGCAATATCCTGGCGGCGCGCGTGGTGTCGTTGGAGACGACGCCGCGCATCGTCGAACTGCGCGGTGACGCGGCGCAAAAGATCAATCGCGCCTACGGCACGACGGGCATCATGACGGCGCTGGAAATGCCGCTGGCGCCGGCCTGGCCGTGGATCGACGTGGTCTTCGCGTTCGACGACTTCCTCGACGCCGTTCGGTTCGGCCGCACGCTGGCGATGGCGGATGGCGTCGTCAAGAAGCTGCTGTCGGCGGTCGCATGGCCGTTGCCAAGCTATTTCGGCGCCTTCCGCCGCCACTGCCCGGACGGCAAGCATCTCGTGCTGGCGATGATTGCCGAAAACTCACTGGAAACCTGCAAGTCGCTGTTGGAAGGGGCGCGCGGTGAGGTGAGCCACGAGATGCCGAGCGACGATTCGCCGGGAACGACCCCACTCTACGAATTCGCCTGGAATCATACGACGCTGCAGGTGCTCAAAAGTGACCGCGCGGTCACATACCTGCAATGCCTGTTCCCGCACGATCGTCTGTTGGACACGGTCGAGGGTGTCAACGCGCGGTTCGGAAGCGAGTTGATGCAGCATCTTGAATTCATCCGCTTCGGCGGTCAGGTGACCGCGAGCGCGCTGCCGGTGGTTCGGTACTCGACCCCGGAACGTCTCGACGAGATGATCGCGCTGCACGAGGACGCCGGGATCATGATCGCCAATCCCCACGTCTTCACGTTGGAAGACGGCAGCCGCCACAAGCGGGCAGATGCCGATCAGATAGGATTCAAGCACGAAATCGATCCGTTGGGATTGCTCAATCCGGGCAAGATGCGTAGCTTTGTCTCACGCCTGTCGGGGGCGGCACGATGAGTGTGAATGTAGCCCCCATGCTGCCGAAATTGCATTTGGACGACTCCGCTGTCGGCGCGGCGCCGCCCCGCGCGCTGCTCCGTCTTAAGGACATTTCCAAGACGTTCGCCAACGATACCGTGGCGCTGGCCGGGGTCGATCTGACCATCCGTCCAGGCGAATTCTTGACTCTGCTCGGGCCTTCGGGCTGTGGCAAATCCACCTTGCTCAAGATGATCGCGGGATTGGGTGCGCCGTCGACGGGAACTATCGACTGGCCGCAATCGAGCTACGACGTCCACGGGGAACCGGACCGTTCGCTTGGCTACGTGTTTCAGGAACCCACGCTGCTGCCCTGGTGCAGCGTTTTCGACAACGTCTACCTGCCGCTGAAGCTCGCTGGCAGGCGCCGCGTCGACGTTCGTCAACGGGTGATGGAGGCACTGGCGCAGGTTGGGCTTGCCCGCTTTGTCGATTCCTATCCACGCCAGTTGTCCGGCGGTATGAAGATGCGCGTCTCGATCGCCCGGGCGCTGGTGACCAGGCCGCGCATCCTGTTGATGGACGAGCCGTTCGCGGCACTAGACGAGATCACGCGCACCAAGCTGAACAATGATCTGTTGCAGTTGTTTGCTAATCGAGACCTGACGGTCGTCTTTGTCACCCACAGCGTTTACGAGTCGGTCTACTTGTCGTCGCGCATCGTCGTCATGAGCGCGCACCCCGGCCGTGTCAGCAGCGAGCTTCACATCGACGCTTCCTATCCGCGCGCGGAAGAGTTTCGGATGTCCTCGATCTACACCGAACACTGCCGCCAAACGTCGGACGCGTTGCGCCGTGCCATGTCGGAAAGCCCGGCCGAGCAGGACCTCTAGGGGATCGAGGGCAAACCTTGATGGCTGTGTTGCGGCATCATTCACCGGACGGGCCACATGCGCCGTTTGGAAAATATAGCCACGCGGTCGAAATCCCGGCGGGCGCGCGGTTGCTCATGTGCTCCGGCCAGCTAGGCATCACGGCCGAAGACGAAATCCCCGATGACGTCGAGGTTCAGGCGGTCCTTTGCTTTGAAGCTATCGGCCGTTTTCTGGCGGCCGCCGACATGGATTTCTCCAATCTGGTGCGCGTCAATGCTTACGTGACCGATCGCGCATTCATGCAGCCCTATATGCGCGCGCGCGACCGCTACGTCGCCAGTCCGCCGCCGGCGTCGACTCTGATGATCGTATCGGGCTTCACGCGCCCCGAATTCAAGGTCGAAGTCGAGATCGTCGCCGCCAAGTAATTCGGCGTAGGCTCTTTGTGCTCCGGCAGTGGCTCGCGGGACTGAGCAAGAATGGCTCTTACGTCAAGCCCGGCTCCGAGCGGGTTTGGAGGCCGAATCGTCATCCATAATGGTATTCCTTGCCGAACTTATGGATGTGGGCCGCGAACTGCTCGATGAATTCGGAGCCAATGGTCGCGGGTGTTTGATGCGCCGGATAGAGCGCGAAGATTTGGATCGTTACCCGTGGCCGGAATGGACGGGCAACGACGCCACGATTGCTGAATTCGCGGGCCGTGAAAGGATCGCAAATGCCGACGCCGAGGCCGGAGGCGACGAGGCCGCATACGATCTCCGACAAGGGCGTTTCGACGCGCATGATCCGTGAGACGCCGTGATTGGCGAATATCGTGTCGACCTGCCGCCGGCTCTGCGTTGAATGGTTGAGCGAGATGAAGTTCTCGCCGTGGAAATCCCTTGGCACGAGCGATTTCTTGCGCGCGAGCTTATGTCCCTCCGGTACGACGGCGACATACGGCAACGTCGGCATCGCCACCTTCGTGAGCGCCGGATGGTCGATCTGCGGCGATGCGAAACCCAAATCGCACTGCCGATTGACCGCCCAATCGACGACGAGCGTCGAGATGACGCCCGACAACTCGAGATCGAGCTCCGGGCGGCTTGCCGCGAATTGTCCGGCGAAGCGCGGCAGGAACCCGTTGGCCAGCGCTGGCAGTGCCGCGATCCGCAGCACGCCCGCACGCCTCAGCCTGATTTCCCGGGCGGCCTCGGCGATGCGCTCGACGCCGATAAAGGAGCGTTCGACCTCGCTGAAGAGCGTCACTGCTTCTGCGGTCGGCGCGATGCCCGTGCCCCGCCGTTCGAACAGCTTGAGTTTGAGCTGCAATTGAAATTCGCGCAGCAGCTTGCTGACCGCCGGCTGCGTGACACCCATCAAGACCGCGGCGCCGGTCGTGCTGCCGGTGACCATCACCGCGCGGAAGGCTTCGATTTGGCGCAGGTTGGGGAGGCGGAGCAGCTCTTTGGCCATCATAACCTCCAGTTATAGAGATGGCTTAATAATGAATTTGACGATTTAGGCACAATCCGGAAATCTTGACAACGCCCGCCGGGGATATGGCCGAAAGGCCCGAACATCACGTCAGCGATACCGGAGGTTCCCATGATCAGCATTTCGAAACTTTACGCGGCGGCGATGGCGTGCCTGCTGCTCGGGGTCGCGTCGCCAGCCGTCGCCCAGCAGACTCTTTATGTCGCCGGATACGGCGGCTCGTTCGAGCGGACACTCCGCAAGGAGGTCATTCCCGCCTTCGAGAAGAAGCATCACGTCACGATTCAATACGTGGCCGGCAATTCGACCAATACCCTTGCGAAGCTGCAGGCGCAGAAAAGCAACCAGCAAATCGACGTCGCGATCGTCGACGACGGGCCGATGTACCAGGCAATTCAGCTCGGCTTCTGCGGCAAGATTTCAAATCTGTCGAAGGGCGACCTCTACAGCACCGCGCTCTTCAAGGGCGATAAGGCCGTCGGCCTCGGTCTCGTCGCCACCGGCTTGATGTACAATACCAAGTACTTCAAGGATAAAGGGTGGGCGCCGCCGACCTCGTGGAACGACCTGAAGGATCCGAAATACAAGAAGATGGTGGTGATCCCGCCGATCAATAACACCTACGGTTTGCACGCCCTGATCATGCTCGCCCGCATGAACGGCGGCGGCGTGAAGAACATCGACCCTGGCTTCAAGGTAATGGAGCACGATGTCAACCCGAACGTCCTCGCCTACGAGCCTTCGCCCGGCCAGATGACGCAGCTGTTCCAGTCCGGCCAGGCCGCTCTCGCGGTGTGGGGCACCGGCCGCGTGCAAACCTTTGCCAACACCGGTTTCCCGGTGAACTTCGTTTACCCGAAGGAGGGTGCGGTCTCTCTGCTGATCGCCGCCTGTCCGATCGCCAAGCCGCACGCTTCGCCGCTGGCTTCCGCGTTCATCAAGGCGATGCTGGCGCCGAGCATTCAGCTCACCATGCTGAAGAAGTACGGCTACGGTCCGGTCGTCAAGACAATCAAGGTGCCGCCGGAGCTCGCTAGAATGGCGCCGGTCGGGGAGCGTGCCGCTCACCTGATCACGCTTGACTGGGACACGATCAACGCGCATCGGCAGGAATGGACCAGTCGTTGGAATCGCGAGGTCGAGCGATAAGATACCGCCCGTGTTCGGCCGCCTCGTCATTGCGAGCGGCCAACATGGGGCGCGTGTTGCCGCTATACTGAAGGCGGCCGAGCCAGCACGCAGTCGGCTTGGCCGCCAACTTAAAGCCCGTGTGTGTCGCCGGGGACCCACACGACGCTCTGTGTGGCGCCGTTGTGGCAGGGGTCTTCCACGAAAATGCGGGACAAGGTCATGCCCTTTCTCGTCCTTGACAAGCTGACGAAGCGCTACGGCGAGCATGTCGCCGTCGACGCGCTCTCGCTCGATGTCGACAAAGGCGAATTCATCTCGTTCCTGGGGCCGTCCGGCTGCGGCAAGACGACCACGCTGCAAATGATTGCCGGCTTTGTCGAGCCGTCGGGCGGCGCGATCCTGCTGCAGGGCCAGGACCTCGCGGCGATGAAGCCGAGCCGGCGCGGTCTCGGCGTCGTCTTCCAGAGCTACGCGCTCTTCCCGCACATGACGGCGGCTGAGAACGTGGCTTTCGGCCTCGAAATGCAGAAGGTCGGCCGCGCCGAACGCGATCAGCGGGTGAAGACCGCCCTTGAGCTGGTCGGCCTCGGCGGCTTCGCGGAACGCTATCCGCGGCGCATGTCGGGCGGTCAGCAGCAGCGGGTCGCGCTGGCGCGCGCGTTGGTGATCCGCCCGCACATCTTGCTGCTCGATGAGCCGCTCTCAAATCTCGACGCCAAGCTGCGCGAGGAAATGCAGATCGAGCTTCGCCAGATTCAGCGCACCATCGGCACGACCACGATCCTCGTCACGCACGATCAGTCCGAAGCGATGGCGTTGTCGGACCGTATCGTGGTGATGAACAGTGGTCGCGTCGAACAAATCGCCGCGCCGCAGGAGGTTTATGAACGACCTGCGACGCCGTTTGTCGCGAGCTTCCTCGGCAAGACCAATGAACTGACGGGTGAGGCGCGCACCGACGCCGGCAAGACCATCGTAATCATCGGCGGCGGCCATTGGGCTTGCCGGCAGCCTCTGGACGGCCTGGTCGTTGCGTCCATCCGCCCGGAGAAGGTCGCGTTTGCGGAAGGCAACGGCGAACACCTCGCCGGCACCGTCAAGACGCGCATTTTTCAAGGCAATCACTGGCTCTATCGCGTCGAAACCGCGGCGGGGCCGTTGTTTGTCATTCGGCAGAATTCCGGCGAGGCGATGCCGGCTGAGAACGACAAGGTGGGGCTGACGTGGCGGGCCGATGACATGGCGCTTCGCGCGGCGAAGGAGGGGCGTCCATGAGCGCTGTCCTCCAAACCAACGATCGCGCGGCGGCGCGCAGCCGCTGGCGGGCGGCGGGCGTGCCATGGTTCCTGAGCCTGCCGGCGCTTATGTTCTTCGCCGTCATCGTCGTCGTGCCTCTGATGATGACCGTCGTGCTCTCGTTCCACAATTGGAGTGAATACAAGGGCATCCAGTTCGTCTTCATCCTCAAGAACTGGCGCACGATGTGGGTGGATCCGTATTTCGCCGAGATGTTCGCGCGCACCTTCCGCATCGCCATCCTGGTAACGCTCGTCACGGCCGTCTTCGGCGCGCCCGAGGCCTATATCCTCAACCGCATGCGTCCGCCGTGGCGCGGTTTTTTCGTGCTGGTCCTGCTCGGGCCGCTGCTCATTTCGGTTATCGCCCGTACCCTCGGTTGGGCGCTCCTGTTCGGCGGCAATAGCGGGGTGGTCAACGCTGCCTTGATGAATCTCGGCATCATCTCGTCGCCCATCCCGTTCATGTTCACCGAGACCGGCGTCGTGGTCGCGCTGTCGCACGTCATGATGCCGTTCATGGTGCTCTCGGTGTGGACCGCATTGCAGCGGGTCGATCCAAAGATCGAGAACGCGGCGGAATCGCTCGGCGCCGGACATTTCACGATACTGCGGCGCGTGATCTTCCCGCAAATCGTGCCGGGTGTGCTGACCGGCGGCATCATCGTCTTCGCGCTGTCGGCGAGCGCCTTCGCTACGCCTGCCATCATCGGCGGGCGGCGGCTCAAGGTCGCCGCGACGCTCGTCTACGACCAGTTCCTCGACACCTTGAACTGGCCGCTCGGCGCGGCGGTCGCCACGCTGCTGCTGGTCGTGTTGATCGTCACCATTGTCGCGGCCAACCGCCTGGTCGAACGGCGCTACGCGGAGGCGTTTCGATGAGCCGCAACGGACCGCTGGCGCTGATCTATCACACGCTGTTCGTGATCTTCATGCTGGCGCCGATCGTGATCGTCTGCGTCGTGGCGTTCACGCCCAACGGCTACCTGTCGTTCCCGACGCACGGACTTTCCCTGCGCTGGTTCCGCGCCATCGCGCAATATCCGGAGTTCATCAACGCGTTCTGGACCAGCATCTGGCTCGGGGCCTTGTCGTCGGCGATCGCTCTTTCCCTCTCGGTGCCGGCCGCGCTTGCTATCGCGCGCTATCGCTTCGTGGGACGTGAGGCGCTTTCGGCGCTGTTCATGTCGCCTTTGATGATCCCGCCGGTCGTGCTCGGCATCGCCTTCCTGCGCTTCTTTTCGTTGATCGGGCTCGGCGGCACTTTCACCGGCCTTGTCCTCGCGCACATCGTGATCGTCTTCCCCTTCGCGCTTCGGCTGACATTGGCCTCGGCGGTCGGCATGAATCGCTCGGTCGAGCAGGCCGCGACCTCGCTCGGCGCGTCCGACTGGACCGTGTTTCGCCGCGTGACGCTGCCGCTGATCCTGCCCGGCATCGCTTCGGGCTGGGCGCTAGCCTTCATCCAGTCGTTCGACGAAGTGACCATGACGATCTTCGTGGCGACGCCCGGCACGCAGACGCTGCCGGTGCGGATGTTCCTCTATATCCAGGACAATATCGACCCGCTGGTGACATCGGTGTCGGCGAGCGTCATCGCGATCACCACGGTCGCGCTCATCATCCTCGACCGCGTCTATGGGCTTGAACGCCTGCTTGCCGGCCGCGGCATCAACGAGCCGTAGGAGAAATTTGGTTGCGACGGGACAATGACATTGCGGTTGTCGGCGGCGGCCTGCTGGGCATGGCCATCGCCTACGGGCTTGCGCGCGAGGGCAAGCGCGTCACGGTGCTCGACGAAGGTGACGTTGCCTTGCGTGCTTCGCGCGGCAATTTTGCGCTGGTCTGGGTACAAAGCAAAGGCCTCGGCATGCCGCCGTACACCGGCTGGACGATTCGCTCGTCGGAAGGCTGGGCACAGCTCGTGACCGAGTTGAAGGAGCAAACCGGGCTCGATGTCTGCTTCGAACGCCGCGGTGGATTCATGCTTTGCCTGTCCGAGCGGGAAATGGAGACGCGCGCGGCCGTCGTCCGACAAATCCACAGCCAGGAAGGTGTCGCGAAATACGACGTCGCGCTCATGGGGCACGGCGAAATCGAGAAGATGCTGCCGGGAATCGGCCCCGAGGTGGTCGGCGGCAGCTATTGTCCGCTCGACGGGCACGTCAATGCGTTGCGTCTGTTTCGTGCCTTCCATATGGCCAACCATCGCCTCGGCGTCGGCTACCGGCCCGGTCACCGTGTCGAAGACATCAAATACGAAGCTGGCGGCTTCCGCATTCAGACCCCGCGCGGCGAGGTCGCGGCGGGCAAGGTCGTGCTGGCTGCCGGCACCGCTAATATGCGTCTGGCGCCCATGGTCGGCCTCAGCGCCCCGATGCAGACCGACTGCCGCGGCCAGATCGTGGTCACCGAACGCGTGCAGCCGTTCCTGTCCTATCCCGTCGCCACGGTGCGCCAGACCGACGAAGGCACGGTCATGATCGGCGACAGCTACGAGGATTCGGCCGACGACATGGGCATGAACCTCGCCATCAACGCGGTCATGATCGATCGCGCCCAGCGCATGTTTCCGGTTCTCGCCGACGTCAATGTCGTGCGAAGCTGGTCGTGCCTGCGGGTCATGACGCGCGACGGCTTTCCGATCTACGACCAATCCGAAACCTGTCCCGGCGCATTTGTCGCCTGTTGCCATTCCGGCGTTACGCTCGCGGCCGTTCATGCTTATGCGCTTGCGCCCATGATCGCCCGCGGCGCGCTCGACACGCAGCAGGTCGGTGTTTTCTCAGCACAGAGGTTCCATGTTCAAAAGGCTGCCTGAAGCAGAGGGCGCCGCGGTCGCGGTGACGATCGACGGCGAACCATTCAACGCGCGTGAGGGCGACAGCGTCGCCGCAGCGCTCCTCGCCGCGGGGCGGACGTATTGTCGCGAGACGCCGATCAGCGGCGCCAAGCGTGCGCCGTATTGCATGATGGGCGTGTGTTTCGACTGCTTGGTGACCGTCGACGGCGTCGGCAATCGGCAGGGCTGCCTGGTCCGCGTTCAAGACGGCATGTGCATCGAGACCCAGCACAGCAAGCGGGCATTGGGGGAGTTGGGCTCATGAACGCCGTTCCGTTGCCGAAGAGCCAATATGACAGTGTCATTGTCGGAGCCGGCCCCGCGGGGCTTGCCGCCGCCGCCATCGCCGGCAAAGCGGGTCTGTCGACGCTGGTGCTTGACGAGAACGCGCAGGCCGGCGGTCAGATTTTCCGTGCCATCACGTCGACGCCCGTCAAACGCCGCGACGTTCTCGGCGACGACTACTGGCGTGGCGAACGGCTTGTTGCCGAGGCGCAGGCGAACGGCGCTACCATCGTGCATGGCGCGACGGTCTGGAGCCTCGACCGCGATCTCCAGTTCGCCGTGTCGGTTCTGGGCCAATCCCAAGCTCTGCGCGCGCGCCGCGTCATCCTGGCGACGGGCGCTCTCGAGCGCCCATTTCCGATCCCCGGATGGACGCTTCCCGGTGTCATGACCGTCGGCGCCGCGCAGACCCTGCTCAAGTCGTCGGGTCTCGTTCCCGACGGAAAGGTCGTGCTCGCCGGCACCGGCCCGCTGCTTTGGCTATTCGCCGCTCAGGTTCTGCGCGCGGGCGGCGCCATCGACACGATCCTCGATACGACGCCGCGCGGCAATTATTGGCGTGCCCTGCCGCATGCCCTGCCGTTCGCCTTGTCGCCCTTTCGCGCCAAGGGCCTCGCGCTCATGCGCGAGGTGAAGCGCAAGGTTTCCGTCGTCTCCAACGTCGTGTCGCTGTCTGCGCTCGGCGCCGATACCGTCAATGAGGTCGCATTCACGCGCGCCGGCGGCGCGGAACGGCGGATCGCCGTCGATACGCTGCTATTGCATCAGGGTGTGGCACCCAATGTCAATCTTGCCATGGCGGCGGGCGCGGCCCACCACTGGGACGACAGGCAGCTTTGCTGGAAGCCTGTTGTCGACCCCGATGGCAACACCACGGTGAAAGGTATCGCGATTGCCGGCGACGGGGCCGGCATCGGCGGCGCCATCGCCGCCGTGGAGCGGGGGCGGATCGCGGCGCTTGCGGCCGTCGAAGCGCTGGCGCCGGCGCAGATGAGCCAACTTCCCGATCGTTCCGGTGTGTTGCAGGCGCTTCAGCGTGCCGAGCGCGGCCGCGCCTTCCTTGACGTGCTGTTCCAGCCGGCGCCGCAGTTCCGGCGTCCGGAAGGGGAAACCATCGTCTGCCGCTGCGAGGAAGTCACCGCCGCGCAGATCAGCGAGACAATCAAACTTGGCGTCGAAGGGCCGAACCAGCTCAAAGCGTTTCTGCGCTGTGGCATGGGCCCCTGCCAGGGACGTAACTGCGGTCTCACGGTGACGGAAATGATCGCGCAGGCGCGTGGCGTCTCTCCCGAGGCCGTCGGCTATTATCGGCTACGGCCGCCGGTGAAGCCGGTCGCGCTCAAGGAACTGGCCGCGATGACGCAGACGGAGGAGGCGGTCAACGCCGTCGTGCGGGGATGACCCAAACCGCCGATGTCATCGTTATCGGCGGCGGCATCCACGGGTGCTCGACGGCGCTTCACCTGGCCATGCGCGGCGTGAAGCCGCTGCTGATCGAGAAGGACTATTGCGGGCGGCACGCCTCGGGCGTGAACGCGGGCGGCGTGCGCCAGCTCGCCCGCGACGTGGCCGAGGTGCCGCTGTCGGTGGCGTCCATGGAGCTGTGGGAGCGGATCGAGGATCTGGTCGGCGACAGTTGTGGTTTCGACAGCCACGGACAGGTTCTCGTCGCCGAGGACGAGTCCGAACTGACGCACCTGCGCGCACGTGTGGACGACCTGCGGCTGCGCGGTTTCACCCACGAAGAGCTGATCGACCGGGCCGAGCTCAAGCGGCTGGTGCCGGCCGTTTCCGACTATTGCCCGGGCGGCGTGGTCTCGCGCCGCGATGGGGCGGCTGAACCGTTCCGCGCGACGCAGGCGTTTCGCCGTCAGGCTGTTGCCCGTGGCGCAATTGTCCGAGAAGGCGTCCGCGTGACGGCGGTCGCGCGCCAGCATGGCGTCTGGCGCGTGACGACGAGCGATAGAACGTTTGAGGCGCCCGTTCTGGTCAACGCGGCTGGCGCCTGGGCAGCACGTCTTGCCGCCATGGTGGGCGAACCGGTGCCGCTCGAAGTCGTCGCGCCGATGCTTATGATCACGGCGCGCGTGCCGCACTTCATCGATCCGGTCGTGATCCTGCGCGGCCGCAAGCTCTCGTTCAAGCAGTTCCGCAACGGCACCGTCCTGATCGGCGGCGGATATCTCGGCCGGGCCTACCCCGACGAGAATGCGACTGTGCTCGATTGGCAGAAGCTCGCCGCCAACGCCAACACGGTCTGGGAGCTCTTTCCGGTGATGCGGTCGGCGACGGTCGTGCGGGCATGGGCCGGTATCGAGGCGCGCATGCCCGACGACATCCCCGTCATCGGGCCGAGCAAGAAAGCTGAGGGTCTATTCCATCAATTCGGCTTCTCGGCGCACGGATTTCAACTCGGGCCCGGCGTCGGCGCCCTCATGGCCGACCTGATCGTCACCGGCGCGACGAACCTGCCGATCGAGCCATTTCGTATTGATCGCTTTGCCGTCTGAGATCAAAACTAATCTGCACCCGTTTCGCACCAGAAACGACGTCAACGAAGCGCAACGAACGCGCTCATTTCGTGAGAAACTCAGGAAAACCAACGGCAGCAGCGGTTGGCCCGCCGCTCATAACGGTCTGGTTGGAGGTTCGAGTCCTCCCGGGCCCACCAATATTTTCAATCGGTTCAGTAGGGTGGGGCGCCTTTTGGCACCGCCGACCAACGGTTTGACCAACGATAACGGCTTTCTCTTGCCGATGGCCCGTGCTGCCGTGCGCAAATACTCGGGGTGATGGTGCCTGTAAACGTCGCGCAGGGTCTTTTCCGACATCCCGAGGAAGCCCGCAGCCTCCCAAGCGCTGACCCCGACCTGCATGAGCCACGTTGCCGCCGTATGGCGCAGCGTGTGTGGGGTTACTCGGCCTGGGAGCTTAGCCAGTCGTGCTGCTGACGTAAAAGCAGTCTTGACTGACTTCACGGGCTTTCCATGAAACTCGACGAAATACTCCTTTGCCACACCAATTTCGTGCCATCGGCGGAGATGAGCCAGGAGCCTGGGAGGCAGAGGGACGGGCGGCTGGCGCTTGTTAGTCGGCGTAGCTCCTTGAGCGAGCCGGTAGAAGACGCCGTGCTCCAAGTCTACGTAAGCGCGCCCCGTTTGTCGGTTCGCTGAGGCTGCTGCAATCGCACTGGCCCGCGTGCCAGTGTAAAGCCCGATGAGAATGAAACGCGCGAGGTGTCGAAGTGGGTACTTCTCGGCCGGAAGTCTCTGCCCCCTTTGCGAGCCGCGATGGCGTAGCTGGACCTCTCGATAGCGCCAGCACGTCCAAAGAAGCATTGCCGCTTCTTGCCGAGTAAGCCAGCGATCACGCTGGTAGTCCTCTTGGTGGAAGGAAACCCGAACAACGCCTCGATGGAACCCCTCGGCGGCGTGGTGATTGATTGTCGCGCGCGAGTCCTCGAGATCACGTCTCGCGCCATCGACGCTGCCACGGACGCGAACGTATTCGCGGCAGGTTTCCCCGGCCACTTCGGAAAGGCGCTTGTTTCCCTAAAAGTCGTTGAGCCGCTTTAGACGTTCATCGAATTTCTTTAGACTCCTTTGCCGTTCCGGGTATCGGCCATCCGATCCACAAGCCGATCGATCCTCGCACCCCGAGGCTGTTTCAGATTGCCGAGGAAAACGGGCTCGCGGGGCGATACGTCACGCTCATGAAACTCGTACAGCAGGAAGCGAAGCGGGCAACCGGCAAGGTGCTGCCGCTCAATGCCACGGGCGCGATCGGCGCCATCTGTTGCGAGTTCGGCTTTCCGTGGCAGATCATCCGCGGTTTCGGGGTTATGGCGCGTGCGATCGGGCTGGTGGCGCATATCATGGAAGAATCGCGCAATCCTCTCGCCCTCGAGGTTTGGCACCAGGTCGAAGACGACGCGTCGCGACACCTCCGTCCGGCCGACTGACGATTCTCCACCAACAACGCGACATCCTGTGCGGTTCGCCGGAGCGGCGGACGGATAGTCGACTGTGGCCGATCAAGGGACGTGCGCCCCGTCAGCGGCGCAACGTCGGCGGCAGTTGCCCTCCGCTACTTGCGTAACGCCTGACGGTCGATCTTTCCGGTGCCTGTCTTGGGCAGTTCGTCGACGTATTCGACGATGCGCGGATATTTGAACGGCGTCAGCTTGGTCTTCACGTAGGCGCGCAAGCGATCGCTCTCCGCATCGTCACCGGCGGTGCCGTTGCGCAGCCGCACCACCGCCCGCAATGTCATGCGGCGGTCCGGCAGTTCGTGGGCCAGCACCGCGCACTCGTGGACGTCGGGATGCTCGTTCAGGCATCGCTCCACTTCGAGCGGCCAGACCCATTGCCCCGAGACCTTGATCAGGTCGTCGGCGCGGCCCTGGAAATAGTAATAGCCGTCCTTTTCGACAAAGCGATCGCCGGTATAGAGCCAGTCGCCGCGCATGGTCTCGCGGGTCTTGTCGGGCCGGTTCCAATAGCGCGGCGCGGAGGAATGGCCGCGCACCAGCATGACGCCTTCCTCGCCCGGCGCCGCGAGTTTTCCGTCCGGCGTTTCGAGACGGATCTCGTAGCCGGGCACGCGCGCGCCGGCCGCACCGACGCGATGATCGTCCAAGGCGTTGGAGAGATAAATGTGCAGCAGTTCGGTCGAGCCGAGACCCTCGGTCGGACCGTGCCCGGTCAACTTCTTCCAGGCCTTGTAGACATCCTCCGACAGGATTTCGGCCGCCGAGAGCGATTGGCGCAGCGACGACAAGTTGCGTTTCTCGACGCCGCCGACCCGGGTCAGCGCCGTGTAAAGCGTCGGCAAGCCGAACAGCACGGTAGGCTTATAGCGCTCAATGGTATCGAGCACGGTGTCGGGCTTTGGTTGGCCCGGCATCAGCAGGGTGGTGGCGCCGATCGAGAACGGGAACGTGAAGGCATTACCGAAGCCGTAGGCGAAATAGATTTTCGGCACCGAGAAGCAGACGTCGTCCGGCTTCAGCTTGAGCACGCGTTCGCCGTAAGAGCCTTGCGTATACGCCATGTCGTGATGGAGATGGACGATGCCCTTGGGCCGTCCGGTCGAGCCGGACGAGTACATCCAGAACGCCATGTCGTTGGGCCCGGTATCGGCGCAGGCGAGCTCCTGCGGCTGTCCGGCCAGGAACCGGTGCGCCGCGATTTGGTTCGCGCCGTTGGCCGCGCCGTTCGCGATTACGATCTTCTCCAGCGCCGTGCCGCGCAGCACCTCCGCGCCGAAGCTTTCGGCCATTTCGGCCTCGCACAGCGCGATGCGGGCGCTGGTGTCCTTGAGGAAGAAGTTCAATACGTCCGGCTTGGTCTGGATGTTCAGCAGCACCGGCACGAAGCCGGCGCGCACCGCGCCGAAGAAGGCCGCCGGATAGACCGGCGTATCGTCGAGGAAGAAGGGAATGCGGTCGCCCCGCTTGAGGCCGGCGGCGATGAAGGCGTTGCCCCAGCGCGCGGCTTCGGCGACGAGCTCGGCGTAGGTCATGGTGCCGGCCGGGCCGGTCACCGCCGGCTTGTCGGGATTGCGCGCCAGGTTGTCCCACAGGATGGCGGAGCAATTCGGGTGGGCCTTGCGGTCGAAGCCGATTTCCACCGCGCCGGGAGCGTCGTCGCCCACCGGATCGGTGAGCCTGGCGTCGTCCGTGCCGCGCTCGGCTTCATAGCGCGCCATGAAGCTCGGCGCGATCTGGCGCAGGCGGGCCATGTCCATGCGGCCTGAACGGGTGAGGTAGTCGAACGCGAAATCGACGGGCGCCAGATCCATCTTGTCGGCGAAGTCCTCGTACCAAGTCGCGGAGGAATTGGCGGCATCGACGATCTTTTTGGCCACCGGGGGACGCTCTGCCTGATAGGCGGCGAGCGCCGTATCCCGGTCGTCATGCGCCGCCAGGGCATGAACCAGCGCGATGGCATCTTCCATGGCGAGCCGCGTGCCGGATCCGATGGAGAAGTGCGCCGTATGCACGGCGTCGCCCAGCAGCACGGTTTTGCCCGCCACCCAGTTCTTGCACCAGAGCTTTGGGAACTGGCGCCAGTGCGACTTGTTGATGATGAGCGGCGCGCCCTCGAGCACGCCGGCGAACAGCGTCTGGCAGAGCGCGGCGCTGTCTTCCTCGCTCAGCTTGTCGAAGCCGTAGTTGTTGAACGTCTTGTCGTCGCATTCGACGATGAAGGTGCTGCGGTTGGGCGCGAAGCGGTAGTGGTGCGCGTTGAGCGCGCCCTTGTCGGTCTTGATGAAGGTCTGGGTCAGCGTGTCGAAAGACCGCTCCGTGCCGAAC
>JARRQH010000014.1:0-33660 GCA_037381985.1 Pseudolabrys sp.
GGATTCGGGTCACGGGCGCGGTCGATTCAGCGGCCCTGAAGGCGGCGGTTGAAGCGCTGAGCGGTGGCAAGCCGCGATGATCCCATTGCCGAGCGGGGTGCGGGTGTGGCTCGCGACGGTGGCCTTTTGATTTCGACACTTGCTCGGAACTCGCGGCAACCGGAGGCAAATGTCGGAATCGGACCACTAGAGGGGCGTTGACGGGTTAAGAACCGCAGTCAATCCTGGGCTTCGGTCGACATGATGGCCAGCGCGGGAGATCAGGTATGGCCGGCGAACCATCCGACGGCGTCGAGCGCTTGTGGCCGACCGTCATGCTGCGGCGGACGCTGCCGGGCGCCGACGTCGCCAATAAGGTGCTGGCCGAGCTGGTGCTGGGGCTCGAGGCCGGCAACGCCGAGCTCACCACCGACTACCGCGCCGACAATCTGCTGGTCGCCGACCATCCCGCCATCCAATGGCTGCGCGACTGCATCAACCGCACGGTGATGGAGTATTTCCGGGAGCTCGGCATCGGCTACCAGGTCGACTGGACCGTGCACGGCTGGGCCAACGTCAACCGGCTCGGTGACTACCACGACCCGCACAACCACCCGCACTGTTATCTGTCGGGCACCTACTACGTGCAGGTGCCGACCGACCGGGCGCCGCTGCGCAGCCGCAAGGACGTGCGGCCGGGCTGCATCACCTTCTACGACCCGCGCGGGCCGGCGGTGAACATGGGCGCGATCCGCGGCGACCCTTACGTCAATCCCGAGCACACCATCCAGCCGAAGCCGGGCGATATCCTGCTATGGCCGGCGTTCATGACCCACTTCGTGCATCCGAATCTGAGCGAGACGCCGCGCATCTCGATCAGCTTCAATGTGATGCTGAAATGGTCGGACGCGTATTTGCCGAGGCAGGAGTAGATATTCGCCCGGATGTTTGCCCGTCATCCTGAGGTGCGAGCGTAGCGAGCCTCGAAGGATGATCGGCCGCAGCGTCCGGGCCGTCGCCCTTCGAGGGCCGCGCTTTGCGCGGCCACCTCAGGGTGACGGAGAAAGTCAAAAATCCCCCAGCCCCAGCACGTCCATCATGGAATAAAGCCCGGGCTTCTGGCCGCGCGCCCACAGCGCGGCATGCAAGCCACCGCGCGCGAAGATCATGCGATCCTCGGCCTTGTGCGTCAGCTCGATGCGCTCGGCCGGGCCGGCGAACATCACGGTGTGCTCGCCGACCACCGTGCCGCCGCGCAAGCTCGCGAAACCGATGTCGCCGGGCGTGCGCGCGCCGGTGTGGCCATCGCGGCCGCGCTCGGAATGCTGCGCCAGATTAATGCCGCGCCCCTGCGCCGCCGCCTGCCCCAGCAACAGCGCGGTGCCGGACGGCGCATCGACCTTCTTGTTGTGATGCATTTCGACGATTTCGATATCGAAGGCGTCGTCGAGCGTCGCCGCCACGCGCTTGGTCAGCGCCGCCAGCAGATTGACGCCCAGGCTCATGTTGCCGGATTTGACGATAACGGCCTTCTTGGCGGCGTCCTCGATCTTGGCGTCGTCGTCGGCGCTCAAGCCGGTCGTGCCGATCACGTGCACCTTGCCGGCCTCAGCAGCCAGCGCGGCGAAGGTCACCGTCGCCGCCGGCACCGTGAAGTCGATGATACCGTCCGCATCAGACATCAGAGACGCGGCATCGCTCGTCAGCTTGATACCATTCTCGCCGAGCCCCGCGAGCATGCCGGCATCCTGGCCGAGCAAGGGCGAGCCCGCCCCTTCCAGCGCGCCGGCCAGCGCCAATTCCTTGTGCTCGGCGATCGCCTTCACCAGCGTGCGCCCCATGCGCCCAGTGGCGCCCGCCACGATCAAACGCATCTCGGCCATATCTTAACTCCTGAAAAGCGACGCCTAAGGCTGCGGGCCGTCGTAGCCCTCGATGACGACAATGTCCGCATCGGCATGCGGCTGCCGCACCTTGATGTTTTCCTGATACTCCGTCGAATTGTAGCAGGCGAGCGCGGCCGCGTAGTCCGGAAACTCGATCACCACGTTGCGCGAGCGCGCCGTACCTTCCGGGTTCTCGAATTTCCCGGCGCGCACCAGGTACTTGCCGCCGTACTTCTTGAAGATCGCTGCGTTGGCCGCCGCATAGGGCTTGTAGCCCTCCTCGTTGTGCACGTCGACGCGCGCGACCCAGTAGCCCTTCGCCATAGAAATCCTCCCTGATTTATTTGCCGCTCGCCTGCTCGATCTCGGCGACGATATCGTCGGCCGCGCGCTTCGGATCCGCCGCCGCCACCACCGGACGGCCGACGACGAGATAATCGGCGCCGGCTTCGATGGCGCGCGCCGGCGTCATCACCCGTTTCTGGTCGCCGGTCGCGCTGCCGGCGGGCCGGATGCCCGGCGTCACCAGCACCATGCCGGGCCCGGCGATGTCGCGCAGTTTCCCCACTTCCTCCGCCGAGCAGATCAACCCGTCGAGGCCGATGGCGCGCGCCTGCTGCGCGCGCGCGGCGGCAAGCTCGCTCACGGTCATGTCGTAGCCGGCGGCCGCCAGGTCGCTGTCGTCATAGGACGTGAGCACCGTGACGCCCAGGACGCGCAGGGAAGAGCCGCACTTGCCCTCGACCGCCGCCCTCATGGTCTGCGGAAAGGCATGCACCGTTAGGAACGTGGCGCCGATGCCGGCGACGCTCTCGACGCCCTTCTGCACGGTGTTGCCGATGTCGTGCAGCTTGAAGTCGAGGAACAGTTGCTTGCCCGCCGCGATCAGGCCGGCCGCGAAATTCAGCCCGCCGGCGAAGCCGAGCTGATAGCCGATCTTGTAGAAGCAAACGCTGTCGCCGAGCCGCGCCACCATGGCTTCGGCTTCCTTGACCGAAGGAAGGTCGAGAGCGACGATCAGCCGTTCGCGCGCGTCGAGTGTCACGTGGGCTTACCTCACATCATCAGCCGCGCCATCTCCACCAGGCGGTCGAGCTGGGCGTGAAACAGATTGGCGGTGTGCGTATCGACGATATTGTCCATGTCGTCGAAGGCCTGGTCAACGCGCGGGATCGCTACGACTTCCGGGATTACCAGCGCGCCGCAGCCGAGCTCGAGCACCTGGCGCAACGCGATGATCGACCGCAAGCCGCCCGCCGGACCGACCGAAGCGGCGCTGACGGCGAACACGCGGTTCTTGAAGGCGGCGTAGCTCGGGTCGCCCTTCTCGCGCACGCGCGACACCCAGTCGATGGCGTTCTTGAGGATCGGCGTCACCGACGCGGAGTATTCGGCGCTGGCGATGAACACGCCATGGTGCGCCATGATCATCTGCTTGAGCCGGAGCGCGTTGGCGGGCTGGCCGGTGCGGGCATCGAGGTCCGCGTCGTAGAGCGGCAGCGGATAGTCGGCAAGTGAGATGCGGGTGACGTCGACGTCGACGAGCGTCAAGTACTTGGCCGCCAGCGCCGCCAACTTGGTGTTGTGGGAGCCGGTACGGGTCGAGCTGGAAAAAACGAGGATCTTGGGCGTGGCCATTGGCGGCTCCGTGACGTTCCGCCATTGCTTAGCACGCGAGCCAAAGCCCGTCATTCCGGGCCTCTCCATCGTCATGGCCGGGCTTCACCCGGCCATCCACGTCTATGGTGTTGCCACGGCCCAAAGACATGGATGCCCGGCACAAGGCCGGACATGACGCAAAAACGCTCAACGCGTTCGCGCCCTAACGCGTGCCGCGGTAGACCCACACCCGCGCCGGCGGTAGGTTCATCCAGATCACGTTGGACGCCTTGGCGGTAAGGCCGGCGAGCGTCTTCGGGATCGGCGGCAGCATGCCGTAGGTGAACTGCACGAAGGGCGCGTTCGGCTTGATCAGCGCCATCACGTCGGCGGTGAGCCGCAGACGCGTGCGCAGCGGCTTGGTGAGCAGCGGCAGGCTGGAGACCACCGCGGCGGCCGGCTCGCTGAGCGCGGACTGCACCGTCTTGCGCAGCCGGTAGGCGTCGCCGTGCAGCACGGTCGCCGTCGGATAGCGCTTGCGCAAGAGCCGGCAGAAATGGGGATTGAACTCGACCAGCACCAGCCGCGCCGGATCGACGCCGTGGGCGACCAGCGCGTCGGTCACCGGGCCAGTGCCCGGCCCGAGCTCGATCACCGGGCCCGTCCCCTGCGGATCGACGTAGCGCGCCATGGTGCGCGCCAGCGCCTTGCTCGACGGAACCACCGCGCCGGTGCGCAGCGGCTTCTCGATCCACGAGCGGATGAGCTGCACCTCGTCGTCGAGACGCAGGGGTTTTTTCGCGGTGGCAGTCTGTGGAGCCATGGTGGTCATGCCAAGGGGCGCCTAAGTCCCGCCCCGCTCTCAACCGGTACAGAGCGGCAGGCGGGGGGTCAAGATACTAGCCGGTATGGGTTCCACGTGCCCCCAGGCCGTCCAGGAACTCCTTCACCCGGCTGAAGAAGCCCACGGATTCGGGCTGGGTCGTATCGGACGACAGGCTTTCGAACTCGGTCAGCAGCTCGCGCTGGCGTTTGGTCAGGTTTTGGGGGGTTTCGACCACCACCTGCACGTACATGTCGCCGGTCTGCTTGGAGCGCAGCACCGGCATACCCTTACCCGAAAGGCGGAAACGGCGGCCCGTCTGTGTGCCGGCCGGCACCTTCACCCGCGCCTTGCTGTCGTCGATCGACGGCACCTCGAATTCGCCGCCGAGCGCTGCCGTCACCATGGAGACCGGCACCCGGCAGTGCAGGTCGGCGCCGTCGCGCTGGAAGAACTCGTGCGGGATGATGGACAGGAAAATATAGAGATCGCCCGGCGGCCCGCCGCGCAGCCCCGCCTCGCCCTCGCCGGCCAGGCGGATACGGGTGCCGTCCTCGACGCCGGGCGGGATGTTAACCGAGAGCGTGCGCTCGCGCGTGACCCGGCCGGCGCCCGAGCAACTCGGGCACGGATCGTCGATCACCTGGCCGCGGCCCTGACAGGCCGGGCAAGTGCGCTCGAGCGTGAAGCAGCCCGGCGCGTGGCGCACACGGCCGGCGCCGCCGCAAGTCGAACAGGTCTTCGGCTTGGTGCCGGCCTTGGCGCCGGTGCCGGAGCACGCCTCGCAGGTGACCGAGGTCGGCAACCGCAGCTGCGCGGTCTTGCCGGCGAAGGCTTCGTCGAGGTCCGAGGCGCGGCCGCCTCCGGCGCGCCCGCCGCCCATGCCGAAGATGCCCTCGAAGATGTCGGCGAAGGTCGTGCCGAAATCGGCGCCGAAGCCGGCGCCGCCCGCGCCACCCTGCTCGAAGGCGGCGTGGCCGAAGCGGTCATAGGCCGCGCGCTTGTCGCCGTCCTTGAGGACGTCGTAGGCCTCGTTGATTTCCTTGAACTTGTGCTCGCACTCGGTATCGCCGGGATTGCGATCCGGATGATGCTGCATGGCGAGCTTGCGGAACGCCGCCTTCAGCTCGACTTCGGTGCATTCGCGGGTAACACCGAGGACTTCATAGTAGTCGCGCTTGGACATGCCGCTTCCGCTTATCCTCTCACCTCGTCCTGAGGGGCGATCCGAGGGATCGCGTCTCGAAGGACGAAGGCCCCCTAAGTCAGCACACAATAGCAATGGCCCTCATCCTGAGGAGGCCGAAGGCCATCTCGAAGGATGAGGGCCATGCTGTGGCTCCGGCCGTCAGGCCGACTTCTTGCTGTCGTCGTCGACTTCCGTGAACTCGGCGTCGACCACGTCTTCCTTCTTCTCCTCGGCGCCGCCTTCCGCGGCACCTTCGGTCGCGCCGCCTTCCTGCTGCGCCTTGTACATCGCCTCGCCGAGCTTCATGGAAGCCTGCGCCAGCGCGTTGCTCTTGGCCTGGATGGCGTCGGCGTCGTCGCCCTTGAG
Source organism: Pseudolabrys sp. (assembly GCA_037381985.1). Classification (GTDB taxonomy): domain Bacteria; phylum Pseudomonadota; class Alphaproteobacteria; order Rhizobiales; family Xanthobacteraceae; genus Pseudolabrys. The sequence continues at coordinate 5,843 of JARRQH010000014.1, forward strand.
CGCTTCCTTGAGGTCGGACATGGCATTCTCGATCGCGCTGCGCTCGGTCTCGCTGACCTTGTCGCCGTGCTCGGCGAGCGCCTTCTCGGTCGAGTGCACCAGCGCCTCGGCGTGGTTCTTGGCTTCCACCGCGGCCTTGCGCTTCTTGTCCTCTTCGGCGTGGCTCTCGGCGTCCTTGACCATCTTGTCGATGTCGGACTCCGACAGGCCGCCCGAGGCCTGGATGCGGATCTGCTGCTCCTTGCCGGTGGCCTTGTCCTTGGCCGACACGTTGACGATGCCGTTGGCGTCGATGTCGAAGGCGACCTCGATCTGCGGCACGCCACGCGGCGCCGGCGGAATGCCCATCAGGTCGAACTGGCCGAGCATCTTGTTGTCGGACGCCATCTCGCGCTCGCCCTGGAAGACCCGGATGGTCACCGCGTTCTGGTTATCCTCGGCGGTGGAGAACACCTGGCTCTTCTTGGTCGGGATCGTGGTGTTGCGGTCGATGATGCGGGTGAACACGCCGCCCAGCGTCTCGATACCGAGCGACAGCGGGGTCACGTCGAGCAGCAGCACGTCCTTGACGTCACCCTGCAGCACGCCGGCCTGGATGGCGGCGCCGATGGCGACCACCTCGTCCGGGTTGACGCCCTTGTGGGGTTCCTTGCCGAAGAACTGCTTCACGACTTCCTGCACCTTCGGCATGCGGGTCATGCCGCCGACCAGGACCACCTCGTTGATCTCGCCCGCCGACACGCCGGCGTCCTTGAGCGCCTTGCGGCACGGCTCGACGGTCTTCTGGATGAGGTCGTCGACCAGCGCCTCGAACTTGGCGCGGGTCAGCTTCATGGTCATGTGCTTGGGACCGGAGGCATCCGCCGTGATAAACGGCAAGTTGACCTCGGTCTGCGTGGTGGACGACAGCTCGATCTTGGCCTTCTCGGCGGCTTCCTTCAGCCGCTGCAGCGCGAGCTTGTCCTTGCGCAGGTCGATGCCCTGTTCCTTCTGGAACTCATCGGCGAGATAGCCGACCAGCCGCATGTCGAAGTCTTCGCCGCCCAGGAACGTATCGCCGTTCGTGGACTTCACCTCGAACACGCCGTCGCCGATCTCGAGAATGGAGATATCGAAGGTGCCGCCGCCGAGGTCGTAGACCGCGATGGTGCCGGTCTTCTGCTTGTCGAGGCCGTAAGCGAGCGCGGCCGCGGTCGGCTCGTTGATGATGCGCAGCACTTCGAGCCCTGCGATCTTGCCGGCATCCTTGGTCGCCTGGCGCTGGGCGTCATTGAAGTAAGCGGGAACGGTGATGACGGCCTGCTCGACCTTGGAGCCGAGATAGGCTTCCGCGGTCTCCTTCATCTTCTGCAGGATGAAGGCGGAGATCTGCGACGGCGAATACTGCTTGCCGTCCGCCTCGACCCAGGCGTCGCCGTTGCCGGCCTTGGAAATCTTGTAGGGGACGAGATCCTTGTCCTTCGCCACGGTCGGGTCGTCGTAGCGCCGCCCGATCAGGCGTTTGACCGCGAAGATGGTCTTTTCCGGATTGGTGACCGCCTGGCGCTTGGCCGGCTGGCCGACCAGCCGCTCGCCATCGTCGGTGAAGGCGACGATCGAGGGCGTGGTACGCATGCCTTCGGCGTTTTCGATGACTTTCGGTGACGTGCCTTCCATGACGGCGACGCACGAATTCGTGGTCCCGAGGTCGATGCCGATGACCTTGCCCATTTTTGTTCCTCTCAAATTGCGGCAGGCCGGCCGGGCCACTCGTGCCTGTTAAGGCCTCTTGGCGCCCGAAGGTTCGTCGACGGCTCGTCCGCCGATCCCCTTGATCCAGCCCCCTGGATACGCGATTTGCCGCGTCTGGCGGCTCAAAGCTCATATAGGAGGGCGGCCATGGCCCGCAAGACAGCCACTCACGAATTCGCGAGGCCGCTCAAAGGGGATTGGTCGGGGATGGCCGGGGGGATGGCGCTACCGGGGCGTCGGCCCGCCCCAGTGAGGTCGCAAACCCATGTTGGGCTCGCTCTCCTGCCGTTAAGGTTCCGTTCCGGCCGTTCCGGTCGGAAACTATTAGGAACAAAGCCGGAAGTTTGCCATGCTCCGTCGACTGCTGATCCTCGTGCTGGCGGCTTTGGCCGCCTTTGCGCTCGCCGCGCCCGCCGGCGCCGCCCCGGTGTTTCCGACCGGTCTGCGGGTTGGCCTTGCAATTCCGCCCGGGCTGGTCGCAAGCAAGCGCTTTCCCGGTTTCGAGGACGCCAAGCACCGGGTGGCGGTCGCCATCCTGGAGCTGCCGGGGCAGGCTTACGACAAGCTCATGAAGAGCGGCTTCGTCAGACAGACCCGCGGGCTGAACGCCGTCAGCAAGGCGGATTTCGCGATCGCCGGCGGCAGCGGCTACCTGATCAGCGGGACAAACACCGTCAACGGCCAAAGCGCGCACCATTGGTTCCTGTTGGCCAAGCCCAAGGCCGGCGACAAGAGTAAGGGCACGGCCATCACCGGCCTGGTCCGGATCGACGTCCCGGACGCCGCCCGCACGATCTACACCGACGCCGTGGTGCGCAAGATGCTGGCGAGCACCGACTTCCGGCCGACCCCGACCCAAGAGCTGCTCGGCCTGCTGCCGTTCAAGGTTGGGGATCTGGCCGGCTTCCGGGTGGCGCACATCATACCGGGTAGCGTCATCCTCACCGACAGCCCCGCGGAGCAGGGTAACAAGATCGCGCCCCCTTATATGATCGTTATGATCGGGCGCGGCGGCCCGCGCGATGACGCGCTGCGCGAGACGTTCGTGCGCGACATGCTGCGCAACGGACCGTTGAACGACGTGCGGGTGACCTCCTCCGACAAGATTCGCGTCGATCGCGCGCCCACGCTCGAGGTACGCGCCGACGCGACCGACCCGAGCGGCAAGCCGGTCCGCGTGGTGCAATGGGTGCGCTTCGGCACCGGCGGCTTCATGCGCGTCGTCGGCATCTCGCCGAAGGACGACTGGGACAAGCTGTTCAGCCGCTTCCGCGCGGTGCGTGACGGTGTCGAGCCGCGGTAAAGACCGCGTACACCTCTAAGTCGTCATGCCCGGCCTTGTGCCGGGCATCCACGCCTTAACGGCACGGCAACAACGAAAGACGTGGATGGCCGGGACAAGCCCGGCCATGACGTCGCAAGAACTCGGCGCAAACTCAAAACGTAATCGTGCTGCGCAGACCCGCGAGGAAGGCGTGGTCGAACGATTGCGTGCCGTCGTCCGGGTTCTGCCCGCCGTTGGGATGCACGATGTACTGCAGGTCGGGCTGCACCACCCACCACGGCGTGATCTGCGCGGCGTAGCTCGCCTCAAGCACGACCTCGTAGTCACGCACCGCATTGCCGGCATCGCGGTCGGCGGACACCACGTCGTCGCTGATCTTGGCGTATGAGATCCCGAGGGTGAACGTGTCGTCGGCACGGCGGGGAACGATGCCTTTGAAGCCCACGCCGCCGTCGACGTACCAAGTGATCAGGTTGCGATCCTTCGGCGAGTAACCCCCGCGCAGGAACAGGCTGACGCTGCGCTCGCCACCGCGCCAGACCGTCTGGTCGGCGACGCCGTAGATGCCCCAATTACCGCTGTGGTTGAGGGGATCGGTCGCGGCCGGATCCGACAGCAGCACCGTCGCGCCGCCGGCGTCGAGACCGTAGCGCCGGTCGGCGAAATCGGCGGTCTGATACCAGGCCCCGATCTTGTAGACGCCCGGCAGGCCGATCGCGTTCTTGCCCTGATTGACCGCGTACTGCGCCTCGCCCATCCACAACGTGCCCCCCGACGTCGAGAAGGTGACGCCATGCCGGTTGCACTTCTGCGCATCCTCGTTGCAGTCCTTGCCGGCGGGATCGCCAGCGAACACGCCGCCGCGGAAGGTCAGGTTGTCGCTCGCATTGACCTGCAGGCGCGCGCCGGGCGTGGCCAGCGGATAGGCCGGACCGCCGTTGGTCATATTGGCGGCGAGGTTATTGCCCCAACCGAAGGTGCCGTTGAGCAGGCCGCCGGCGGTGTCGCTGGTGAAGAACTCGTCGTCGGCGGCGAGCTGGCCGACGCGCAGCGACGCGATGCCGTTGAAGTCCTGCTGGAACCAGGCGGTGAACAGCCGCGTCGTCTTCAGGGCGTCGATATTGCTCGGATCGGCGATGCTGCCGGCAATGTTGGCGGCGTTGCGGCCTCCGTTGTGGATCTGGAACGCGGTGACGTGGGCGCTCGCGCCGGTCCAGCCGACCAGCTTCTGCAAATCGGCGTCGAGGGAAAATTCGAACCGGCCCTCGTAAGTCCCGCGCCGCTCCAGCCCGCCCGACAGCACGCCGAACGTCTCGGCGATGTATTGGGCTGTGATGTCGATACCCTTGTTGTGCAGGTCGGTGCGCAGCCCGCCCCAATCGCCGGTGAGCGTCTCCCGTTCCCAGATCGATTGCGGCGCCGGCGGCGCCTTCGGCGCTTTCGCCGCCATGTCCGCCGCCTGCGCGACCCCGGCACCCAGTGCCATCACCGCCGCCAAAGCGGCACCAAACCGCGACCACCGCGTCGCTACCTGAAGGACATTCACGTCCCGCTTACTAAATCTCATAGGGCCCCCTTATCATCGTGGATGATTTCTCAGATGTTATGTTATAACATTTCAGTAAGGTCAATCCGGGATGCTCCCGGCTTATTCCGCCAATGCCGCCAGTTGCCGCAGCGCGCGGAAATGGGCTTCCCGCACCGTCGGATCGAACAGCGACCAGCGGGCCGCCAGTTTCAGTTTCGGCGCCGCCGATGCCACGCGCCGCCGATAGCCGGCGTAGGCCCGGGCGGCGCCGTCGAAATCGTCGGCCGCGACCGCCATGGCGATCCGCCTGAGGGTCAAGACCAGGCCGCGCACGGCACTACGTGCCGCGCGACGTTCGGCCATGCCGCCCTTGACGCTGGTGTCGGAGCGTTCGGGAAAGTTCTCGCCGAGCTCGCGCCATTCATGCCCGACCGAGTCGATGGCAAGCGCGATGACGGTCTTGTTGTGGGCGGGAATGGCGGTATCGAACACGCTTGCGAAATCGGCGATCTCGTCGAGCTCCGCCTGCACGGTGTCAGTCGTGTAAGGCGTCTGGGCGTCGCCTACAGCGTTCAGGTAAGCCACGAGATCGGCTTTATCCTTGTCGCTCAGGCCGAGGTCGAAGTGGCGATCAAAATAGCCGACCACCTGGCCGTAGCTGTCGTAGCGTCCGTCGTGGAAATAGGGCGCGTTGAAGTCGGCGTTGATCAGCGTCGGCGTCTTGAACAGGCCACCGGTGCCGACGTCGTGCACGCGATGATCGACAAAGGCGCCGGTCGGCTGATGGCAACTCGCGCAGCTCATCGCCGCGTTCGAGCGGAACGGCTTGTTGAACAATACTTCGCCGCGGCGTGCCGCCGCTGACGCCTTGCCGGTCAGGCGCCCGCCGGGTGCGAGCTTGTCGTTGGGAAGGAACGAAATCTCGCGCACATAGGTCACCAGTGCGTCGAGCACCTGCGGCTCCGGCTCCGGGCCCGCGAACTCGTTGACGATGACGTTGCGGATGAACAGACGCAGGCTTCCGTAGCGCCCGTCGTGACCGTAAGGCGCGAGATACCGGGCGCCGCGCAGGCTCGGCGGCGTCACCGCGTCGAGCACGCCGTTATCGGTCTTTGGATTGAACAGCTCGCCGGTGGTGTCGAAATTGCCCGGCCGCGTCGACAGGCCGGGGACGTAAAGCTTGGCGTTGCCGGCGCCCTGCTGGTGGCAGGTGTTGCAGCTCATGCCGGCCTTGCGCGCCGGCCCGCCGAAGATCGCCGGCGACGAGAACAGCATGTCGCCGAGATTGAGGAGATAGGAGCGCTTGCCGCCGGCACGCTCGAAGTCGAACCGCTCGGTCGGCTGCTCGAGCGGATCCTCGTTGAGATCGCTGCCGTAAGGCAGCACGCCATGCTTGGTCTGAACCGGCGTCGCGGCCGCCGGGCCCGCGCCCAGCAGCATCGCTGCCAGGCACAGGCCTACCACGGGCATCCGCATGGTCAGCCGCCCAGGTCCGGGGCCTTCAGCCCGAGCTTGGGCGCCGCGCTCTGCATCAGCACCGCCAATTCCTCGGCGGCCTTCTGCAAGGCCGGCTGGTCGACCTTCTTGAGGTCCTTCACCTCGACCAGCTCTTCGACGTCCTCGATCTTCTCGTCGATCTCGTGGGCGAGCTTCTTGTCCTTGGCCTTCAGGGCGTCCTCGAACACCAGCTTCCACACCGCCTCGATGCCTTCGACGTTCTCGTGCATGTCGATCAGCGAGGTGCCGGCGTAGGGCGATTCACCGCCCTTCGACTTGTTCTCGCCGACCTCATAGGCGAGGCCGGTGGCGCCGTTCATCAGGCCTTGCGGCTTGAACGCAAAGCTCGGTGCTCCGAGTTGCTTCTTGAATTCGGCGAGGTTACCGACCAGTTCGTCGACCGGTGCGGCAATCTCCTTCAGCTTGCCGGAAAAAAGCGCGGCCTCGATGGCGTGATAACCGTGCTTGGCGTCCGGCCAGGCGTCGATCGCTTTGTCCAGCTTGGGAAAGAACTCGCCGGTGATTGGCTCGGCCGCTTCCCAACCCTTGCGCGACTTGATCCAGGCGGCTTGTGCCTTCTTGACGTCGCCCGCCTTCACCGCACCTGCAGCGCCTTGGCGCCGGCGAACGCCTTGCCGATGTGCTCGACCGCGAACGGCTTGTAGTTCTTGGCGCCGGTTGTCAGCGCATCGGCATGCGCGATGCCGCTGCCGGCAAACGCCAGCATCGCGCCGCACAGCATGGCCGCACGCGCCGCGTTGCGCAGACTTGCAGTCTTGATCTCAATCGAAGGCATCGTGGTCTCCCCCAGGGGTTCAAAGAATATCGCCGCGACATGCGTCAGAGGGAGCACCGGCGTCAACCTGAGAAACCAGTGAAATCAATAGCTTATAATTAGTCTAATGTAATATCACGGGCGTCGAACGGCGCCGTCGCGCATGTCTTCAAATCGTTCCAATAAAGATATCGGGACCAACACGCTGACCGTGTTCTCGAATGCCAATGGCCAAGAAGCGCGCGTGGATTTGTCTTTCACAAATGAAAAAGCCGCGACGACGCTTCACGCATCGTCGCGGCAAAACCGCGCAGAGCTATTATGCAGATGGTGCGACGCTTCAGTTCGCACCGTTCACACCCGAACTGTCGTTGGCGGAGGCGGCGGTCGGCTTCGCCGCCGCCTTGCTGACGCCGACCATGGCGGGACGCAGCACACGTTCGCCGATCATGTAGCCGGCCTGCATCACTTGCGCGACATGACCGGGGGGCACGTCTGGGTGCTCCATCTCGAACATGGCTTGATGGAAATTGGGATCGAATTTCTGACCTTCCGGCGAGAACTTCTTCACGCCGTGCTTTTCCAGCGTCTTGAGCAGTTCGCGTTCGGTCAGCTCGACACCTTCGATCAGGCTCTTGACCTTGGCGTCGGCGCTCTCGTGCAACGCCGGATCGATCGCCTCCAGCGCGCGATGCATGTTGTCGGCCACCCCCAGCACGTCGCGGGCAAAGCCGGAAATGCCGTAGGCGCGCGCGTCGGCGATCTCGCGCTCGGAACGTTTACGCAGGTTCTCCATCTCGGCCAGCGTGCGCAGCAGCTTGTCGCGATAATCGGCGGCTTCGCGCTGGGCCTCGGCGAGCGGATCGGCGGGCTTGTCGGTAGCCGTGGCCTGCGGAGCGGCATCGGCCGCCTCGGTCTGCGCATCCGCCTTGGCCTGGGCCTCGGCGGCCGCGTCCTCAGCCTTGCGCGCGGTCGGGTCCGTCATCGTCGATTAATCCCCTCGAATTGTTCCAAAATATTCCGATTGCCCCGCATATCAGGGCTCGGACGGCAAAAATCAAGCTCAGCCGGACAGCAGCCGGCTCACCACCCGGGCGGTATAGTCCACCATCGGGATCACCCGGGCGTAGTTCAGCCGGGTCGGCCCGATCACCCCCAGCACCCCCACGATGCTGCCCTTGCTGTCGCGATAGGGCGCGATGATGGTGGAGGAGCCGGAGAGCGAAAACAGCTTGTTCTCCGAGCCGATGAAGATGCGCACGCCCTCGCCACGCTCGGCGCGGCCGAGCAGGTCGATGACCCCGCGCTTGGTCTCAAGGGCGTCGAACAGCGAGCGTACCCGCTCCAGATCGTCGAGCGCGTGCAGGTCCTCGAGCAGATTGGCGTGGCCGCGCACGATCAACTTGCGGTCCTCGCTCTCGCCGCCCGACCAGCTCGCGAGCCCCGCGGCAATGATCTTCTGGGTGAGCTGGTCGATCTCGGCCTGGCTCTCCTGCGCGGCGGTTTCCATGTCGGCACGCAGCTCGGCCAGCGTCTTGCCGGTGATGCGCGCATTGAGGAAGTTGCCGGCCTCCACCAGCACGTTACTCGGCAGCCCGGCCGGAATATTGAGGATGCGGTTTTCCACTTGGCCGTCCTCGCCGACCAGCACGGCGAGCGCACGTTCCGGCTCCAGCCGCACGAATTCGATGTGCTTGAGCCGCACGTTGTTTTTCGTGGTGAGCACGATCGAGGCCGAGCGAGTCAGCCCCGACAGCATCTGCGAGGCTTCGGTCAAAATCGATTCCAACGACTGGCTGCTGCCGGCCCCGGCCACCTGCGCCTCGATCGACTTGCGGTCTTCTTCGGTGAGATCGCCGATTTCCATCAGCGCATCGACGAAGAAACGCAGGCCCAGCTCGGTCGGCAGCCGGCCGGCCGAGGTATGCGGGGCATAGATGAGGCCAAGGTGCTCCAGGTCCGACATCACGTTGCGCACCGACGCCGGCGACAACGGGATCGGCAGGATGCGCGCCAGGTTGCGCGAGCCCACCGGCTCGCCGGTCGTCAGATAGCTCTCGACCAGTTGCCGGAAAATCTCGCGCGAGCGCTCATTGAGCGCCGCCAGGCTCACTTCTGCCGAACCGATCGGGACGTCGTGCGAGGCCACCTGTTAACTCCTTGAGACCTAGTGGTCCGATTCCGACATTTGCATCCCGTTGCTGCGAGTCCCGAGCAAATGTCGGAATCAAAGGACCACTAGCAATTATTGATTCTAGTGGAGCTTTGAATTTGACATTTGATGAGCCACTCGCTGCAGGTGGGTATCAAATGTCAAATTCGCTCCGCTAGCCCAAATCTGACCATTCCCGCGCCCTTGTTCAAGCCGGACGTATCGGTATGGTGGCCGTCTTTATGGGACAGGGCGGCGGCGCCGGGACGCGCCGGGCCCAAGGCGAAGGAATGCACCCTATGCGGCCGAGCCGCCGAGAAGTTGATGAATTGCGCCCGGTTTCGCTCGAACGCGGGGTGGTGAAGTACGCCGAAGGCTCCTGTTTCGTGAAATTCGGCGATACCCACGTGCTGGTCACCGCCAGCCTGGAGGAGCGCATCCCGCCCTGGCTCAAGGGCCAGGGGCGCGGCTGGGTCACCGCCGAATACGGCATGCTGCCGCGCGCCACCTCCGAACGCACCCGCCGCGAGGCCTCCGCCGGCAAGCAGGGCGGCCGCACGGTCGAGATCCAGCGGCTGATCGGGCGCTCCTTGCGCGCGGTGGTCGACCTGCAGGCGCTGGGCGAGCGCCAGATCACCATCGACTGCGACGTCATCCAGGCCGACGGCGGCACCCGCACGGCTTCCATCACCGGCGCCTGGGTGGCGCTGTCGGATTGCCTGACCTGGATGAAGGCGCGCGACATGTTCAAGGGCGGCGAGGTGATGCGCGACCATATCGCGGCGGTGTCGTGCGGCGTCTACAAGAACACCGCGGTGCTCGATCTCGATTACGCCGAGGACTCGGAAGCGGAGACCGACGCCAACTTCGTCATGACCGGCGACGGCAATATCGTGGAGATCCAGGCCACCGCCGAGAAGATCGCCTTCAGCGAGGATCAGTTCATGGCGCTGCTCGGGCTGGCGCGCAAAGGCATCGGCAAGCTGGTGGATCTGCAGAAGCTGGCGGTGGCTTAAGTCCTCGTGCCAAGAAAACTCACCGGCCCCGTCGTCATCGCCACCCACAATCCCGGCAAGTTGCGCGAGATGCGTGAGCTGCTGGCGCCTTACGGCATCGAAGCGCAGTCGGCCGGCGAGCTCGGCCTCGCCGAACCGGACGAGACCGGCACCACCTTCGCGGCGAACGCGCGCATCAAGGCGGAAGCTGCAGCACGCGCCACCGGCAAGGCGGCCTTTGCCGACGACTCCGGCCTGGTGGTCGACGCCCTCGGCGGCGAGCCTGGCATCTATTCGGCGCGCTGGGCCGGGCCGGACAAGGATTTCGCCGCCGCCATGAAGCGCATCGACACGCTCTTGAACGAGCGCGGCGCCACGGAACCGGAGCAGCGTCGCTGCCACTTCGTCGCCGCGTTGTGCCTGGCCTGGCCGGACGGCCATGTCGAGGAATTCGAGGGCCGCGCCGATGGTGTCGCGGTGTGGCCGCCGCGGGGGGAAAAGGGCTTCGGCTACGACCCGCTGTTCCTGCCCGACGGTCATGAACGCACCTTCGGCGAGATGGATGCGATCGAGAAGCACGGCCTGCCGCCCAAGGGCAAAGGGCTGTCGCACCGGGCCCGGGCGTTCGTGAAGCTGGCGGATGCGTGCCTCAAATAGCGCCCCTTGCGCTGGTTCCCGATCGTTACAATCTTAATCATCTCTCACAGGAAAGGCGTTTTGACGCTGGCGGCGTGCGCGCGGCACAGTCATACTGCTTAACATGTCATTAACCACGACCCCTGCGCCCTTCGCGGTTTACGTCCACTGGCCGTTCTGCCTGTCGAAGTGCCCTTATTGCGACTTCAACAGCCACGTCCGCCATGGTGGTATCGACGAAGCGCGTTTCGTGCGCGCCATCGAAACCGAGATCGCCAACACCGCCGCGCGCGTACCGGGCCGCACCGTCTCGACCGTATTCTTCGGCGGCGGCACGCCCTCGCTGATGCAGCCGTCGTCGGTGCAGGTGATCCTCGACGCGATTGCCAAGCATTGGAGCGTTACGCCCGACGTCGAAGTGACGCTGGAAGCCAACCCGTCGAGCGTCGAAGCGACGCGCTTCCGCGGCTATCGTTCGGCCGGCGTCAATCGCGTGTCGCTCGGTGTGCAATCGCTCGACGACGCGGTGCTAAAGGAACTCGGCCGCCTGCACACCGCGCAAGAGGCATTGGAAGCGGTCGCCATCGCGCGCACGAACTTCGAACGCTATTCGTTCGATCTGATCTACGCGCGCCCGCGCCAGACGCTTCAATCATGGGAAGCCGAGCTCAAGCGCGCCATCGGTGAGGCCGCCGAACATCTCTCGCTCTATCAGCTCACCATCGAGCACGGCACGCCGTTCTTCGGTTTGCACAAGGCCGGCAAGCTGATCGTGCCCGACGAAGACCTGGCGCGCGATCTCTACGATCTCACGCAAACCGTCTGCGCCGACGCCGGCCTGCCGGCTTACGAGATTTCCAACCACGCGCGGCCCGGCGCCGAGTGCCGGCACAATCTCGTTTATTGGCGCGGCCACGACTATGCCGGCATCGGTCCCGGCGCTCACGGCCGGCTCACCCTCGACGGCCGCCGCATGGCCACCGAGACCGAGAAGCGTCCGGAAAGCTGGCTGATGCGCGTCGAAGCGAGCGGCACCGGCCTCATCACCGACGAGAAGCTCACGCCCGAAGAAACCGCCGACGAATACCTGCTGATGGGCCTGCGCACGGCCGAAGGCATCGAGACGCAGCGCTACACCGCGCTGTGCGGACGCGAGATCGATCCCAAACGCGTGGCGATCCTGAGCGACGAAGGCGCGGTGGAAGCCACCACCGACGGCCGCCTGCGCGTCACGCAAAGCGGTTTTCCCGTGCTCGACGCGGTGGTGGCCGATCTGGCGGCTTAGCGCCTATCCGTCATCTTGCGGTGGCTTCGCGTTAGCGAAGCCCTCGAAGGATGAACGCTCAAACTCCTCAAGACCTTGAGCCGTCGCCCTTCGAGGCTCCCCCGCTTTCGCGGGGGTCGCACCTCAGGGTGACGGAGCTATCGCGCGTCCGCCTCTTGGGCTCACGTCCCCGGCTTGAACGAGCTCGGCGACGGGCTCACCACCTGGCCGCCGCTCGGCGTCACCCGCATCACCGCGAGACCTCGATCGTTGGTGCCGTCGCGCCTGAAGCGGAAGATGCCGTCGATGCCGGCAAAGCCCGACTGGTTGGTCAGGATCTGCGGGCTGAAGCGCTGCACGCCTTGCGTCTTCACCAGGGCGGCGATGAGCGCCACCGCATCATAGGACAATGTGGCGGTGCGCACCGGCTCCTGGCCGAAGCGGGCGCGATAGCGCTTGGCGAAATTGCGGAAACCGGTGGTCTGCGGCGCGGCGTAGAGTCCACCCTGCAGCAGCTTGTCGGAGAACACCGCCTGGTCCTCCCACAGCCCGGTGCCGAGCAGCTGCAGCCGGTGCAGGTTCACGCGGTCGGCGGTGAGTGCCTGGGCGACCTTGGCGACCGAGTCGCCATTGTCCGGGATGAACAGGCTGTCGACCCGGCGTGCGACCTGCGCCACGCGTTTCGCCGCCTGGGCGAGGCTCGCCGGATTGTTCGAATATTTCTCGATCGCCAGGATGCGGCCGCCGCGGCGCGACACTTCCTGCTGGAACGCCGCCTGCGCCACCGAGCCGTAGGCGTTGTCAGGCAGCAGTGCCGCGAACGAGCGCCTGCCGCGCCCGATCTGGTAATCGACAATGCGCTTGACATCGGTCTCCGGCAGGAAGCTCAGCAGATAGACGCCGGGGCTGGCGACGCTGGAGTCCGTGGAAAAGGCGATCACCGGCACGTTGTGCTGCCGCGTCACCGTACCCACCGCGCGCACGGCCTGCGCGAACAGCGGACCGACGATGATCTCCGCGCCTTCGTTGAGCGCCTGCTGGGCGGCGGCCTGCGCCGACTGCGGATTGCCGGCATCGTCCTTCACCAGCAATTGGATGTTCGGATTCTTGAACTCGTCGAGCGCCATCTGGGCGGCGTTCTTCATCGACTGCGCGGCCACGCCTGCGTTGCCCGGCGCCGACAGCGGCAGGATCAGCCCGACGCGAATCTTTCCAGTACCGATGGTGGCCTGCGGCTGCGGCGGCGGGGCGGCAGCCGGGCTGGTCCCGAGCTGGTTGAACTGCGTGCTGGAGCAGGACGACAGAATCGCCGCCGCTGCGGCGACACACACTGCCGCGGTTAAGCCGCGCAATCCGCGCATCAGCAATCCCTCATGGTTGCGCGGCGTCCATCGAAAAACCACCGCTCCCCGGACAACAATAATTTCCCAGGGCTTTCGTAACTATACTTTCGCATATTGTCCCCTAAAAGTTAAGGCAATGAAAAAGAAAGGGAATTTGGCACAAGGATGGCGCGTGGCGCGTTCTGGAGGTTAGACTGCGCGCCATGGTTAAAGATACCGCCTCCAACGATCAAACCGCGCGCGAGGGCGCGCCGCGCCGCGAAGGCGCGCGCGGCGTGGGCTCGAAGGCGCCGAAGCCGGCGTCCGGCCTTTATCTCGTCGCCACCCCGATCGGGAACCTTGGCGACATCGGCCTGCGCGCCCTCGATATCCTTGCCGGCTGCGACGTCATCGCCTGCGAGGACACCCGCGTCACCCGCCGGCTCGCCGAGCGTTACGGGTTCACAACGCCGCTCACCCCTTATCATGAGCACAACGCCGCCGAGGCGCGGCCGAAGTTGCTGGCCCGGCTTGCCGCTGATCAAGCGGTGGCGCTCGTTTCCGATGCCGGCACGCCGCTCATCTCCGATCCCGGCTACAAGCTCGCGCGCGACGCCCGCGACGCCGGCCACCCCGTCACCGCGGTACCCGGTGCCTCTGCGCTGTTGGCCGCGCTCTCGGTCTCGGGGCTACCGACCGACCGTTTCCTGTTCGAAGGTTTCCTGCCGCCCAAGCAGGCGGCGCGGCAGAAGCGCATCGCCCAGCTCGCGACGGTACCGGCGACGCTGGTGTTCTACGAAAGCGGCCCGCGAATTGCGGCGATGCTCGCCGATCTCGCGACGGGCCTGGGCATCCGCACGGGTGCCGTCTGCCGCGAACTCACTCCGCTGCACGAGGAGGTGCGTCGCGGCGATCTCGCCACGCTCGCGCACGACTACGCGCAAGGCGCGGAGACGCGCGGCGAGATCGTGGTGGTGGTGGCGCCGCCGGCGGAGGAAAGCGCCACGGCAAGCGACGTCGATGCGCTGCTGCGTAATGCGCTCACGCGCGTGTCGGTGAAGGACGCGGTCGGCGAGGTGGCGCTGGCGACCGGCCGCCCGCGCCGCGAGGTCTATCAGCGCGCGCTCGCGCTCAGCAAAGAGGCGGGCGATGGCGAATGAGCCGAAGCCGCCGCGTCCCAAGCCCACGGCGTTGGGGCAAAAGCGCGAAGCGCGTCCTGAAAAAGTGGCCGCCTTCCGCATCGGCATCTCGGCGGAAAGTCGTGCCGCCGCCTTCCTAGTCGCCAAGGGTTTCCGCATCCTGGCGCGACGCTGGCGCAGTCCCGCCGGCGAGATCGACATCGTGGCACGGCGCAAGCATCTCTTGATCTTCGTCGAGGTGAAGGCGCGCGCCGACTTCGATGCCGCGGCGGAAGCGGTGAGCCCGCGTCAGCAACAACGCATCGCAGCCGCCGCGGAAGCCTGGCTCGCGGCCTACGGCGCGGACAACTTGCGCGACTTTCGTTACGACGTGATCCTGGTTGTGCCCGGCAAGATGCCGCGGCATATACAAGGTGCGTTCGGGATGTGAGGCCTCGTGCCCCGGATGCTGCGCAATACGAGCGTCAGCGAAGTACTGCGCTGCTGATCCGGGGCCGTTCCACGCGCTAAGCCAGGAAAGGTCCCGGGTCTGCAGCGCGTCATTTCATGCCGCGCCGTGCCCGGGACAAGAGGCCGCACCTAAGCACTCAGCCGCTCAAAGAATTCGTCCACCTGGCTGCGGATGCGCCCGGCGACACCGCCGAGCTCGTCGGCCACGCTCTTGACGCTGCCGGCGCAGTCGCGCGTGCCGTCGGTGGCAGTGCCCACCAAATTGACCTCATTGGCGGTTTCGTTGGTGCGCTGGGCGGCGATCTCGACGCTGCGGGCGATCTCCTGGGTGGCCGCGCCCTGCTCGGTGACGGCGGCGGCGATCGCGCCGCTGATGTCACCGATCTCGCGGATGATGGTCTCGATCGCGGCGATCGCCTCGATCGAACGCTCGGTCGCGCGTTGCATGCTGGCGATCTGCGCCGCGATTTCCTCGGTGGCGCGGCTGGTCTGGCCGGCGAGCGCCTTCACCTCGCCCGCGACCACCGCGAAGCCGCGGCCCGCCTCGCCGGCGCGTGCCGCCTCGATGGTGGCGTTGAGCGCCAGCAGGTTGGTCTGCTCGGCGATGTCGGTGATCAGCTTGATGACGTCGCCGATGCGCGCGGCCGCGTCGCCCAGTTCCTTGACCGCGGTATTGGTGCGGGTCGCCTCGCTCACGGCCTTGGTGGCGATGGTGTTGGACTGTGCCACTTGGCGGTCGATCTCGTTGACCGAGGCCGACAACTCGTCGGCCGCCGAGGCGATGTCGCGCACGTTGCCGGAGGCTTCCGCCGAGGCCAGCGCCGCGCGCATGGTCTTGTTGGCGGCGTCGTCGGCCGCGCTCGCGAGTTGCGTCGAGGCCGACAGCATCTGATCGCTGATGCGCCCGAGTGCCACCAGCGTCTCCTCGACCTCGCCGGAAAAGCGCGTGATCTCTTTCGACACGCGCAACTGGCTGCGCTTCTCCGCCTCGGAATCCTCGGCGATCCTTTCGCTGAGGTCTTTGACGTGCTGCATCGCCTCCTGGAACACGGCGATCGATCGCGCCAGCGCGCCGATCTCGTCGGTGCGTGCGCTGTATGGAATCTCGAGGTTGACGTCACCGGCCGCCACCTGCTCGGTGACCCGGGTGATAGCCGCGAGCGGCTCGGTGACCGAGCGCCGGATGACCACAATGCTGCCGGCGGCGCCCAGGAGAGCCGTGACCACGACGGCGATGAACGCCCTTTCCCACCCCTCGGCGTGCTGGTGGCCCATGGCAAACTGCATCGTCTGCATGTGGGTAAGGCCGATCAGCGCGAGCATCAGGATCGCGGTGGCCAACAGCGCCAAGATGGCATAGAGCTTGGCGGCGACTGAAAGCTTCGGCAAAGTCAACGAACGACCCCTGTCAGGCTGACACCTGTCCCTGCGGTCACTCTGCGCGAGAAACGTTAACGTTTTGTTTTTCTTAAAACTTCGTCAAGCGTGCCAGCCATGAAACTGAACGTTGCGGTCCAGATGGACCCGATCGAACGCATCAACATCAAGGGCGATTCCACCTTCGCCCTGCTGCTGGAGGCCGAGAAGCGCGGCCACACCTTGAGCTACTACACCCCCGACCGGCTGGCGATGCTCGACGGCACCGTGTTCGCCAGCGTGCAGCCGTTGAATGTGCGTGACGTGGCGGGCGACCACTTCACGCTCGGTGAGGCGCGGCGGGTGGAGCTTGCCCAGTTCGACGTGGTGCTGCTGCGCCAGGACCCGCCCTTCGACCTCGCCTACGTGACCTCGACCCACCTGCTCGAGCGCGTCCATCCCAAGACCCTGGTGGTCAACGACCCGGCCAGCGTGCGCAACGCGCCGGAGAAGGTGATGGTCACCGAGTTCCCGCAGCTCATGCCGCCAACGCTGATCACCCGCGACCTGGCCGAGATCAAATCGTTCCGCGCCAAGCACGGCGATATCGTCATGAAGCCGCTCTACGGCCACGGCGGCGGCGGCGTGTTCCGCCTGACGCATGACGATCTCAATTTCGGCTCGCTCTACGACATGTTCGCCAGCACGTTCCGCGAGCCGTGGGTGGTGCAGGCGTTCCTGCCCAATATCAAGCTCGGCGACAAGCGCATCATCCTGGTCGACGGCGAGTACGCCGGCGCGGTCAACCGCATTCCGGCGGCCGACGACCTGCGCTCCAACATGGTGCGCGGCGGCTCGCCGGCGGATACCGAGCTGACGCCGCGCGAACGCGAGATCTGCGAGACCATCGGGCCGACTCTGCGCGAGCGCGGGCTGCTGTTCGTCGGCATCGACGTGATCGACGGCAACCTCACCGAGATCAACGTCACCTCGCCGACCGGTATCCGCGCCATCCGCAATCTCGGCGGCGCCGACATCGCGGCGATGATCTGGGACAAGATCGAGGCGAGACGCCGGAGCTGAGGGCGCGCTTAAGCGCTGCGCCGTAAGGGTGCGATCTTGGCCAGCTTGGCGAACATCTCGCCGCGCTCGCGCAGCAGCGATGTGACGCCGGCGAAATCGAGCGGGTGCGAAAACAGATAGCCCTGCCCCACCACGCAGCCTAGCTCGCCCAGCCGCGTTGCCTGAGCTTCGGTCTCGATGCCCTCCGCGACGATGCGCAGGCCCAGCTTGTGCGACAGGTTGATCAGCGCTTCGACGATGAACTGGCTGTCCCGGTCCGTCATCAATCGGTCGATGAAGGACTTGTCGATCTTGATGATATCGACCGGGAACGTGAGCAGGTGCGTCAACGAGGCGTAGCCGGTGCCGAAATCGTCGAGCGCGACCATCATGCCGCGCTTGCGCAGACGCTCGATCGCCCGCACGGCGGCGTTGTTCGGCCCGTTCATAAGCACGGTTTCCGTCACCTCCAGCAACAGAAGGCTGAGCGGCACGCCTTGCTTGTCGAATTGAATGGACAAGCGCTGCTCGAGATCGTCGCGTAGGAAATCGGCCGTCGAAAGGTTGACGCCGACGCGCGCCATGGAAATGCCCATGTCGAGCCAGCGGCGGAGATCGCTCGCGACCTTGGCGATCATGCGATCGGTGGTGCGGCGTGCGATGTTCGAATCGGAAAAGGCCGCGAGGAACTCGCCGGCCGTAACGATGTTGCCGTCGACGGTCCGCATCCGCGCCAGCGCCTCAAGGCCGACGATACGGCTGCCGTCCAGATGGACGACCGGCTGGTAGTAGGGAATGATGCGGTCGTCGTCGAGCGCGAGATCGAGCTCCGTGATCGCCGCGGCCCGCCGGCCAATCGACGTTCGCAGGCCCGGCTCGAACGGCACGTAGCCGCCGCGGTTCGTCTCCTTGGCGTGGTAGAGGGCGAAGTCGGCATTCTGACGCAGCGCGCAGGCCGTGGTGCCGTCGCTGCCGTAGAGCACGCCGCCGATGGTGACGCGCGGCGCGACCGTGTTGCCGTTGCATTCGAACGGCGTCTTCATGATGGCGCCGAGATTCTCCGCCAGCGCGCGCAACGCGGCCGGATCGTTGCAGCCGTCGGCGAACGCCGCGAATTCGTCGCCGCCGAGGCGGCACGCGAGCAGCGGCGGATCGATCGCGGCGAACCGCTTGGCGACTTCGATAATGAGGCCATCGCCGACCACGTGACCCATGGTATCGTTGACGACCTTCAGACTGTCGATATCGATTAGCAGCAGTCCGAAGCGGGGCGCCTTTGCCCGCACGCGCCCCTTGATCAGATCGTCGAAGCAGCGCCGGTTTGGCAGGTTGGTGAGCTGATCGTAACGGGCGAGCTGGAAGTTGCGCTGCTGCGCCTCGTCGTGTTCGATCGCGACCGTGCACAGATGAACGCAGGCCTCGACGACGCGGCGCTCGAGCGCGGTCGGGCCGCGCCGCTTGCGGTAATAGAAGGCAAAGGTCGCGATGACGCGCCCGTCCCCCGCCTTGATCGGACTCGACCAGCACGCCTTCAGCCCGAGCGGCAGAACGAGCGCCTTAAAGGGCGCCCACAACGGATCGGTGGCGATGTCCGTCACCATGACCGGTTCGCCGCGATAGGCGGCGGTCCCGCAGGAGCCGACGCACGGCCCGACTTCAAGACCGTCGAGCGCCTGCGAGTAGTGCGGTGGCAGGCTCGGCCCGGCGACCGGCTTCACCCGTCCGTCCTTGATGCGCAGGATGGAGCAGGTCGCTGCCGGCGCGAGCGCTTCGACGCGGCGACACAACAGATCGGCCACCGCCTCGAACGGTTGCCCAAGCGCGATGGCCTCTAGTATCTCCGACTGGAGCGCATGTATTTTCGATTTGATGCTGAAGCGCATGCATTTTCGATTTGATGCCGTCCATGACGCCGCCACTCTTTAGGTGCGGCAGATTGAAACCCGCGATGCGTTAACATCGCCAAAAATTCAGACGTGCATTGAAAACAACGCACTGGATCTGGTTAACGCGCGGCCGGCGCTCAGGCGGCCAGTGCCATCGACTGGAGTGGCGGTGCCGGCGGCGCCTCGACGATGAGCTGCAGCTCGTCGCCACCCTCGGTCAGCGCCAGCCGCTGCCAGACTGCCGGGCCGCGTTGCATCTCACCCAGCAGTTCCTCGACATCGCTGCAGGCCGCTTCCGCCGCCAGGCGAATCGTCCGCGCCTGCTGAAGCTCATGCGCCACCGTCATCGCATCGATCATCGAAACCTCCCTCGAGCGGGCCACAAAATAAACGTACCTCGAATTTTTTTGTTCTGCAAATGTTCTTGTTGTTATCCCCAGAAGCCGTTATTCTGCGGCCCAGGGTTGCAAGGATGGGCAAGCCACCCGTGGAGGGGATATGGTCCAGCGTGTCGCGACGGTCGCCTTCGAGGGGATAGAGGCCCGCGCCGTCGACGTGCAGGTGCAGGTCGCGCCCGGCCTGCCGGCGTTCAACATCGTCGGCCTGCCGGACAAGGCGGTATCGGAAGCCAAGGAGCGCGTGCGCGCGGCGCTGATCGCCTCCGGCCTGGCGCTGCCGGCGCGCCGCATCACGGTCAATCTCGCGCCCGCCGACATGCCGAAGGAAGGCAGCCATTACGACCTGCCGATCGCGCTCGGCCTGATGGCGGCGATCGGCGCCATTCCGGCGGACGCCGTCGCCGGCTTCACGGTGCTCGGCGAACTGGGCCTCGACGGCTCCATCGCCGCGGTCGCCGGCGTGCTGCCGGCGGCAATCGGCGCCAACGCGCGCGGCATGGGACTAATCTGCCCGGCGGCCTGCGGCGCGGAGGCGGCCTGGGCGAGCCCCGAGATCGAGATTGCCGCCGCCGGGTCGCTGATCCAGCTCGCCAATCATTTCCGCGGCACGCAAGCGCTGTCGCGGCCGACGCCGAAGGTGCAGGCGTCCGAAGGTGGGCCGCTCGATCTCGCCGACATCAAGGGCCAGGAGAGCGCCAAGCGGGCGCTCGAAGTGGCCGCCGCCGGCGGCCATAACCTGCTGATGGTTGGCCCGCCCGGCGCCGGCAAGTCGATGCTGGCATCGCGCCTGCCGTCGATCCTGCCGCCGCTGACGCCGGCCGAGCTCTTGGAAGTGTCGATGATCGCGTCGGTGGCGGGCGTGATCGAAGGCGGCGCGCTCACCAACCGGCGGCCGTTTCGTTCGCCGCATCATTCCGCCTCGATGCCGGCGCTGGTCGGCGGCGGCTTGCGCGCGCGGCCGGGCGAGATCTCGCTCGCGCATAACGGCGTCCTGTTCCTCGACGAGCTGCCGGAGTTCGCGGCACAAGTGCTCGACTCGCTTCGCCAGCCGCTGGAAAGCGGCGAGGTCGCGATCGCGCGCGCCAATCACCGCATCACCTATCCCGCCCGGCTGATGCTGGTCGCCGCCATGAACCCGTGCCGTTGCGGCCGCGCCAACGATCCCGGCTACTTCTGCCGGCGCGGCGCCAACACGCGCTGCATCGCCGACTATCAGGCGCGCCTGTCCGGCCCGCTCATCGACCGCATCGACCTGCATATCGAAGTGCCGGCGGTGACCGCGTCCGACCTGATCCTGCCGCCGCCGACCGAAGGCAGCCGCGAAGTCGCCGCCCGCGTCGCGCGCGCCCGCGACGTGCAGCTCGAGCGTTACGCCGCCATGGGGCTCGAAGGCGTGCGCACCAACGCGCAAGCCGCCGGGCCGGTGCTGGAAGAGGTCGCGACACTCGACAAGGCGGCGCTGTCGCTGCTGCGTGACGCCGCCGACGCCATGCAACTTTCCGCGCGCGGCTATCATCGCGTGCTGCGCGTCGCGCGCACGCTCGCCGACCTCGACGGCGCGGACGGCGTCGGCCGCGTCCATCTCGCCGAAGCGCTGTCCTACCGCGCGCTGGCCGACGAGGCGCGGCGGGCGGCTTAACAATCCGCTTTCCGCGAGCCGATTGAATTCCTCAACTAAGAGTTGTTTTACGCTCGATTAAGCATAGTGGCCCTAGCCTCGGCATGCGCGCGATCGGACCGCGCGGGGACCGGGGGAGGTTGTCATGACGCGCAGGCGTCTCGTTTCGCTGCTGGGCTGGACTGTCGTCACGCCCATTGCCGCCATCGCCGCCCTTTCGTTTGCCACGGCGACGCCGAAGCCCTGCTTCGTTGCCGGCACCCACGCCTACCGCATCGCCGACAGCGGCCACGCCGCCGTGACCGTGCGGGTCGACAACACCGCGCAGCACCCCGACCTGCGCATGCAGTTCGTCGACGATCCGGCGACCGCCGATTTCGTGCTGGTCGACGACAGCGGCGGCGCCAGCGCCTGCCGCGGCATCGGCACGATCAAGAACATCCGGCTCGATGCCGGCACCACCAACTCGGCCAAGGCGGAGAAACCCGACCTGACGGTCGCGCTGTCGCAGGCGTCCGCGCCCTACAAGATCTACGTCCGCTCGTCGCATTACACACCGCAGGACGCCGCCGCCCTGTTCGCGGTGATGCAGCAGGACGCCGGCGGCATGGAAGTCGCGGCGCGGAACTAGTGGTCCGCTTCCGACATCTGCATTCCGTTGCCGCAAGCTCCCGAGCAAATGTCGGAAGCAAAGGACCACTAGCAGCTAGTTGATTCTGGTGGAGCTTTGAATTTGACATTTGATGAGTGGCCCGCTGCAAGTGGGTATCAAATGTCAAATTCGCTCCACTAGATGCGTTCCAAGCGAGGCCGAAAAGCCGCCTCGCCATCCGCGGACGCGACGATTCAAAGCCACAAACTCCTTTAACCCTGCCTTCACCATGCCGGCGCGCAAGGCGCCGGCACCCCGCGCGCGGGAATGGAATCGCAACAAAACCGGCGCCAAATTCGCATAACGCACGCGCCATCCGCGCGGCGTGGCGGGACACGGGGTGTCATGCGTTCGAAGGCGAATTCCATCACCGCGGCACACCGCAAGCGCGCGCGCGACCGCGCCGCGCTGGTCCTGTTCGGCCGCTCCGTGGTGATCACGCTGTCGGTGACGTCCGCCGCCCTCGGATTCCTCGCCGGCACGCGCATGCAGGCGGCGAACTACGACCCCAACACCTACGCCATCGGCGTCGCCGCGCTGCTCGCCGTGGCCTGCGTCGCGATTGCCTATCTGCTCATCCGCCGCCGTGCCCGCTTGCGCAAGATCCGCCGCCTGGAAGCGCGCATCGACGAATTGTCCGACGAGCAATGGGAGCTGCGCGAGGCGGAAGAGCGCGCGCGCAGCCTGTTGGAGGCGCAAGGCGACCTGATCGTGCGGCGCGACGGCGAGGGCCGCATTACCTACGCCAACGACGCCTACTGCGCGCTCGCCGGCCGCCGGCGCGACGCGCTCATTGGCAAAGTCGGCGCATTGCCGGTGTCCGAGCACGGCCCGGCCACCGTGCTCGCCGACGGCACCCGCATCTACGACCAGAAGATCGCAAGCGCCGGCGCCGCGCGCTGGATCGCCTGGCGCGAAAGCCCCGTGCGCACCGAGAACGGCAGCGAAGTGCAGGGCGTCGGCCGCGACGTCACCGCGCGCGTCGAGGCCGAGCAGGCGTTGGCGCACGCGCGCGACCTGGCCGAAGCGGCCAACCGCGCCAAGTCGCACTTCCTCGCCACCGTCAGCCACGAGATCCGCACGCCGCTCAACGGCCTGCTCTGCATGGCCGACCTCTTGCTCGACACCTCGCTCAGTCCCGAGCAGCTCACTTACGTCAAGGCATCGAAGACGTCCGGCGAAACGCTGCTGGCCTTGATCGAGGAAATCCTCGACTTCTCCAAGATCGAAGCCGGCAAGCTCGATGTCATCGCGCGGCCCTTTGCGCTGCTGCCGCTGATCGAGGAAACCGTCGAACTGCTGGCGCCGCGCGCCCAGGCCAAGGGCATCGAGATCGCCTCCTTCGTCGACGACCGGCTGCCGGCGCAGCTCATCGGCGACGCCGCGCGCATCCGCCAGGTGCTGCTCAATCTCGCCGGCAACGCCATCAAGTTCACGGAAGCAGGCGGCGTCGCCGTCATCGTCGAGCCGGACGCGATGGAGGACTCCATCCGCTTCACGGTGCGCGATACCGGCATCGGCATCGCGCCCGCCGATCAGCGCCGCATCTTCCGCGACTTCGAACAGGCCGACGGCTCCTCCACCCGCAAGTTCGGTGGCACCGGGCTGGGGCTCGCCATATCCAAGCGCATCGTCGCGCGCATGGGTGGCGCCATTGCGGTGGAAAGCGAGCCCGGCGTCGGCGCCGACTTCAGCTTCGCCGTGTCGCTGGCGGCGGCGAACGAAGGCGAACGCCCCTTCGCCGCGCCCGATCTCACCGACACGTCGATGCTCATCGTCTCGCCGTCGCAGGTGCAGGCGTCGTTGTTGGCGCGCCGGCTCGGCGCCTGGGGCGCGCGCGTCGCCGTTGCACCGGACACGAGCGCCGCGTTGGCGCGGCTTGCCGAAGCGCCATACGACGCGGTGCTGGCCGACGTCGCGTGCGCCACGCGACTTGCGCCCGACATCCGCAACGTGCCGCGCCGCATCGTGCTGATCGCACCCGCCGACCGTCATGAACTGCCGGCGCTGAAAGCGGCCGGCTTCACCGGCTATCTGGTCAAGCCGGTGCGCGCGGTGTCGCTCGACCAGCAGCTTCGCAACGATGCCTTCGACGCCGCGCCGCCGCTCGTTCCCGAGACGGAGGCCGACCGTCGTGAAGCGGCGCCGGAAAAGGCGCTTTCGATTCTTGTCGCTGAGGACAATGAGATCAACGCGCTGCTCGCCGGCGCGCTGCTCAACCGCCTCGGCCACCGCCCGACCATCGCCAGCGACGGCGAGACCGCGGTGGCGGCGTGGGTCTCGGCGCGCGCCGGCGGCACACCCTTCGACCTCGTTCTCATGGACGTGCAGATGCCCGGCATGGACGGGTTAGAGGCCGCCCGCCGCATCCGCGCCGCGGAAGCCGAAGCCCAAGATGACCATGACGATCGGCGCCACACGCCGATGCTGGCGCTGACCGCCAATGCGTCGGAAGACGACCGCAATGCCTGCCTTGCCGCCGGTATGGACGGGTTGCTGATCAAGCCGCTCGCCCGCGAGCGGCTGATCGAAGCGATCACGAATCTTCCACAGCCCGCCGCCGTGCCCGAAGCCGCGGCCTGAAACCCACTTTCCCGCCGTGTCATAATTCCGTATCGAGGCCGTGCTGTAGGGGGCGGCATCGGCATCAGCTCGCCGATTCACCGACGTGAATTGTCCGGCAGAGTTCCCGCTGGCCGCCCGCAAAGGACCCCGAAATGGTAAGCCGCCTCCCTTCCGAGTCGCCGCGCCGCCTGCTGGAGCGTTTCCGCCCGGCCGCCCCCGGCGCCGGCCGGCAGGGCTTCATCTCCTCGCTACAGGCCTATAGCGGTTTCCAGGCCGGCGCCGCGCGCGCGCGCCGGCAGTCGGAGAGCCTCGGGCGGGTCGGCTCGCTGGAGGTGCGGCTGGCGCAGAGCGCGGCCGAGGTCCGCCAGGCGCAAAAACTGCGCTACCGCATTTTCTACCAGGAAGGTTCCGCCATCCCGAACCCGGGTCGACTGTTCGCGCGCCGCGACGTCGACGGCTACGACCCGATCTGCGACCATCTCCTGGTCATCGACCATGCCGCGCCCGAAGCCAGCTCGGGCAAGCCGGCGGTCGTCGGCACCTACCGTCTGCTGCGCCAGCCGCTGGCGGAAGACAATGGCGGCTTCTACACCGCGGGCGAGTTCGACATCGCCGGCCTGATTGAGCGTCACGACCATCTGCAGTTCCTCGAGCTCGGCCGCTCCTGCGTGCTGGCGCCTTACCGCAACAAGCGCACGGTCGAGCTGCTCTGGCACGGCATCCACGCTTATTTCATGCAGCACCGCTGCGACGTATTGATCGGCTGCGCCAGCCTCGACGGCACCGAGCCGCGGCAGCTCGCGCTGCCGCTGTCGTTCCTGCATCACTACGCCCGCGCGCCGGAGGAATGGCGCGCCCGCGCGCTGCCGGAACGCTATGTCGAGATGAACCGGCTGTCGAAGGAAGCGGTCGATCCCAAGGCCGCGCTGCGCCAGTTGCCGCCGCTCATCAAGGGCTACCTGCGGCTCGGGGCCACTATCGGCGACGGCGCGGTGATCGACTACGAGTTCGGCACCACCGACGTGCTGGTGGTGCTGCCGATATCGGCGATCCAGAAGCGCTATTTTGAGCACTTCGATTTGAGCCGAAGGGCGGCGTAAAGCCCTGCGCATTCTGCTGTCGTCCCCGCGAAAGCGGGGACCCAGTAAACGCAGGCGTTTGCGATTAATCGATGGACCGGGGTATTGGATCATCCGCCGGAGTTTATCATCGGGCCGCGCTTTGCGCGGACCCGTTGGCGGATGAAGACGCTGCATTTGATTTGCCGCGGTGATTAAAGCTTCCGCAGCGCCACCTGCTCGACCATATGGTCCGCGCGCTTGTTCAGAATCAGGTCGGAGCGCTGGCGCGTCGGCAGGATGTTCTCGTGCAGGTTCACGAGATTGATGCGGTCCCAGATGCCGGTCGCCGTCGCCACCGCTTCCTCGTCCGACAGGCCGGAATAGCGATGGAAGTATGACTTCGGATCCCGGAACGCCGTGCCGCGCAAGGTCAGGAAACGGTCGACGTACCACGACTTCAGCACCTCGTCGTCGGCGTCGATATAGACCGAGAAGTCGAAGAAGTCAGACACGAATGGAATGGCCTTGCCGTCGCGCGGCAGCCGTCCGGTCTGCAGCACGTTCAGGCCCTCGACGATCAGAATGTCGGGCCGGTCCACTTCCACCCACTGGTTGGGGATGACGTCGTAGATCAGATGCGAATAGATCGGCGCGCGCGCCGGGCGCTTGCCCGCCTTCACCTCGGTGAGGAAGCGCAACAGCGCCGGCAGGTCGTAGCTCTCGGGAAAGCCCTTCTTCTCCATCAGGCCTTCGCGCTCGAGGACGGCGTTCGGATAGAGGAAGCCATCGGTCGTGACGAGATCGACCTTGGGCACGTTGGGCCAGCGCGCGAGAAGCGCCTGCAGCACGCGCGCGGTGGTGGACTTGCCCACCGCCACCGAGCCGGCGACGCCGATGACGTAAGGCATCTTGACGTCCTCGGTCGACAGGAAGCGCTGTTGGGCGATGAACAGCCGCTGTGTCGCCGCCACGTACATGGACAGCAGGCGCGACAGCGGCAGATAGATTTCCGTCACCTCGCTCATGTCGAGGCGGTCGTGCAGCGAGCGCAGGCGCGTGACCTCGTCGGAGGTCAGCGTCATCGGCGTGTCTTGCCGCAGCGCCGCCCATTCCGCGCGCGAAAAGATGCTGAACGGCGATAGGGTTTCTTCGGTTTCGACGCGCTGTTCCATCGGTTCGCTCGTTCAGCCGTTCTTGCGGCTGGCCTTTTCCTCATGGCCGCTCTGCGCCGTGCGCCTGGCCAGTTCGGCCTCGACCTCGGCCAGCGTCACGCCGCGCGCCTTGAGCAGCACCAGCAGGTGGTAGAGCAGATCGGCGGCCTCCGAGACCACCCGGCCCTTGTCCTCCTGCACGGCGGCGATCGCCGTTTCGAAGGCCTCCTCGCCCAGCTTCTTGGCGCAATGGGCGACGCCCTTGTCGATCAACGCGCGGGTATAGGATTCGGTCGCGCCGGCTTGGGCGCGCTCTTCGACCCGCTTTTCAAGATCGGAAAGGGTGAATTGGCTCATTTTTCGGGTTTTCCGGGTTCCTTCGGGCGCGGGTTTAGCACCGATCCCGCCCGGCGTCATGGCCGGGCTCGGCCCCACGACGACAGGAACTCAGGCATCCAGCCGCATCGGCAGGCCGGCCTTGGCCATGTAGTCCTTGGCCTCGCGCACCGAATGCTGGCCGAAATGGAAGATCGAGGCCGCCAGCACCGCGGTGGCGTGGCCGTCGCGGATGCCCTCCACCATGTGCTCGAGCGTGCCCACCCCACCGGAGGCGATCACCGGCACGGTGACGGCATCCGCCACCGCGCGGGTGAGCGCAATGTCGAAGCCGGACTTGGTGCCGTCCCGGTCCATGGACGTGAGCAGGATTTCGCCGGCGCCGAGCGCCACCACTTCCTTGGCGTATTCCACCGCGTCGAGGCCGGTGGGATTGCGGCCGCCATGGGTGAAGATTTCCCATCTGTCGGGCTCGCTTGGGCGCGACACCTTCTTGGCGTCGATCGCCACCACGATGCACTGGCCGCCGAACTTCTCCGCCGCTTCCTTGACGAATTCACGGCGCGCCACCGCGGCGGTGTTGATCGACACCTTGTCGGCGCCGCAGGTCAGCAATTTACGGATGTCTTCGACGGTGCGCACGCCGCCGCCGACGGTCAGCGGCATGAAGCAGGCTTCCGCCGTACGCGTCACCACATCGAAGATAGTGTCGCGGTTCTCGTGGCTCGCCGTGATGTCGAGGAAGGTGAGCTCGTCGGCGCCGGCGGCATCGTAGGCGATGGCCGCCTCCACCGGATCGCCGGCATCGCGCAGGTCGACGAAATTGACGCCCTTGACCACACGGCCGTCCTTGACGTCGAGGCAGGGGATGACGCGGACTTTGAACATCGTTTCTTTCTACACCGTTTGGCGCCGCCGCCAGCGGCGCAGCACCAGCAAGATCAGCGCGACGACGATCC
>JARRQH010000015.1:0-23414 GCA_037381985.1 Pseudolabrys sp.
TACGTTGGCCTTCTTTACCTGCTCCGCCGCGTGGCCCGGCGTCGCCGCCGTCAGCCCGAGCGCGGCGGCCGCGACCAGCGCGACTGCGAACTTCCTCATCTTACGTTTCCTCCCGTTGTCGACTCTTGAGTGCGCCCCACTAGTGTCCCGATTCGGAAGTTCGCTTGATCGTGCAGCACGCCCTGGAGCGAACTTCCGAATCCAAGGGACACTAGCAACTCTATGATTCTAGTGCGGTCTCGGATTTGAAGTTCGCTTGAATAGCATGCTGCAAGAATGTAGCGAACTTCAAATCCACCGCACTAGGGACGAACGACCGTGTAACCCTTTTCCGCCAGCTCCAGGATGCGCGCGACGCCGACCTGCACCTTGACGGCCTTGGGATTGATGTCGACCTTCTTGCCGGTCTCGCGCTCGACGGTATCGACGGTGTTCATGCAGATGTCGAACTCGACTCCTTGCGAGATCAGGCTGTCGACCTTGGCACGGTTTGGGCTCTTGGCGCGCAACAGATCGATGCCGGGACCGAAGGCGACCACCACGACGGAGATCTTGTCGGGCTCATAGAACTTGAGCAGGTTATAGGGCACGCTGAGCGCCAGCGCCTGCTTGGCCGGCGTGCGGTCGGACAACTGGATGACCAGATGATGCTCGGCGAACGGCTTGTCGGGCAGCGGCGCCTGCAGCTTGCTCTGCGCCAGCGCCGCCGACGATAACGCAAACGAGGCCAGCACAGCGAACAAGACGGCGAGCAGCACGGCGCCCGCCCGCAGCCGTTGAAACCGCGCGCGCATGAACCGCATCGTGAACCGCACCATGAACCGCATGGCGCCTCCTAACCGGACACACCCGGATTGTTGCCGACGCCCTTGAGCGCCACCTGATTGAGCTTCTTCGGCCGCGCGGTCTTCTGCCCGCGCAGGTAATCGGCGAACACGTGCCACACCGGCTTGCCCTTCTGCGGATTGACCGAGGCCCAACCGGCGACCTTGTATTTCTTGTCGGCTTCGACAGCCTTGCCGCTGTCGAGCGTCATGGCGGAGATACGCTTGCCCATCTTCTCGTTCGGCGTGCAGGCGTAATCCATGCCGCCGACGCGCACCATGTCGCCACCCTGCTGATAGAAGGGATCGGGATTGAACAGGTTGTCACAGACGTCTTCCATCACCGCCTTGAGCTGCGCGCCAGTCATCTCGACGGTGTAGACTTCCGGGTAGGTGATGGCGGTTTCCGACAAGACATCTTCCATGGTGATGGCCTCGCCCGGCAGCACGCTGTTGCCCCAGCGGAAGCCGGGCGACAGCGCGATCTCGGCGTCGAGCGTTTGGCGCACCGCGTCGCAGATGAGCTGGTCCATGGTGCCGTTGAAATTGCCGCGCCGATAGAGCACGTCGCCGGCGACCGCCAGCTTCTCGGCCAGCGCCTTTTCGTGCGGCTTGCGCAGGCGGTCGACCAGCGCCTGCATGGCGGGATCGGGCTTGAGCAGGCCGGAATAGACCGGCAGCAGCGAATAGCGCACGCTCTTGACCGCGCCCTTGCCAAGCTCGAGATCGACCACGGCGAGGAACTTGCCGGCGGAGCCCGCGCTGGTAACCAGCGTCTTGCCGCCGGCGTTCTTCACCGTCACCGGCGCCGGCACCGCATCATGGGTGTGGCCGCCGAGGATGACGTCAATGCCGGTAACCTTGGTGGCGAGCTTGAGGTCGACGTCCATGCCGTTGTGCGAGAGCAGGATGACGGCGTCGACCTTGTCCTTCTCGCGCACCTGGTTGACGAGCTTCTGCAGTTCGTCATCACGGATGCCGAAGGTCCAATCCGGCACGAAGCGCTTGGGATGCGCGACCGGCACGTAAGGGAATGCCTGGCCGATGACCGCGATGCGGTGGCCGCCGACCTCCTTGATGGTCACCGGCTTGAACACACGGCCGCTGGCCTTGTCGAAGGCCGGCTTGTCGTTGAAAGAGGCTTCCTCGGTCAGGAACACGTTCTGGGCGACGAACTCACCCTTGAATTTCTTGATGTTGGCAAGGAGGCGGTCCTCGCCGTAGGTGAACTCCCAATGCCCGGTCAGCACTTCGGTGCCGAGCAGGTTGGCGGCTTCCACCATGTCCTCGCCGTGCACGGTGTTGGCAAGCCCACTGCCCTGCATGAGATCGCCGCCGTCGACCAGTAGCGAATTGCCGGCGCCGGCTTCGGTTCGCAGGCGGTCGATCAGCGTCTTGAGATGGGCGAAGCCACCGAGCCGGCCGTATCGGTGGGCGGCTTCCGCGAAGTCGAGATAGGTGAAGGCGTAGGCCGCGCGCGACTTGGGCGCGATGCCGAAACGGTCCAGGAACGCCTTGCCGACCAGATGCGGCGGCTTCCCGGCCATGCTGGCGACGCCGAGATTGACGCTCGGCTCGCGGAAATAGACCGGCTTGAGCTGCGCATGACTGTCGGTCATGTGCAGCACACGGGCGTTGCCGAAGCGGCCGATGTCGTAGAGATCGTCGACAGCCGCGGCGCGGGCGAACCCGCGCGGCACAACACCCGAGATCGCCGTGGCGGTGAGCACCTTCAGCACGTCGCGGCGACGCATTGTCGTTTCTCCTCGGCCCCCGATGCCGTCTTCCGTTAGCGAATGACGGCGTCCGGCCAGATCTTGGCCTGCTCCTTGGACTGCGCGATCGAGGCCTCGGCTAGGCCCCGCGCGTGGTCGGCCATCTCGACTGCCTTGTCATATTTGCCGGCGGCGGCCGCCTTCTTGGCGGCCTTGAGCTCCTTGCCGGTGGTCGTCCACGCCGTCTTCATCTTGACGGCCTGCTTGGCGGCGGCTTCCGCCTTGGCGTAGGCCGCCTTGAAGTCGTCGGCCGAGGCGGCGAACGCCGCGGTGGTCATACCGGCGACCGACAGGATGACCGCCAGGCGGATCAGTACACGGGTGCGCATGGGTCCCTCCAAATCGTTCGCTGTCTACGGGCGCGAGCTCGGGCCTGAGATCGGCAGGCCGTTGCCCATGTATGAGAGATAGTATTCGACGTCGCGGTAGAGCTCATCCTGCGGTTTGAGCGGCGCCGCCCGCACTTGCTTGTTGCAGGACGTGAGGCGGCGGCTGACCGTGCCGAGCCCGCCCCACTTCGAACGGTAGATCGGCATGGCGTTCATGATGCCGAGCGCCGGCGCCAGCACCTCGGTGCGCAGGTGCTTGCCCGGCAACTGCACGTGGCAGCTCGCGCAGGCGAAGTTGAACTGGCCGCGGCGGGTGTAGAAGTACTCCTCACCCTTCTTGTAGGCGGCGAGCGCACCGGGATCGTTCGGGACCTTGATGTTCATCGGCTTGCCGCGCGAAGTGTCCGACATATAGGCGAACACCGCGGCCATCTTCGCCTTGGTGTACTTGAACGGCTTCTCGCCGTTTTTCTCCAGGCACTGGTTGACCGCCAGTTCCAGGGTGACGACCTTGCCCTGCTTCTTGTCGAAATAGGGATAGTTCTGGCGAATGCCGACGCCCTTGTTCGGGAAGCAGTCGGCGAGCGACTTGCCGTTCTTGAACTTCTTGTTCATCAGGGTTTTGCCCCTGTCGATCGCGAACTGGTACGGCGGGAACTCCTCGATCGCCAGCCACTGCTTGCGCAGTCCCACGTCCATCGAATACGGGCCGTTGACGAAATCGTTCGGCTTGAGATTCGGGAACTTATTCAAGAAGTATTCCCGAAACGCCTTGAAGTCCGCCTTCGGATCGACCTTCGCATTGTCAGCTAGCAGAGGCTGCGCCGTGCCGACAATGATCGCGAGCGCGATGAAAATTTTGCGCAGCATTCAATCCTCCCCTGTCGCCCTCGACCGAGCGGGCATTAGCCAATCTTGGCCGTCAGCGTGTCCGACTGACCCTCGTTGTCGACCCAGCTCACCTTGATCTCGTCGCCCTTCTTGGCGCCCTTGAAGGCGAACTTGACGTAAGGATTCTTGGAAACGGCCGGCCCCCACAGCGCGGTGAACACGGTCTTGCCGCCGTGCACGAACTCCAGCACCTCGATGTGATGCGGCGGAATGAGTTTGCCGGTCTTCTTGTTCTTGACGAAGCCGGAGTCCATCGGATGCTGGATCAACGACTGGACCACGGTCGTGTCGCCGCTTGAAACGGCGCGAACACGGATTGTCGACATGGTTCTATGCCTCTTTCGTTCGAATTCGTTCCGATCAGCCGCCGCAGCCGCCGACCGTGACCTTTACCGTCTTGCTGGCGGTGTAGAGCTTGCCGTCGGACTCCACGACCGCAATCACCTTGCTGGTCTTGGCCATCTTCAGACGGTTCGCCACCATCGCCTCCGTTCCTTCCGGAATCTTGTAGGCGGCGGTCAGCGTATAGGGATTATGCGGAATCAAGATCGCGATTGCCGTCACCTTGGGCAGCGAACTCTTGACCGCGATCGGCACCACCGCGCCGTTCTCAGCGATCTCGGGCGCGTCGAGCGCGATCTTGTCGGATGCCGTGGCGGTCTTACCGTAGAGCGCCTTCAACACGTCGGCTTCGTTCTTCTGCTTGAAGGCCTCGGCCGGCCAGCCCTTGGCGTCGGCGGCGAGCGCCTGCCCGATCAGCAGCGTCATGTCCGCCAGCCCCAGGCCGGCGACGCCGCAGACGGCGGCGCCCTTCAGGATCATTCGTCGCGCACGGTCGGGCGCGTCCGGCGACTGGATCATGTTCGTCGTCTCCTTCGTCATGCGCGTGTCTTTCCGTTCTTTCTTCTTGGTTTCTTTGGTTTGTCCGAAATGCGCGGCTCAGCGCGTGTAGAGGAAATCGATGATCGACTCGATTTCCGAGTGAGTGAGAATGAGGTTGCGCCCGAACGGCGGCATGACCGTGTGCGGGTTGCGTTTGGTCTCGTCGAAGATGATCTGGTACAGATCCTTGCGCGAGAAACGCTTCTTCATGTCGTTGAGCACGGGCGCGACATTGCCCGAGTTGGGGTAACCCTTGATCTCGTGGCAGGTAACGCAGTTGCCCTTGCTCTTGCTGAAGGCGAGTTTCTGACCTTCCGCCGCCGACGACGCCGACGCGACGTTCACGCCCAGCGCCAACGCGCCGAGCATTCCGCCGACCACCATTGCCGCCGTCTTGTAAGACCGTCTCAATGCCATCTGCTCTCCTCCCCAACCCAGTCGTTTCGAGCGACGTTTTTCGGTTGCTCCGTCCGGCGCCATTGTCCGGCTCACGTCACGTGGTTCGCATGTCGTCGCGCGGACCCGCGGCCCGCCCTGTCGCGTTCTCGACCTTCCACTCTCGACCTGATCTCGCCCGCGCCGGATCCGCGCGATCCGTCATGCACGCCTCGCCATGCGTGTCGGATAGCGGAGCGCGCCAAACGAAGCCGTTGCGCTTCGGCCGCGCAACTTTAGGCACGCCGCTGCGATCCGCAACGGAATTATCATCCAACATATCGTTCGAACGCAGAACGTACGCGCTGAGCGCGCCGACATCGTTGGAAGAAAATGTGTGCGGTGCGATAGCAGGGTGCGCGCCGCCGGCCATGGCCGGGCCGAACGCCAGAAATACGCGACGACCGGACTGGGCGACGGCGTCGTCAATCCGATGCGCACTATCACGGCTGGACGTGGAGCGGCGCCAGGCGGCCGGCATCCTTCATCATCTCCCCAGACGATTAATCGTTATTTCTTATTGTTCTTATCGTTGTATTTTATGGTTCGTATTCAAGTGTAGCAATCTATCGCGTCACGTCCAGAACTCTTTGCGAGTGGTTCTCGCACGCAATAGCGCAGACGCGCCGGGAACACCGGCGCGCCGGGCGGTAATTGCCCTGGCGCTGTGCCGCTGACGCCATTGCCACGCTCGCCGCCGTCGATGGATACTCGGGACCACGCGCCCGTCGGTGATGCGACCGCAGCGTTCCTCGAGCACGGCATCGCGACGAAGCGACGACAGTCGACCTCCCCCTCCAGGGGGAGGTGAAGCGAAGGCCGAACGCCCCGCGCGCTACTTCTCCGCCTTCTCGTCTTTCTCTTCCACTTTGGCGAGGCCGGCGAGATGCCGGCTCACGGTGCGCGCCGGCACGATGGTGTCGTGCAGGCCCAGTTGCTCGCAGATCGGCAGGAAGCCCTCGTCCTCGATCATGACCACCGCGCGCGGGATGCCAAGGTTCTTGCCGATCAGGCCGGCGATGATGTTGGTCTGGTCGTGGTTGGTGATGCAGTAGAGGATGTTGGTGCGGTCGGGGTCCACTTCCTTGAGCACGTCGGGCGTACTGCCGTCGCCGTGCAGGAAGGCGCAATCGAGCTGTTCGCCGAGTTCCTTGATGCGGGCCTCGTCGCGCTCGATGATGATGACCTCGTGGCCCTCCTTGATCAGCGCGTGCGCCGTCTTCACGGTCAGGGCGGTCGCTCCGATGAAGGCCAGTCTCATGGCAGTTACCCTTTTGGCGCCTTGTTCCCCACCTTGTTCGCCTGCGCCACGTCCTCGATGGGGCGGCGCGCGCCGATCCAGGTGCGCGGGGCCAGGAATACCAGGAGCGGCAGGATTTCCAAACGCCCGAGCAGCATGTCGAGGCACAGGATGGCCTTGAGGCCGGCCGGCAGGTGAGGCCCGCTGATGCCGGTCGAAAGACCGACGGTGCCGGTGGCGGACACGACCTCGAACAGGGCGTCGAGCGGATCGTAGCCCGCCCACAGGAACGGCAGCCACGAGAGCACGATCGCGGCGGCGAACAGGCCGACGATGGCAAGCAGCCGCACCAGCTCGTCGTCGGCCCAGGTGCGGCCGGCGGCGACCGAGGCCTGGACGGCCGCATGGGGTGTCAGCCGCGTCCGTAAAATAATGAGACGGACGATCTTGATCAGGACCAGCAGCCGCAACAGCTTGATACCGCCGGCGCTGGAACCGACGCTGCCGCCGACCAGCATGGAAACGATCAGCACGACTTTGGAAAACGGATCCATGGCGGCGACCGGTGCGGCCGAGAACCCGGCGGTGGTCTGGGCGGAGAGCGCCGTCAACAGGAGGTCGGTCATATGACCGCCCGCCCCGCCCCGGCCCCAACGGTCGAGCGCCAGCAGTGCGAACACGATGAGGCCCGCGGCCAGCAGGGCGTGCAGCTCGGGATCGCGGACGAGATCACGCCAGTTGCCGCGCGCAGCCAGCGCGAACAGCGGCATCGACACGGCGCCGGCGATGCAGAGCAGGATGACGAGCGTCTGCACGGCGTCGGTAACGTCCGCGAGACTCGCATCGAACGGCGCGAAGCCCCCGGTCGATACCGACGACAGCGTCAGCGTGACGGCCGGGAAAAGCCCGGCGCCGGCCAGCCACAGCGCGGCGATGCCGATCAGCGTCATCGCCAGATAGACGCGGATGATGATGAGGGCGTAGGCGCGCGTGCCGCCGAGGATGCTCTCCTGCTGGCCGAGTACGCCGGTCAGCCGCTTGGCGCTGGCACTCTGCCCGAACAGCAGCGTGAACGACAGCACCATGATGCCGATGCCGCCCAGCCATTGCAGCCAGGCGGCGGTGAACAACAGGCTCGCCGGCTTGTCCTCGACACTGGAAAGCGTCGACAGCCCGGTGGTGGTGATGCCCGACACCGCCTCGAACAGCGCGTCCAGGAAGCCGACGCCGGCCGACATCATCGGCACCGCCATCACGAGCGGCACCAGCATGAAAATGGCGGCGACCACCACCACCGCCTCGTTAAGCTGAATGTCGTGGGTGCGCTTGCCCCGCTGCAACGCGAGGCCGGCGGCCAGCATCACGGCGATGGCGACGGCATAGCCGATGGCGTGGCTGAACTCGCGGTCGGCGAGCGCGAACAGCAAGGGCGGCGTATCGAGCAGGCCAACCAGGACGAGAAGCTGGCCCAGGTAATGGCCGACCACCGCCGGCCGCACCGCGTAGCTCAGGCTTTCGGCAGACGCCATGTCCACGCTCGCGCTATCCTAGTGGAGCGAATTTGACATTTGATGCCCAGTTGCAGCGGGTTACTCATCAAATGTCAAATTCAAAGCTCCACTAGAATCAAAGAGTTGCTGGTGGTCCTTTGCTTCCGACATTTGCTCCAGAGTATGCGGCAACCGGATGCAAATGTCGGAAGCGGACCACCAGCGCGACAGCCGTCATCATAACCGTGCGCCGAGCGGCGTCGACCGCTATCGGCAATCAGCGCATGTCCGCGCCGACGCGGTCGTCGAAATGCCGGGGCAGATTGTCGTTCCGCGCGCGCAGTGCCTGACGCCAGCTCCCGCGCCCGCGCCGCCCCTTGCGCATCCGGTTGTTGCGCAACTTCAAGTCCAAGGCCTCGAGCAGGTTCTGCCCGACGCGGATGCGGTTGGGCCGCTCCGCCATGGTGCGCAGCCAGCGCTCCATGTTGGCGCGCAACACAGTCGGGCGCAGTTTGGCGCGGCGGGCGTGCCGCGCGGAGGCATAGGCCGCGCTCGGCACCGCCTGCAACTCCAGCATGATCGGATGATGGTCGGACGGTCCGCGCGCCAGCACCCGGCTCTCGCGGCAGCGCAGGCCGCGCGCCATGCAGCGGTCGAGGCGGAACGAGATGATATTGGACGGGCTGTGGGTCGGCTGGCGCGGGCCGATGTCCTTGAAGCCGCCGAGCTTGATCGGGCCGACCGCGTTGTAGTCGCCGACGATGGCCGCTGGCCCTTCCAACTCACTAGCAATGTGCATGAGCTGCCAGCGGTTGAGGAACTGGCCGTGGGAGAGATGTACGTTGGCGAAGCTCACGTCGCCAAACTGCACGATCTGGGCGAGGCGCGGCGGCACGCGGCCCGGCACCTGCGACACCGGCAGGCGCAGCGCGTAAGGCCGCGGCAGCGGATGCGGGCTCCAGACCGCCAGGCCGTAGACGCGGCGGTCGAGCGGCTCGCGGAAGAAATGGCCGCCGACCAGATCCGGCAGCGCGCAGAGGTCCTCGGTCGCCTCCTGCAGCAGCAGCAGGTCCGGCTTATGGCGTTCGATCAGCGCGGCAACGTCGTTGACGCCCGCGCCCGTCAAACGCAACAGGTTCCAACTGATGACTTTCAAGGGACGGTTCCCGGCCGGCGTCTTATTGGCGTTCATTCGTTCACGCGTTTGTTTTTCGTGGCCTGAACTGCTTATTGGCAGCCCTCGCCCGTGCTGCTTCCAAAGAGGCTACGCAACCTTATGCATCAGGCTGCAACCCCGGTCGGCCTCCCGGCGCCGGCCGCGGAGAAGTAGGACGAACTGACCAATATTTGGTGAATGGATACCGCGATTCAAGGCACGAAAGAAGCCCCGTGGGCGCCGGAACTCAGCTGTTTACACGGCATTTGCAGGCCCCACCCCGCTCTCGCTAGAACCTCATAATTGAGGCTATCCGATGGAAATCCTGCTCGTCACGCTCTACACACTGATCGCCGCCGCCGTGACGGCGCATGTGCTGCTGACCAAAAGCGACGTGCGCGCGGCGCTGGCCTGGATCGCGGTGGCTTGGCTGTCGCCG
Source organism: Pseudolabrys sp. (assembly GCA_037381985.1). GTDB lineage: Bacteria > Pseudomonadota > Alphaproteobacteria > Rhizobiales > Xanthobacteraceae > Pseudolabrys. The sequence continues at coordinate 9,462 of JARRQH010000015.1, forward strand.
TTCTTCGGCGCGTTCCTCTATTTCGTCTTCGGCATCAACCGCGTCACCCGGCGCGCCCTCAATCTGGCGATGCCCGAGCAGCCCGAGGAAGCCGGCGAGGCCCCGGGGGCGCGGCCGACGGTGCCGGAGAACATATGCCGCTTGGCCGAGGCCGGCGCGCGGGTGACCGGCAGCCCGCTGATCGCCGGCAACGCGGTTTCCGTCTTTCACGGCGGCGACGAGGTCTATCCGGCGATGCTGGCGGCGATCCGCGACGCCGAGCACAGCGTGGCGCTCGCTTCCTATATCTTCCGCCACGACGTCACCGGCCGTGCCTTCGTCGACACGCTGGTCGACGCGCGCAAGCGCGGCGTCGCGGTGCGCGTGCTGATCGACAGCGTCGGCAGCGGCTATTTCTGGTCGGGCACGCTCAGCGCGTTGGAAGCCGGCGGCGTGCCGGCCGCGCGCTTCCTGCACACTTGGCTGCCCTGGCGCATGCCGTTCCTCAACATGCGCAACCACAAGAAGCTGCTGATCGTCGACGGCAAGATGGGCTTCACCGGCGGCCTCAACATCGGCGCCGACCACTCGCGCCGGCTGGTGCGCAAGCGCAACGAATATGTCGACGACATGCAGGTGCGCGTCGAAGGACCGGTGGTGCGCCAATTGCTGCAGACCTTCGCGCAGGACTGGTCGTTTACCACCGGCGAGGACCTCGCGGGCGAGGCGTGGTGGCCGGCGATCGCGCCGGCGGGAACCGTGTTCGCCCGCGGAATCCATTCGGGGCCCGACGCCGACATCTACAAGCTGGAAACGATCCTGGGCGCGGCGCTGGCGCAGGCGCGCCGCCGCGTGCGCATCGTCACCCCCTATTTCCTGCCGGACGAGCGCGTGCAGTTCGCGATCGCGCAAGCCGGCCTGCGCGGGGTCGCGGTCGAGATCCTGATCCCAGAGCGCAGCGACCACGTCGTCATGGACTGGGCGGTGCGCGCGCATCTGCGCTTCTTCGGGGAGGTGTTCCAGAACTTGCCGGCGGCGGTCTATTTCACGCCGGCACCGTTCAACCACGCCAAGCTGATGACGGTCGACGGCGAATGGTGCCTGACCGGCAGCTCGAACTGGGACACGCGCAGCTTCCGGCTCAATTTCGAGTTCGACGTAGAATGCTACGACCGCGCGCTGACCGCGGAGTTCGACGCCGTGATCGACCGCAAGATCGCGCAATGCCGCACGGTGGATCCTGCCGCCCTGGCGGCGGCATCGCCCGCGGCGCGGCTGCGCGACGCCGCCATCCGGCTGCTATTGCCTTACCTCTGACGTGCGAATCGTTACGAAAAGCGTCTTCGCGGCAGGTGCATCCTTACCCGCGTGGAGGCACGGCCCACCTCCGGTAAATCCCCTATGGGCATTATCTGAATTTTCGCTGGCATTGGCTGCGCGTATCCCATGATTAACGGAACTTGGGAGAACGCCATGCAGAGCCAGACCCTCACCGCCCACGCGCAAGCCGCCGGTCCGACGATGGTGGAGTTGGAAAGGCCGGCTCTCGGCAGCACCGGCTCGCCGATCGCGATGATGGGCGCGCCCGTGTCCTTCGCGCGCAATACCAAAATCTACGGCGAGAACGAGCCGGCGGACTATCTCTACAAGGTCGTCAGCGGCGCGGTGCGCACCTACAGGGTGCTCCACGACGGACGCCGGCGGATCGGCGGCTTCTATCTTCCCGGCGAGATCTTCGGCCTGGAGTCGGGCGAGACCCATGAGTTCTCTGCCGAAGCGATTTCCGCGTGCAAGGTGCTGGTGATCAAGCGCGCGGGCGTGGTGTCGCTGGCCGCCCGTGACGGCGATGTCGCCCACGAGCTCTGGGACATGACCGCGCGCGAGCTGGAGCGCGCGCAAGCCCATGTCATGCTGCTGATCAAGACCGCGCAGGAGCGCGTCGCCGGCTTCCTTCTGGAGATGGCCGGCCGCCGCGACGGGTCCGACAACGAAATTCAACTGCCGATGTCGCGCCAGGACATCGCCGATTACCTGGGGCTGACCATCGAGACCGTGTCGCGCACGCTGACGCAACTCGAGAAGGCGCACGCCATCGCGGTGCCGACCTCGCGGCGCATCGTGCTGCGCAACCGCGCCGCGCTCGATCGCATGAACGGCTGACTTCATGAACGGCTGACTTGAGGAATTTGAAGCCGAACCGCGTTCCTCCCTGACATAGTTCGGCTAGACTGACCCCGGCATTCACCAATGCCGGGGCTTTTTTTGGGCGATCAGCCCACCCCTGCCGTCACGGCATTCGCCACCTTGTCGGCAAAAGCATCGGTGCCGAGCGTGCCGCCCATGTCGGGCGTGCGCGTGGCCGGATCGGCGATTACGCTATCGAGGGCGGTCTCGATGCCCTGCGCCGCCTTGACGAGCCAGTCGTCGTCGCCGCCCCCCTCGCCAAGCCAGGCGAGCGGCATGGCGGCCGAGCCGATCAGCGACGACGGATTGGCGACGTTCTGGCCGGCGGTGTCGGGCGCCGAACCATGCTGGGCTTGCGCCACCGCATAGTCGGCGTTGAGCGTGGCGGCGGTGATTTCCGGACTAATACCGTCGCCTTCCAGCACCAGCAGATTGATCGTGTCACTCATGACAGCCGCCTTGAAAGCGATCTCCGAACGATCAGGAGCCCGGCACCTTCAGCGCCAGGTCGCGGATGTCTTCGGCCGCGGCGCCGTGGCCCTCGCGCACCAGCGGGAACGCGCTTTCGATCCAATTGCGGGCGAGCGGTTCGGCCGGCGCCAGACACTGCGGCCCGAGACCGGACAGGCCGGCGGCGCCGATATCGGTCACGACGCGTGCGCCTGCCGGGCAATGAAGGACAGCACCGCGCTGGAGAAATGGTCGTTGCGGTCACCCGCCACCATGTGGCGCGCGCCGCTGACGTCGATGTAGTCGGCGTGCGGCACCAGATCGATGAATTCCTTGACGTGCGCCTCCTTCACCAGCTCGGACGAGGCGCCGCGCACCAGCAGCGCCGGAATGCGGATGCGGCGCGCCGCCGCCACCAGCCGGCTTTCGACAGCGGCGCGATCGGTGTTTTCCGCGCTGCCTTCGAGGAAGCGCGGATCCCAATGCCAGCGCCAGCGGCCATCCGCCGAGCGGCGCAGGTTCTTTTTCAGGCCGTCATAACTCTTGGGGCGTGGCCGGTGCGGCAGATAGTCGGCGACGGCCTGCGCGGCCTCGGCCACGGTCGCGAAACCCTCGTCGGCGTGCGCGCGCATGAAGCCGAGCACTTTGGCGACGCCCTCCTGGTCGACGCGCGGCGTGATGTCGACCAGTACCAGCGCCGAGAACACATTGCCCTCGCCACCCGCTTCCGCCTCGCCCTCGGCGAGCAGCGAGGCGATGCCGCCGAGCGACGCACCAACCGCGATCGGCTTGGTGCCGGTGTCGGCGGCAAGCGTGGCCGCCACCGCCCTGGCGTCGGCGGCATAGTCGGCGAAGCCGTAGGCGCCGCTCGCGACCCACGACGAATCGCCGTGGCCGCGCTGGTCGATGGCATAGGCGGTGTAGCCGCTGCGCGCGATCTCCCGCGCCGTGTTGCCCCAAGCGTGGCGCGTCTGGCCGCCGCCGTGCAGCAGCATCACGGGCGGGCCGTTGTCACCGTAGACGTCGGCGATGAGTGTGTTGCCGTCGGCTCCAGTGAAGACGGCGGCGGGAGGCTTGCGCGGGGTCATGGAGTCCAAATCAGCGGAAATAGAAGTCAGGGAAAGGCGGCCCCGCGCCATCGGCGCAGGGTCAAGAAAGCTTTCTCTTTTCCTATCAGGGCCCATCGCACCCCGGCAACGGGGGCGTCTGCCGCCGTCAGAAGCCGTAGAGCGCCGCCGGATTGTCGACCAGGATATTGCGGTAGGTCTCGGGCGGCGCCCAGTCGAGCAGCAGATCCAATTGCGCGACGTCGTCGGGATAGCGCTCGCGCGGCACACCCACATGCGGCCAGTTGGAACCCCAGATGATGCGCTCGGGGGCGTGCGCGATCACGCGCTTGGCAATCGGCGCGATATCGGCGAAGTCTGGCCCGCCGGCCTCGCTGATTTCATAGGCACCGGCGATCTTGAACCAGGCGTTGCCCTTGTCGATCAGCCGCAGGATCGTATCGACCCGGCTGTCGTCGGCCGGCACCGGCGGCATGAAGCGGCCGAAATGATCGATCACGTATTTCGTTTCGATAGCATCGAGCGTGTCGCGATAGCGCTCGATGTCGCGGCCGTTGAACTGAACCATCAGGCTCCAGCCAAGTTCGCGCACGAGCCGTTCGACCGGTCCCAGCTGAGCGACGCGCACGGCTCCGCCGGGCAGGTCCATGATGCGGGCGCCACGCACGCCGCGGGCATCGAGCTTTTTCAGCTCGGCAAGCGGCGTGTCCGGCGCAACGACGATGACCGCCCGCGCCTTCTCCACGCCAAACCGATCGAGCGCGGCGAGCGTCGAGCCGTTGTCGAACTGATAGGCGTTGGCCTGCGAGACGACAACGCGCTCCAGGCCGAGGCGTTTCTGGACAACCTTGTAGTCCGCGGGCGTTGCGAGCTCGGCGATAGGCGGGCCGCCGGCCTGCGGCGCGAAGCCGGCCATGTAAAAGTGCGTGTGGCAGTCGATCGTACCGGGCGGCGCCTTCAAGCGCGGAGCCGGGCCGTCGAGCGGCCGCGTGTTGGCGGGAATGTCGCTCACAACGTCACTTTCGGAGCGTATTGCGCCAGCGCCGCGCGGTCGATTTCGATGCCGAGACCCGGAGCATCGGGAATGGCGACCACGCCGTCCACGTGCTCGATCGGCTTCGTCAGGATCGCCTGGCGGAACGGATTCGGCGTGCGGTCGAATTCGAGGATCGGCGCCAGCGCATCGGGCCGCGGCGGATTCGGCGGCAACGCCGCCATGAATTGCAGGCTGGCGGCGAGCGCGACGCCCGTGCCCCAGACGTGCGGCACCAGTCTCACGCCGGCCATCGCCGCCATGTCGGCGACGCGCCGCATCTCGCTGAAGCCGCCGGTGCCGCAAATGTCGGGCTGCAGGATATCGACGGCGCGGCGCGCGAGCGGCTCGCGCATGCCGTAGCGGCCGTGCCAAGTCTCGCCGCCGGCAACCGGGATCGGCTGGCCGGCGCGCACGGCGCAATAGGCGTCGATGTGTTCGGGCAGCACGGGCTCCTCGAACCAGTCGATGTCGTAGCGTTCGGCGCGCTTGCCGAGCGCGACCGCTTCCAGCGCGTCGTAGCCGTGATTGGCGTCGATCATCAGGCGCGTTTGCGGCCCGATCGCCTCGCGCACGGCGGCGATGACGCGCAGATCGTCCTCGACGCCGAAGCCGATCTTGATCTTGACCGCGTGGAAGCCCTGCTGGACGTAAGCCCCGGTTTCATTGGCCATGTCGGCGACGCGATCGAGGCCGGGCTTGCGGAAGCCGCCGGTGGCGTAAGCGGCAACGCTTTCCCGGAAACGCCCGCCGAGCAGGGTCGCGACCGAGGCGCCGAAATGCTTGCCCTTGATATCCCACAGCGCGATGTCGATGCCCGAAAGCGCGGTTACGGTGAGGCCGCGCTGCCCCTGGTCGCGCAGCAGATTGTAGAGATCGATCCAGATACGCTCGGTCTCGCGCGGATCGCGCCCGATAAGCGCCTCGGCATAGGCTTCGACCACCGCCGCGTTCGGGCCCGCGGGACCAAGGCACTCGCCCCAGCCGACGGTGCCGTCGTCGCAGACGATTTCGACCAGGCAGTGCCGGCGGCGGTCGAAGCGCATCGACGCGCTTTCGAACACCTGGTCGAGCTTGTGGTCGAGAAGGTGCGGCTTAACACTTACGATCTTCATGCTTCGACGCTCATGCTCGGTACGGCGCGATCAGCTCGGCCAGCATATCGGTTTCCTCCGCCGTCAGGTCGGTGAGCGGCGAACGCACCGGCCCGACGTCGAACCCCATCAGCCGCACCCCGGCCTTGATGGCCGAGACGGCGTAGCCGGTGCTGCGATCCCGGATACGGATGAAGGGATAGAAGAAGCTTTCGAGGATCGCATTCGTGCGCGCATGGTTACCGGCGCACAAAGCGGTGTAAAACTCCTGCGCGAGCTTGGGCACGAAATTGAACACGGCGGACGAATAGGTCGTCACCGCCGCGCCCAGATAGGCGTCGGCGAACAACTCCGCCGTCGGCATGCCACCGATATAGGTGAGACGGTCGCCGAGCTTGATCGTGATCTCGCGCACCAGGGCGATTTCGCCGGAGCCGTCCTTGAACCCGATGAGGTTGGGACAGGCCTCGCACAACCGCGCCAGCGTATCGGCGGTGAGGATCGAATTGTCGCGATTATAGACCACGACGCCGATGCCGACGGCATCGCACACCGCCTTGATATGCGCGAACAGCCCGTCCTGATTGGCGCCGATCAGATAATGCGGCAGCAGCAGGATGCCGTCGGCGCCCGCCTTCTCGGCGCCGCGCGCGATGGCGATCGCGGTGCGTGTGCCGTAGCCGCAACCCGACACGATCGGCGTGTCGCCGGCCGCCGCCTTGGCCGCCTTGACGACGACCAGCACCTCGTCGGGCGCGAGCGAGAAGAACTCGCCGGTGCCGCCGGCGGCAAACAGCACGCTGGCCTTGAAGCCGGCGAGCCAGCCGACATGCTCGGCATACGGGCCGGGGTTGAACGCGCCGTCCGGGCCGAAGGGGGTGACGGGAAATGACAAGAGGCCGGCGCCGAGCGCACTCTTCAGGGCGTTTGGCTCCATGGCCATTCCAATTCCTCGCGTGACGGATCCGATGACGAAGGCGCGATCATATAAGTCATCATATCTCTGTCAACTCAGATATGATTACTCTCCTCAGGCGCGGCGGATCATGCTGCGATAGCGTTGCAGGCTGCCCTTGAGATGGAGCCGCATGGCTTCGCGCGCGCCCTCTTCGTCGTGCGCCGAGATCGCCTCGACGATGCGCTTGTGCTCGTCCTGGATCTGCTTGAGGTACGCGGCCGCCGCGCGCTCGCCGGAGCCCGCCTCGAACACGGTGCGCGGGATGACGTCGCGGCCCATGACCTCGAGGAACTCGCGAAAGCGCGGGTTGTTGGACGCGTCGGCGATCGCCAGGTGAAGGGCGAAATCGGCGGCCGTGGTCGGCTGTCCGGCGGCGATCAGCTTGCCGAGTGCGTCATAGCGCTCGAAGATAACCTCCTCCTGCGCCGGCGAACGCCGTAGCGCGGCGAGCCCGGCAGCTTCCGTTTCGACCGCGGCACGCAGCTCGAGCATCTCGATAACCGAGGAAATACGCTCTTTTTCGAAGGGCTGCAGCGAAAGCCCGCCGACGGCCTGGCTGTTGAGAACGAAGACGCCGACGCCGTGGCGCGCCTCCACCAGCCCGTCGGCCCTGAGCGACGCGATCGCTTCGCGGATCACTGTGCGGCTGACGCCGAAACGCTGGGTGAGGCCCGCCTCGCTCGGCAGCTTGTCGCCGGGCTTCAATTCGCCGCTGGCAATCAGCTCACGCAGTTGCGCACTCACGGTGCCGACGAGATTGCGGCGCACGGGCGCGGCTTCGGCCTCGCTGGCCCTTCCCCCTCGGCGGTCTCGCAGGTTGGTCAAAACGTTTGTTCCAGCACCGTTAGTTCCAACACCTCCACCGCCTCAGCCGAAAGGCTACCATGCGGCCCGTCGAGAAACGGATTGACGGCATTTGTTATACTTATATGATGACATAGACTTCGACGTATTACAACATAATCAGTTCCAACGGGAGGAGACAACGATGAGGCTCAAGTCGGTCCTTAAGGCAGCCGCAATGGCCGGCGCGGTCATGTGCGTTGCGAGCGTCTCGCCGGCATCGGCGAAGAACTGGCGCGGCTGGAACATCCACGCGCCCGGCTATCCCAACACCGTGGCGATGGAAGCCTTCGCAAAGGCCGTGACGGCCGACACGAAGGGCGGCATCAAGGCGCAGGTGTACAACAACGGCGTGCTCGGCAACCAGCCCGACGCCATCGAGCAGACCCGCAACGGCGCACTCGACTTCGCCAACTTCAACATGGGGCCGATGGGGCCGATCGTCCCCATGACCAACGCGCTCTCGCTGCCCTTCCTGTTCAACGGCGTCCCGCAGATGCATCACGTGATGGACGGGCCGATCGGGCAGAAGTTCAGCGACGCGCTCGCCAAGAAGGGCTTGGTGGCGCTGTCCTGGTTCGATTCGGGCGCGCGCAGCATGTACAACACCAAGCACCCGATCACGAAGCCCTCGGACATGAAGGGTCTCAAGGTCCGCGTCATGAACAACAATCTCTACGTGGAGATGATCAAGGCGCTGGGCGGCAACGCGACGCCGATGGCCTTCGGCGAGGTCTATCAGGCGCTGAAGACCGGCGTCATCGACGGCGCCGAGAACAACTACCCCTCCTACCACGAGACCAACCACTACGAGGTCGCCAAGTATTATTCGACGACCGATCACCTGATCATTCCGGAATGCCTGTGCATCGCCAAGAAGAGCTGGGATGCGCTGTCGCCGGCCGAACAGAAGATCGTCCGCAAGGACGCCATCGACGCGGCGAAGTTGCAGCGCAAGCTGTGGGCCAAGGACTCCGAGAAGGCAAAGGAGGAGGTCGAGGCGGGCGGCGCCAAGGTCAACGTGATCAAGAACCTGAAGCCCTTCCAGGACGCCATGAAGCCGGTGTACACCGAGTTCTTCAAGAAGAACCCCAGCCTCAAGCCGCTGGTCGCGGAAATCAGGGCGACGAAGTAATCCAGTCGCGCTCTAAGAGAACGGCTAGCCCGGGCGCTGACGGCGCCCGGGGTTCTTCGCGAAAGGGCCCGACGTGGCAAACCCGCACGACGAGACCGGCGCGCTGACGCCACCCGATCCGCACATTTTGTCGACCACGTCCCGCATTCTCGATGCCATTTCCTGGCTGTGCATGCTGCTCGCCGGCATCTCGCTGGTCGTGATCATCGTCACCTTCGGATGGCTCGTTTACGGGCGCTACATCCTCGACAACACCCCGACCTGGGTCGAGCAGCTTTCGCTGCTGCTGATCGCCTACATCACCTTCCTCGGCGCCGCCGTCGGCGTACGCCGGAACACGCATCTCAGCATCGACTTCATTCGCGAGAGCCTGCCGGACAGGCCTCGCCTCGTTCTGCGCTATGTCGCCGACCTCATGGTGCTGGGTTTCGGCGTCGGCATGGCATGGCAAGGTTGGGTCCTTGCGATGCAGGATATCGATCGGGCCATTCCGATGCTCGGCATGCCCGAAACCTGGCGGGACCTGCCCATGGTCGTCTGCGGCGTGCTGATCGTCGTCTTCTCTCTCTACGACATCGTCGCCCGCTTCATCGGCGCCGAAAGGCGCGGAGGCTAGCGGGACATGGGATTGGCGCTTCTTTTCGGCCTCTTCTTCTTCGGCCTGATCGTCGGCGTGCCGGTCGCGTTCGCGCTCGGCATCGCCGCGATCGCCACCTTCGTTTACGAAGGCTTCCCGCTGTTCGTGGCGTTCCAGCGCATCTTGTCAGGCATTTCCGTCTATTCGCTGCTGGCGATCCCGTTCTTCATCTTTGCCGGCGAACTGATGCTGCATGGCGGCATCGCGACCCGGCTGGTACGGCTCGCCGCCGCAGCCGTCGGCCGCCTGCGCGGCGGCCTCGGCGTGGTCAACGTAACCGCCTCGATGCTGTTCGGCGGCATTTCCGGTTCGGCCGTCGCCGATACGTCCGCGCTCGGTTCCATCCTGATGCCGGTGATGAAGGAAAAGGGCTACGACGCCGACTACGCCGTCAACGTCACGGTCACCTCCTCGGTCGCCGGCGTCGTCATTCCGCCGAGCCACAACATGATCCTTTACGCGGTGGCGGCGGGCGGCGGCATCTCGGTCGGCAAGCTGTTCATCGCCGGCATCATCCCGGGCATCCTGATGTGCGTTTGCCTCGGCGTCGCGGCCTATCTGGTCGCCGTCAGGCGCGGCTACGGCGCGGAGCCGTTTCCGGGCTGGCAGGCGTTCCTCGTCAGCTTCATCGTCGCGGTGCCCGGCCTGCTGACGGCCATCATCATCGTCGGCGGCGTGCTTTCCGGCATTCTCACGGTGACGGAGTCGGGCGCCTTCGGCGCCATCTACGCCGTCGTGGTGACCGCCCTGGTCTATCGCGAGCTCACCTGGGGCGCGTTCATCCGCGCCGTCGCCGGCGCCGTGCGCACGACGGCGATGGTGATGATCCTGGTCGGCTGCGCCTCGGCCTTCGCCTATATGCTGGCGCTCTATCGCGTGCCGGAAGCGCTCTCCTCACTGCTGACCGCAATCTCGTCCGACCCCCACGTAATTCTGCTCATGCTCAACGTCATCCTGCTCGTGCTCGGCATGATCATGGACATGGCGGCGCTCATCTTGATCTGCACGCCGATTTTCCTGCCGGTGGTCACCGGCCTCGGCATGGACCCGATCCAATTCGGCATCGTCCTGNNNCTACCGGTGGTCACCGGCCTGGGCATGGACCCGATCCAGTTCGGCATCGTCCTGATGATGAATCTCGGGCTCGGCCTGTGCACGCCGCCGGTCGGCGCCTGCCTGTTCGTCGGTTGCGCGATCGGCGGCGTCAAGATCGAGCAGGCGGTCAAGACCATCTGGCCGTTCTATATCGCGATTTTCGTGGCGCTGATGCTGACGACCTACATCCCGGCGCTGTCAATGACCCTGCCGCACTTCATGAAATAGGAGCCCCGCATGCTGGAGAAATTGTTGCTGACCGGCGCGGCGGGCGCCGTAGGCCAGGCGCTGCGGCCGATGCTGCCGCAGATCGCGCGCTCGGTGGTGCTGTCCGACGTCGTCGCCATCGACGACGCCAAGCCGCACGAGACGTTCCAAGGTTGCGATCTTGGCGATAAGGCCGCGGTCGACGCGCTGTTCGACGGCGTCGACGGCGTTGACGGCGTCATCCACCTAGGCGGTATTTCGATCGAAAAGCCGTTCGATCTCATCCTCAATGGCAACATCGTCGGCGTCTACAATCTGTTCGAGGCCGCCCGGCATCACGGCAAGCCGCGCATTATCTTCGCGAGCTCGAACCACACGATCGGCTTCTACCGGCGCGATCAGCGCATCGATTCCTCGGTCGTGCCGAAGCCGGACACGCTCTACGGCGTCTCCAAGGCCTTCGGCGAGAACCTGGCGAGCCTGTATTTCGACAAGTTCGGTCAGGAGTGCCTGTCGGTGCGCATCGGCTCGTGTTTCCCGAAGCCACGCGACCGGCGCATGCTGGCGACCTGGCTCGCGGTCGAGGATCTGTTCGACCTGTGCACGCGCGCCTTCGACGCGCCGCGGCTCGGCCACACCATCGTCTATGGCGCTTCCGCCAACGAAGAAAGCTGGTGGGATAATTCGAACGCCGCCTTCCTGGGCTGGCAGCCGAAGCACAGCTCGGCGAAATGGCGCGCCGAGGTTTATGCCACCGCGCCGGTTCAGCAGCCGGACGATCCGGCGGTCGTCTTCCAGGGCGGCGGCTTCACGGCGCTCGGGCATCCCAACGACGAAAACTGAATGAAATAGCTTAGTCAATACCTGGGCTAAAGCGTCGACGACGCACCATAGACATCGCTGGTTGACCTTGGGCTCACAATTCAACGTTCAGGTTCACGTCAGCCTCCGAGACCCAGCGGTGCGAGACCGCACAGGCCACATCATCACCGCCGTCAACGTTGCGACGCTGACGGGGCGCACGTCCCTCGATGAGCTCCAGTCGAATATCCTGCCGCCCCTCCGGCGCACCGCGCAGGAGATCGCTTCGTTGATGGAGCATCGTTAGCCGGCCGGACGAAGGTGCCTCGATGCTTCGTCTTCGACCTGATGCCAAACGTCGAGGGCGAGAGGATTGCGCGATTCCTCCATGATATGCGCCACGAGGCCGATCGCGCGCGCCATGACCCCGAAGCCGCGGATGATTTGCCACGGAAAGCCAAACTCGCAACAGATGGCGCCGATCGCGCCTGTGGCATTGAGCGGCAGCACCTTGCCGGTTGCCCGCTCAGCTTCCTGCTGTACGAGCTTCATGAGCGTGACGTATCGCCCCGCGAGCCCATTTTCCTCGGCAATCTGAAACAGCCGAGGGGTGCGAGGATCGATCGGCTTATGGATCGGGTGGCCGATACCCGGGATCGCGCGCTTTTCCGCGCGAAAGCGTTCCACCACGTCGCGGGCCAGCGGCGCAAGATCCGCCGGTGTCGGCGCGTCTTTCGGCAGCGCTTCGTAGAGCAACTTCGTCGCGCCTTCCATGGTACCGACGAACACCGTACCCAAACCGCACAAGCCGGCGGCGACGGCTGCCTGAAGCGACTCGGGCGCTCCGGCATAGGTCAACCGTGCAGCCAGGGCGGATGGGGTCATGCCGTGCTCCACGAGCGTGACGACAATGGCATTGAAGACCGCGGATTGCGCCGGCGTCGGGCGCTCCCCGGTGAGGTTGAAATAAGCGAAATCGCCCAAATTGAAATGCCCGAGAATCTCGTCCGGCAGGCTCAGCCCGCGGATCTTGATGGTGTCCGCGGTGCTCCAAGCGATGTCAGAACGGATACTCATAGCGTTCTCTCCGATAGCTGGGTGAGGATATTGCAGATCGAGGTCGGGATTCCCGTCAAGCTAGGTCGCATTACTCGCCGTTGGCGAACGCACGCTTGCACCTACACGGAAGCGGCATGCGCATCGACGAGTAAACACGCCCGGAACGTCCTTTCAGAATGACCCACCGAAAACAATTCGGAGTGAAAACCGCGTCAACGGCCGAAGGTCCGCCAAGTAGTTCAAATTATTGAAAAAATATGGCTGGGGCGCCTGGATTCGAACCAGGGAATGGCGGGATCAAAACCCGCTGCCTTACCACTTGGCTACGCCCCAATGTGCCGGGAACCTGGGAGATTCGCCCCCGGGCGGCGGACCATAACGAGGCGCCCAAAGCCAATCAACGGCAAAGAAAACGGCCGGTTTCGGCCGGCAAATCCGCGGGCGCCGGTATGCGTTGACCCCGGCCCTGCCCCGGTTAGATTGGCGGCCATGACCGACACACCCTATCGCGCCCCCGTTTCCGACATCGCCATCGCGCTTCTCAACGCCGCCGGCCTGAAAACCGCGCTCCAGGAAGGCCTCTATGGCGACCTCGACGCCGAGACCGTCGCCAGCGTGCTGGCGGAAGCCGGCCGCTTCGCCACCGAGGTGATCGCGCCGCTCAATTCCGTGGGCGACACGTTCGGCACGCCATTCAAGGACGGCACCGTCACCACCCCGCCGGGCTGGAAGGACGCCTATACGTCGTGGGCCGCCGCCGGCTGGAACGGGCTCGCCGGGCCGGCCGATTTCGGCGGCCAGGACCTGCCGCACGCCATCAACGCCGCCTGCATCGAGATGTGGAATTCGGCCTCAATGGCGTTTGCGATCGGACCGGTGCTGACCATGGCCGCGGTCGACGCGCTCCACGCATATGGGAGTGCCGAACTCAAAGAGAAGTACCTCGAAAAGCTCACCACCGGGGCGTGGATGGGCACCATGCAGCTCACCGAGCCGCAGGCGGGCTCCGACGTCGGCGCCCTGCGCACCAAGGCGGAACGCGCTGGCGACGGCAGCTACCGCATCACCGGCTCCAAGATTTTCATCACCTACGGCGAGCACGACCTCACCGACAACATCATCCACTTCGTGCTCGCCCGCCTGCCCGACGCCCCGCCCGGCACCAAGGGCATCTCGCTGTTCCTGATCCCGAAGTTCTTGGCCGACGGCACGCGCAACGACGTGCGCGCGCATTCGGTCGAGCACAAGATGGGCATCCACGCCTCGCCGACCTGCACCATGGTCTACGGCGACAACGGCGGCGCCGTCGGCTACCTGATCGGCGAAGAGCATAAGGGCATGCTCTGCATGTTCACCATGATGAACCGGGCACGGCTGGCGGTCGGTTTGCAGGGCGTGGGCATTGCCGAGC
>JARRQH010000016.1:0-19433 GCA_037381985.1 Pseudolabrys sp.
GTAAGAACAAGAAGGCAATGCCTTATCATGCTCTCCGGACTCACTCCCGACGTTGGCGCACCAGGCCTTCCTGTGCCACCGAGGCAACCAGCGTGCCGTCACGCGTGAAGACAAGGCCGCGCGCAAGACCGCGCGAGTTGCACAGGTTGGGCGAATCCTGCGCGTAGAGCAGCCACTCGTCGGCGCGGAACGGACGGTGCAGCCACAGCGCATGGTCGAGGCTCGCCGCCATGAACTCCTTCTCGAACAAGGTGCGGCCGTGACGCATGAGCGAGGCATCGAGCAGAGTCAGGTCGGAGGCGTAGGCGAGCACGCATTGATGAATGGCGAGATCGTCGGGCAGCGGGCCGGTGGTGCGGAACCAGAGATGAAAACGGCCGTCGGGATATTTCTTGCCGCCGTAGCGGTCGAACTCGACCGGGCGCATCTCGATCGGACGCTCGCGCTCGTAGTAGCGCCGCACCGGCTCCGGCATCGACGGCAGCAGGGTCTTGCGCATCTCGGCTTCGTCCGGCAGGTCCTCCGGCGGCGTGACGTCCGGCATCTCGGCCTGATGGTCGAGACCTTCCTCCCGCACCTGGAACGACACCAGCATGGAGAAGATCGGATGGCCGTGCTGGCGCGCGGTGACGCTGCGGGTGGTGAAGCTGCCGCCGTCGCGCACACGCTCGACGTCGTAGATGATCGGCACCTTGGGGTCGCCGGGCAGGATGAAATAGGCGTGCATGGAATGCGGCGGCCGGCTGGCGTCCACCGTGCGGACCGCCGCCACCAGCGCCTGCGCAATCACCTGGCCGCCGTAGACGCGCTGCCAGCCGGTCTGCGGCGAGATGCCGCGAAACAGGTTGAGGTCGAGCGGCTCGAGGTCGAGAAGGGTCAGAAGATCCTGGACGGCAGAGGACATGGGGTGGCGGGCTTCCTGTGGTGGGTCACCCTCAATGACGCCGCTGGGGCCGGGCAAGTCAAGGTCGCCCCGGCCTTCGTCGGCTAGCGCAGTGGCCACGGAATCCGGGTTTGCGGTATTCGGTGGCGACCCGAAACGGCGGATGAGAAGAATGGGCGGGATTTCAATCGCCTGACGGTGCTAAGGTGGGCTCTATAATGGCGACAGGATCGGAAAAACGCGACGTGGTGATCGGCGGGGCCGGCTTTGCCGGCTTGGCGCTGGCGATTGCGCTGAAAAAGGCGCTGGGCGCGGGCTTCACGGTGACGGTGGCCGATCCCGCGCTCAAGAACGAAAAATCCAAGGACCCGCGCGCCTCGGCGATCGCCGCCGCCGCCCGCCGGCTGTTCGAGGCCATCGGGGTCTGGGACGAGGTCGAGTCGCAGCCGATCCTCGACATGATGGTGACCGATTCCAAGGTCGACGACGTGGTGCGGCCGACCTTCCTGACCTTCGGCGGCGAGGTGGAAGAGGGCGAGCCGTTCGCGCATATGGTCGAGAACCGGCTGTTGGTCGATGCCCTGGTCGCCAAGGCCAGGACGCTCGGCATCGATCTGCGCGCTGCCGCGGTGGCCGGCTTCGACCATGAGCGCAATGCCATCACCGTGACGTTCGCAGACGGCGAGACCTTGAGCGCGCACCTTCTGGTCGGCGCCGACGGCGCCCGTTCCATCATCCGCGAGACCGCCGGCATCGTTACCCACGGCTGGGACTACAACCAGTCCGGCATCGTCACCACGGTCGGCTTCGAGCGCGATCACGAAGGCCGCGCCGAAGAGCATTTCCTGCCGCCGGGACCGTTCGCTATTCTGCCGCTGACGGGCAAGCGCGCGTCCATCGTGTGGACCGAGAAGCGGCGTGACGCCGATCGCATCGTCGCGCTGCCGGACGACCAATTCCACGACGAGCTCGAGAAGCGCTTCGGCCTGCATCTCGGCGAGATCGAGGTGATCGGTCCGCGCCGCGCGTTTCCGCTCGGGCTCTACACCGCGCGCTCGTTCATCGCCGACCGGCTGGCGCTGGTCGGCGACGCCGCGCACGTCATTCACCCGATCGCGGGCCAGGGTTTGAACATGGGCCTGCGCGATGTCGCTGCACTCGCTGAAGCGATCGCCGATGCCGCGCGTCTCGGCCTCGATATCGGCGCGCCGGACGTGCTGGAGCGCTATCAGCGCTGGCGCCGCTTCGACACCGCCATGATGGGCGTCGCCACAGACGGCTTGAACCGATTGTTCTCCAACCGCTCCGACGTGTTGCGGCTGGTGCGCGATATCGGCCTCGGCATGGTCGAGCGCATGCCGGCCTTGAAGAACGTCTTCATCCGCGAGGCCGCCGGCTTCACCGGCGAGGTGCCGAAGCTGATGAAGGGCGAGGCGTTGTGATGCTTGATCCCTCCCCTTTCAGGGGAGGGATAAGAAGTCACGACAGCGGCACGCTCCCCACCTGCTCCTGGAACGCCTTGCGGCCAGAGATCGCCTTGTACCAGCGGTCGAGATTGGGCGTCGCCGGTCGCTCCGGCACGAGCTGCACGTAGCGATAGCACATCACGCCCACGGGAATGTCGCCGTAGGAGAAGGCGTCGCCGGCGACGAATTGCGTCTTGCCGAGCTGAGCATCGAGTATCTGCATGGCCGCCGCGGTCTTCTCCTGCGAGGCTTTGATCGCGGCCATGTCGCGCTTGTCTTCCGGCGTGCGGATCAGGCCCCAGAACGCCGGCGTGATCGCAGGCCCGACCACCGATAACTGCCAGTCCATCCACTGGCTGGCGAGCGCGCGCAAATGTGCGTCCTTCGGCTCGAGCGTACCGGCCTTGTCGTGCTTGCCGGCGAGATAGCGCACGATGGAATTCGATTCCCACAGCAGGAAGCCGTCTTCTTCCTCCAGCGTCGGCACCAGGCCGTTCGGGTTCATGGCGAGATACTTCGGCTCGCGGTTCATGCCGTAGGCGCCGCCGATGTCGATGCGCTCGTGCGCGATGCCGAGCTCGCCCACCGCCCACATCGCCTTCTGGACGTTCGACGAGGTGTTGCGGCCCCAGATTTTGATCATGGAAAATTTCTCCCTGCGCGGTTCGCGGCGTTGTTTATCGTCATCCTGAGGCGCGAGCGCATGCGAGCCTCGAAGGATGACAGCCTAGGTTTCGCATAAGTGGCCGATCATCCTTCGAGGGCCGCGGAGTTTATCATCGGGCCGCGCTTCGCGCGGATCCCTTGGCGGCCACCTCAGGATGACGGATGAGGGATCACTCCAGCCTGCGCGCTTCCTCCGGCAGCATGATCGGGATGCCGTCGCGGATCGGGTAGGCGAGCTTGGCCTTGCGCGAGATCAGCTCTTGGGTTTCGGCGTCGTATTCCAGCGTGCCCTTGGTGAGCGGGCAGACCAGAATTTCCAGCAGTTTGGGATCGACGCTGTTGGCGGGGCGTTCGGGCGGCGGCGTGGTCGGCATGGGCGAGGCTCTCACGATGACTTGGCATTCATATTCTAGCCGTCATGGCCGGGCTTGTCCCGGCTATCCCGATCAGGGACGCACGGCCGTGCCTTCGTAAGCGAGATCACCGGGCCAAGCCTGGCGATGACGAGTCAAAAGTCGGCGAATTGTAAAGCCTACTGCAACTGCGGTTCGTCCTCGCTGTCTTGCTTGGCGAGCTCGATCTCGGTGATGGCGACCAGGATCTCGGCGCGGGTTTTGAGGTCGGGCGCTTCCAGCAGCACCTGTTTCTCGGCCGCGCCATAGGGCGACATCATCGACAGCGCGTTGACCAGCGCCTCGTTGGGCGCCTTCTCGATGCCCTCCCAATCGGCGCTGAGATCGTTGGCCTCGAGAAAATCGCGCAACGCCGCCAATACCGCCTCGCGGTTGACCTCGTCCTCGCCCTCGCGCGCCACGAAGTCGTCGGCGAACGGCGCGAAGGTGACGCGGCATTGACGGTAGAGCGTCTGCACCGACAGCTCTTCCTCGATATGGAAGCGGGCGATGCCGGTGAGTTCGATGAGATAACGACCGTCGCCGCTTTCCGCCAGTTCGGTGATGCGGCCGACGCAGCCGATCTTGTATAGCGGCGGCACCTCGTGCGCGGCATTGGCGTGGGCGATGTCGGGCTGGATCATGCCGATCAGCCGATGGCCGTCGCGCAGCGCGTCGTCGATCATGGCGAGATAGCGCGGCTCGAAGATGTTGAGCGGCATCTGCCCGCGCGGCAACAGCAGCGCGCCCGGCAGCGGAAACACCGGGATGACTTCGGGCAGGTCGACCGGCCCGCGATAGTGGGCGTTCATCGGCATGGCGCTCTCAGACTCCGCACCAGCGTTGAACCGTCATCCTGAGGTGCGAGGCGCGGAACGCGCCGAGCCTCGAAGGATGACGGGCGAGGTCACGAAAACAAAATCGACGACAGCCGCTTGCGGCCTTCCACCGCCGCCGGATCGTCGAAGCCCCAGGCTTCGAAGAACTGCACCAGTTGCTTGCGGGCGCCGTCGTCGTTCCACGTGCGGTCCTTGCGCACGATGGTCAGCAACTGCTCGACTGCTTCCGCGCGCTGGCCCTGGGCGTTAAGCGCGGTGGCGAGATCGAAGCGCGCCTGAAGGTCGTCGGGATTGGTGACCACCTTGTGTTCGAGCTCGGCGAGCGGCCCGACCGACTGCGCCTGCTCGGCGACTTGCAGCGCGGCGCGGGCGGCGGCCACCGGCGCCTCGTTCTGTTTGGCCTCGGGTACCAACGCCAGCGTCTGCTTGGCCTTATCGAGCGCGCCGCTCTCGACATAGCAGCGCGCGAGCCCGGCGAGCGCGTGCACGTTGCCGGAATCGCCGGCGAGGATCTGGGCATAGATTTCGGCTGCCTCGGCGGCGTTGCCTTCGACCAGTGCGGCGTCGGCACCTTCCAGCAGGTTCTGCTCCTCGGGGGCAACCGCGCCCTTGGTGAGCCGTCCCAGGAACTCGGTCACCTGGCTCTCCGGCAGCGCGCCCATGAAACCGTCGACCGGCTGGCCGTTGGAGAAGGCGATTACCGCGGGGATCGACTGGATGCCCATCTGGCCGGGAATGGCCGGATGCTCGTCGATGTTCATCTTGGTGAGCTTGACCTTGCCCTTGGTCGTCGCCACCGCCTTTTCCAGCACGGGCGCGAGCTGCTTGCAGGGGCCGCACCAGGGCGCCCAGAAATCCACCAGCACCGGCTGTTTTTTGGATTCTTCGATGACGTCCGCCATGAAGCTCTGGGTGGTGACGTCCTTCGCCCCCTCTGCGGCCGCAGCCGTCATGTCTCCGCCGTTCTGCAGCATAATGTCCTCGCCTTTGCCTCGCCGTTGCCGCCCTCACAAGGCTCGCGCACAATCCTGGGATGAAGATTCTCAGATGAGGCCAGGGATCATGCGCCAGCGGCCGCGAATTGTCAGGGTTCCGCCCCGATTAAATGGTCATCCACAAGGGGAATGCAATCCGTTCAGGCCTCTTCTGGGGTCACGCAGGAAACCCGCTCGATGCGGGGCGGGTGGCCGGTGGCCTCCAGGAACTTGACCAGATCGTCGCGCGAAATGGCCGTGGTCATAGTGTTGCTGAGGGGGTGATAGTTCAGGGTTTCGTGCTCCATCATGGCGGCGTCGAGCACTACGGTGACGCGCGCGTCCGTGTCGTTGATGGCCGCGAACGGGGTCACCGAGCCTGGCGTCACCCCCAGCACCTCGCCCAAGAGGTCGGCGGAGCCGAAGGAGAACCGCCCGTTGGCGCCCAGCAGGCGGTGCAGGCCTTTGAGATCGATCAAGGCGTCCTCGGGGGCAACCACGAGATAAAGCTCGTGCTTTTTGTCGCGCAGGAACAAGTTCTTGGTGTGCCCGCCGGGAAGCTGGCCCCGCAGTTCGCGGGCCTCGTCGACGGTGAACACCGGCGGGTGCGTCACCGTCTTGTGCGCGACGCCGAGGCTGTCGAGGAAGGCAAAAAGCTGATCGGGGGTCTGGGCAGGGGATTTGGTCACGGCTAGGGAACACTATATGCGGAAGCGGGGTTCTTATCATCCCCCTTGCGCTGCGGGAGGTCTGACATGCTGCGAATCTTGTTGGCTGGTGCCGCCTTGGCCGCCGTTGCGACACTTGGTCCGTCCCCCGCCAAGGCTTACGGGAATGGGCCCTGGTGTGCGGTGACGGATATCGGAATGCACGACTTTCGGGAGGATTGCAGTTTCTGGTCGGTGGAAGCGTGCCAGCCCCATGTCATCGCCGGGAACCGAGGCCAATGCACGCCGAATCCGCGGTTTCGGGGGCCGATTCCGGGCCTCGATACGCCTTCTCGCCGGCACCACCGCGGGCGGTAACGCGCGAGTTGCCAAGAGGGCGGCGTTGCGGTTATAGGAACGGCCGCGCCGGCCGGCACCGAACGTTAACCGGGTGGCGTCAGATACCTAACGGATGCGGGTGTAGCTCAGGGGTAGAGCACGACCTTGCCAAGGTCGGGGTCGAGGGTTCGAATCCCTTCGCCCGCTCCAATGCCTCTCCTCGGGAGGGGTCGAAACGGCCGCCGCCACAACCGGCGGCTTTTTTGTGTTTGGGGCTCCGCGCCCGCCCCAAGCTGACATTTCGCTGACAAAACGCTGACACGGCCCGTCAGGCCGGCGTCAGCGCCCGCCGCCTAGCCTTGCGCCGCTCGATTCAACCAGCGGCGCGGGACATGCTCGATCGGCAGCGCACAGAAACCGTCATTTCCGCCGGCTTGGGCGAGCCCGCCACGCCGGCGCGGACGCTGGTCTGGGATCGCGTGGTGCGCGGATTCCATTGGCTGCTGGTGGCTGCCATCGCGGTTGCCGCGGTCACCGGCCTCGTTGCCGGCGCGCCCTGGATCGACGCGCACGTGTGGGCCGGCACGGCGGCGGCGGCGCTCGTCGCAGGCCGCATCGTCTGGGGCTTCTTCGGTTCGACCCACGCCCGCTTCGCCGACTTCGTGATCTCGCCGTCGGCGGTCTTTGCGCACCTGCGGGCGCTCGTCGCCGGCCGCGCGCAACGCCATCGCGGCCACAACCCGCTCGGCGCGATCATGATCCTCGCGCTGCTCGCGACGGTCGGATTGATCGCTGTGAGCGGCGTCGTTGCCCTGGGCGGCACCGAGAAGACGGGGCCGCTGGCGTTCATCACGACCTTCGCGACCGGTGCCGAGGCGCGCGACGTGCACGAAGCGCTCGCCTACATTCTCCTCGGTCTGATTGTGCTGCATGTCGCCGGCGCCATGTTCGAAAGCCGGCGCACGCGCGAGGACCTTGTCCGCGCTATGATCGACGGCCGCAAGGAAATCCGGCGCGGCGATCATCTCTCCTTCATGAAGACCGCGCGACCATGGCTTGCCGGCGGCATCGCCGCGGCTCTAGTCGCCGTCGCCATGGCGGCGATCGCGACGCTGAGCGGGCGGTCGGGCCTCGGCGTTCCGGTCGCCAAGCTCGATCCGCTGTATGCGTCGGAATGCGGCGCCTGCCACGCCGCCTATCATCCGAGCCTGTTGCCGCGGAAATCGTGGGCCGTGCTGACCGCCAATCTCGCCGATCATTTCGGCGAGGACGCCAGCCTCGACGCGGCATCGACCGCGCGCATCGCTGCGTATCTCGCCGCCAACGCGGCGGAAACCGCCGATACACTGGCCGCCAACCGCCTGCGCCGCGTCGATCCCGCCAAGCCCTTCGCCATCACCGCGACGCCGTTCTGGCGCCGCCGCCACGGGAAAATCGCCGACGCGGTGTTTGCGTCGAAGGCGGTCGGCAGTCGCGGCAATTGCGCGGCGTGCCATGCCGACGCGGCGAGCGGGCGCTTCTATCCCGGCAACATTCACATTCCAGCAGAGGCAAAACCATGAAGCCGAAAACCATATCCATCGCGCTCGGTGCGCTCGCCTTGGCGGCAACGGCCGCTGTCGCCGCCAGTCCCGCGCGACGGGCCATCCTTGACGGTTATGCCGCGAAGGCCGGCGCGCCGCCGTCGGTCGCGCGCGGCAAGGCATTCTTCTTAGGCACCCACAGCGGCGGCAAGCCGGACATCAGCTCGTGCACGTCCTGCCACACGCGGGATCCGCACAAGGCCGGGCGCACGCGTGCCGGCAAGTCGATCGAGCCGATGGCGGTCTCGGTCACGCCGTCGCGCTTCACCGATGCGGCCAAGGTCGAGAAATGGTTCGGCCGTAACTGCAAGACCGTGCTCGGCCGCGCCTGCACCGCCGCCGAGAAGGCCGACTTCATCGCCTTCATGGCGGGTCAATAGCGAACATCGGAAAGGAACACGTCATGCGCATTCCACGATTGCCATTCCCGGTCTGGCCACTCGGCGCGGCGCTCGCGGTCGCCGGTACGGTGTTCGCTGTCGGCGTTTTCACCGGTGCCGGCGCCAATGCGGAAGACGGCGAAGGCATGGGCTTGCGGCCGGTCACCGACAAGACCGTGCAGGCGGAATGCGGTGCCTGCCACATGGCGTTTCCGCCTGGGCTGCTGCCGGCGCGCTCGTGGCGCGCGATCATGGGCAAGCTGGACGATCATTTCGGCGAAAACGCCGCGCTCGACGACGAGACGGCCAAGCGCATTACCGATTATCTCGTCGCCAACGCGGCGGACAGTGGCAATGGCAATCGCCGCGTCCTGCGCGGCGTGAGGACGAATGACACGCCGTTGCGCATTACCGAACTGCCCTGGTGGGTGCGTGAGCATAGCCGCGAGGTGCGGCCGGGCGCCTTCAAGGACCCGCGCGTCAAATCCAAGGCCAATTGCGGCGCCTGCCACCGCGGCGCCGCCGGCGGTTATTTCGAGGACGATTGAGCGCGCGGTGGGCGCCTCCCGAGCCCCACGCCCCGGTTCAATGAGGTAACCACCTATTCGGCCGGCTGGCAGTTCGCCGCAGGCGCGCAATCTCTGTGTAGCCTGTCAGCCGGTGCCGAGAGGCCCCGATGTTGGACGGCGGGAGGGGGCCATGGACCAGACCGTTCTATTTCTTTTCTTCCTGATCGCCATGCTGGCCGGTTGGTTTGGCGGCCGGCGGGTAGCCGTGACGCTGTTCCTCTTCACCCTGGTGCTCAGCGTTGCCGATTACTTCCATCACGCCACCAGCGCACTCACGCTTTCATTTTAGGGGGCGACAATGACCGCACGCGCCGCCGTCCTGCTGAACGCGCTTTCGCTTTACGCCCTCGCGCTGGTCCTGCTGCTCGGCTTCTATTTCCAACTCGGATGGTACGAGTTGCCGTGTCCGTTGTGCCTGTTGCAGCGGGTGGCGTTCGTCGCGCTGGCGGTCGGGCCGATCCTCAACATCCGTTACGGTCCGCGGCCGAGCCACTATGCGCTGAGCGTGCTGGCGGCGCTCGTCGGTGTGACTGCCTCGGTGCGCCAGGTGATGTTGCACGTCCTGCCCGGCGACAAGGGTTACGGCAGTCCCATCATGGGCCTGCATTTCTATACCTGGGCGGCGCTGTTGTTCCTGCTGGCGATTGCGCTCGTGGCGATCGTGATGCTGTTCGACCGGCAGTTCGCCGACGCGCATTCGCCGCCGCCGGCGCTCGCCAGGCTCGCGGTATGGCTGGTGATCCTGCTCGTGGCCGCCAACGCGGTGTCGACGCTGCTTGAATGCGGCTTCGCCGTCTGTCCGGAAAATCCGGTGCGCTATCTGCTGCTCGGCGGTTGAGCGCTACGTCTCTTTCTTGACTTCCTTCACATCCGCCGTCTCGCCGCCGGTCATGCGCACCAACTCGGCCGGTGTGGTCTTGAAGACATGACGCGGCGAGCCGGCCGCGGCGTAGACGGGGTCGAGCGCCATCAGGTCGGAGTCGATGAAGATGCGCACGCCGTCCTGGTGGGCGAGCGGCGAAACGCCGCCAATGGCGAAGCCGGTAACATCGCGCACCCAGCGTCCGTCCGCCGCCTTCACCGGCTGGCTGAGAAGCGCCGCCACCTTGGCGATATCGACGCGGTTAACGCCGGAGGCGATCACCAGCACCGGCGCGTCGCCCGTGCGCAGCACGATCGATTTGGCAATCTGCGCCACCGTGCAGCCGACCGCGTTGGCGGCGTCCTGCGCGGTGCGGGTGCCGTCCGGAAAGACGTCGATGGTGTCGGGATGGCCGGCGGCAACAAGGGCGGCGCGCACGCGCTCGACGGATTCGCTCACTTTCAAGTCCTCTTCGTCAGTCTTCTCAATAGCCCACGGCCAGCGCGCCGCGGGTGCGGCGGTCGGCGGCGCCGACGTAGCCTTGCGGCGTCACCTGAATCGAATTGGCGTCGGTGTAGGCGCCGGTCGGCACGATCGTGTGGCCACGCGCTTTTAGCGCGTCGAGGGTGGCCGGCGCAAAGCCGGGCTCGACGAAGGTCTTGTCTGGCTGCCACTGGTTATGCAGGCGCGGCGCGCTGACGGCGTCCGCCACGCCCATGTGGAAGTCGAGAACGTTGACGATCACCTGCAGCGTCGCGGTGATGATGCGGCTGCCGCCGGGCGAGCCGGTGACCAGCACCGGTCTGCCCTTCTTCAGCACGATGGTCGGCGTCATCGAGGACAGCGGGCGCTTGTTCGGCGCCGGCAGGTTGGCGTCGTAGCCGACGAGGCCATAAGCGTTGGCGACGCCCGGCTTGGCGGTGAAGTCGTCGAGCTCGTTGTTGAGCAGCACGCCGGTGCCCTTGGCGACCAGGCCAAGGCCGTAGCCGAAGTTGAGCGTGTAGGTGTTCGACACCGCGTTGCCGTTCCGGTCGATGACCGAGAAGTGCGTGGTGTTGTGGCCCTCGTTGTCGGCCGGCTTGCCGGCATGGATGTCGGCCGCGGGGGTCGCCCTGGCGGTGATGGTGGCGCGTAAACGCGCGGCGTATTTCTTCGAGGTGAGGCGCTTGAGCGGCATTTTCACGAACGCCGGATCGCCGAGATAGACGGCGCGGTCGGCATAGGCGCGCTTCATGGCTTCGATCAGGTCGTGGAACGCCGGCGGCGTGCGGCCGAGCTTCGGCAGATCGAAGCCTTCCAGGATGTTGAGCATCTCCACCAGCGTGACTCCGCCGGACGACGGCGGCGGCATGGAGATGATCCGGTAGCCGCGATAGCTGCCGCGCACGGGCTTGCGCTCGATGGCGCGGTAGTGGGCGAGGTCGTTCGCCGTCATGATGCCGCCGGCCTCACGCACCGCGGCGGCGATCTCCTTGGCGATGCGGCCACGATAGAAGGCGCGGGGGCCGCGTTGTGCGATGGCCTGCAGGGTCCGGGCGAGATCGGGTTGCACCAGCCGCTCGCCTTCATGCAGCGGCGCGCCGTTCCTGAAGAAGATTGCTGTCGAGGACGGCCATTGCGCCATCCGCTTGGCGACGCGCGGCAATGCGTCGGCGGCGTGGCCTTCAAAGGTGAAGCCGTCGCGCGCGAGCTTAATGGCCGGCGCGATCAACTGGGCGAGCGTAAATCTGCCGGAGCCGTATTTCCGCTCGGCCAGCGCCAGGCCGGCCACGGTGCCGGGCACGCCCACCGCCAGCCCCGAATAGCGCGACTTCTGCGGGTCGGCCTTGCCGTCGGCGTCGAGGAACATAGTCTTGGTGGCGGCGCCCGGCGCGGTCTCGCGGTAGTCGATGGTGGTGTTGCGGTTGCCCTTCGCCAGATGGATCACCATGAAGCCGCCACCACCGAGATTGCCGGCGTCGGGATAGGTGACGGCCATGGCGAAGCCGACCGCCACCGCCGCGTCGACCGCGTTGCCGCCGCGCTTGAGGATGTCGACGCCGATCTTGGCGGCCAGGGGCTCCTGCGCCACCACCATGCCGTGGTGGCCGCGCGCCGATTGCGCAGGCGGGATCGCAGGCGCTTGCGCGTGGGCGGCGACGGTGAAGAGAAAGGCGAATGCAAGAAGTGTGAGGCGGGCGATCATTGCAGTCACTTGCTCTCAGGTGTCGTCCCCGCGCAGGCGGGGACCTAGTACTCCGTGACGTATCGATAGGCTGCGGCGTACTGGATCCCGGCCCTCTCCCCGATCAAGTCGGGGGTCGGCCGGGATGACAGCCATCATTTGCCGCTACCGCGACTGCCCGTGATACACCGCGTTCGGCCGCATGTCGGTGGCGGAAGCCACCCGGTTGGACATGTTGAAGAAGCCGACCACCGCGGCGATGTCCCAGATGTCGCGCTCGGTGAAGCCGGCCTCGCGCAAGCCGTCGCGGTCGTCGTCCCCCACCGACCAGGGCTCGTTGGTAAGCTTGACCGAAAAATCGAGCATGGCGCGTTGGCGGTCATCCAGCCGTGCCACCCGATAGTTCATCACCATCTGCTCGCCGAGCAGCGGATTGCCGGAATACTGCCGCACCGCGGCGCCGTGGGCGACCAGGCAGTAATAGCAGCGGTTCTGCGACGACACCGCCACCGCGATCATCTCGCGCTCCAGTTTCGACAATCCGCTCGGCCCCAGCATCAGGTCGTTGTACATGGCGACGAAGGCTTCCAGCTTCGGCATGTCGAAGGCGTAGGCAAGCAGCACATTGGGAATAAAGCCGAGCTTCTCGGTGCACTTGTCGAAATAGCGCGTCATGTCGGGCGTCAGCTCCGCCGGCGGCAGGTCGAGCGCGATGACCGGTTGGTCGTCGGGCAAGGGTGCATCGGCGTTGCTCTTGGCGGCCATGGCCTTGGTACTTGCTTTCGACATCGGCTTCTTTGCGCCTTTCTTTGTCTTTCTTGCTGTTTTCCGTCCCGCGCTCAGCCTACAACGTTCTGCAGTGTAGTGATATCCCGCTGGATGTATCAATCACCTGTCAAGTCAGCGTCTTAGCGGCGAATCGAAGGCGTGGCCGGTGCGTTGTCGGCCACGGTCTCGTCACCAATTAATGCCTTGCTCTCGACGCCCGCAAGTGGAAGGTGAACGCTGAAGGCGGGCGATTCATTTCAGACCACAGTGACGAGGATTTCATGGCCGGCAACCTTCCAGGCATTGAACCAGCCAGCGAAGAAGAGAACGTGGCTCACGCCACCCTGGCCGACGCGGGCGACGTGCTGCACGGGCGCCGTCAGGAAATCCCCGCCGGCTTTGTCGCGCAACTCTTTGGGCGCACGGTGCCGGAAGACGTGGTGCGCTACGATCCGATCGAGCTCGCGGCGCTGGCCGAGCGCGCTTATGATTTCCTGGCCGAGCGCACGCCCGGCACGCCGAAGATCCGCTGCGAGACGGTGCGGCTGCACGAGGCCGGCGAGCACAAGCTGGTGACGGTGGTCGAGGTCGTCAACGACGACATGCCGTTTCTGGTCGATTCGGTGATGGGCGAGCTCGCCGAATCGAAGCACGAGATCCGCCTGGCGGCGCATCCGGTCATCGGCGTGCGCCGCGACGGCGACAAGCTCACCGGGGTCGGGGCCCCCGACACGCAGCAAACGCGCGAAAGCTTCATCCACGTCCATATCGAGACCCTTAGCGACGCCGAGGGGCGCGCCTCGATCGTGACCGCGCTCGCCGCGGCGCTGGCGGAAGTGCGCATGGCGGTCGAGGACTGGCGGCCGATGCTGGAGCGGGTCAACGCCATCGTCGCCGACCTCAAGACGAACCCGCCGCCGCTGCCGGTCGACGAGATCGCCGAGGGCATCCAGTTCCTGCAATGGCTGGCGGCCGACAATTTCACCTTCCTCGGCGTGCGCAACTACATCGCCGACGGCAACGAGCTGAAGCCGGACCACGACAGCGCGCTCGGCATCATGCGCAACCGCGACCTGCGCGCGCTCAAGCGCGGCGACGAGCATATGGAATACACGCCGGAGATCATGGCGTTCCTGCAGGAGCCGCGGCCGCTGATCATCGCCAAGGCCAATATCCACGCGCGCGTGCATAGGCGCACTTATCTCGATTACATCGGCGTTAAGCACTTCGACGCGGACGGCAACCTCATCGGCGAGCAACGCTTCGTCGGCCTGTTCACTTCCACCGCCTACACCCGCTCCGCCCACGGCATTCCGTATCTGCGCCGCAAGCTCGCCGCGGTCGAGCGGCTTGCTGGCTTTCCAGCAAACAGCCATTCCGGCAAGGCGTTGGCGAACGTGCTGGAGCATTATCCGCGCGACGAATTGTTCCAGGTCGACGAGGAAACGCTGCTGCGCTTCGTCATGACCATCCTGCATCTCGACGAGCATCCGCGCGTGCGCGTGCTGGCGCGCGGCGACCGTTTCGACCGCTTCGTATCGGTGCTCGTCTACGTTCCGCGCGACCGCTACGACAGTGGCATCCGCGCCAAGATCGGCGCCTATCTGGCGCAGGTTTTCATCGGGCGCGTGTCGGCGTTCTATCCGTTCTTTCCGGAAGGGCCGCTGGTGCGGGTGCACTTTATCATCGGCCGCTCCGGCGGCGCGACACCGCAGGTGCCGCGCGCGACGCTGGAGCGCGAGGTCGAGACCATCGTGCGCACCTGGAGCGACGGCCTGTGCGAGGCGCTGGAGCTTGCCCACGCACCGGAAACGGCGCGCGATCTGTTTCGGCGCTACCGCGAGGCGTTTTCCGAAGGTTATCACGAGGCCTATCCGCCGGCGGTGGCGGCCCGTGACGTCAAGATGATCGAGGGCCTCACTGCCGAGCGCCCGCTCGGCGTTGATTTCCACCACCGCCAGGAAGAGGACCAGCGCAGCGTCGGCCTCAAGGTCTGGAGCTTCCGCGAGCCGCTGCCGCTGTCGGCGCGCGTACCGGTGTTGGAGAACATGGGTTTCAAGGTGGTGGACGAGCGCACCCATTACGTCGCGCCCGAGGGCCACGAGAGCGTGTGGTTCCACGATATGCTGCTGGAGCGCAACGACGGTGAGCCGATCGACCTGCAGGTGACGCAAGGCGTGCTGGAATCCGCGTTCCTGATGGTGATGCGCGGTCACGCCGAGAACGACGGCTACAACGCGTTGACGCTGGTCGCCGCATTGCAGTGGCGCGACGTGGCGCTGATCCGTGCGCTGTCGCGCTATATGCGCCAGATCGGCGTGCCGTTTTCGCAGGACTACATGTGGGCGACGCTGGTCAAGCACGCGGCCATCGCGCGCGATATCGTCGAATTGTTCCACGCGCGTTTCGACCCGCGCGCCGAGGCGGCCCAGAACCGCGAGAAGACACAAGAAGAGATCGTCGCCCTCATCGAGGAGTCGCTGCAGGCCGTCGAAAGCCTGGACGAGGACCGCATCCTGCGCCATTTCCTCAATGCGGTGCAGTCGGGCCTGCGCACCAATTTCTACCAGGTCGGCGACGACGGTCATCCCAAGGCGCAGATCGCCATCAAGTTCGCCAGCGGCCAGCTCACCGATCTGCCGTTGCCGCGCCCGCTCTACGAGATCTTCGTCTATTCGCCGCGGGTGGAAGGCATTCACCTGCGTTTCGGTAAGGTGGCGCGCGGCGGCATCCGCTGGTCCGACCGGCCACAGGATTTCCGCACCGAGATCCTGGGCCTGGTCAAGGCGCAGCAGGTCAAGAACGCGGTGATCGTGCCGGTCGGCGCCAAGGGCGGCTTCGTGCCCAAGCTGATGCCGAAGGGCGCGCCACGCGAGCTGGTGCAGGCCGAAGGCGTCGCCACCTACAAGCTGTTCATCTCGACGCTGCTCGACATCACCGACAACATCGATGCCGACGGGAAAATCGTGCCGCCCGAGAACGTGGTGCGCCACGACGACGACGATCCCTATCTCGTGGTCGCCGCCGACAAGGGCACGGCGACATTCTCCGACATCGCCAACGCGCTATCGCAGGAGCACGACTTCTGGCTGGGCGATGCCTTCGCCTCGGGCGGTTCGGCCGGCTACGATCATAAAGTGATGGGCATCACCGCCCGCGGCGCCTGGGAATCGGTCAAGCGCCATTTCCGCGAGATGGATATCAACATCCATGAGACGCCGTTCACCGCGGTCGGCGTCGGCGATATGTCCGGCGACGTGTTCGGCAACGGCATGTTGCGCGAGACCACCACCAAGCTGGTGGCGGCCTTCGATCATCGCGACATTTTCATCGATCCGGATCCCGATCCGGAAAAGAGCTTTGCCGAGCGTAAGCGGCTGTTCGAGCTGTCGCGCTCGAGCTGGCAGGACTACGACAGGTCGTTGCTGTCGGAAGGCGGCGGCATCTATCCGCGCACGTCCAAGGAAATCCGCTTGAGCCTGGAAGCGCAGCGGCTGCTGGGTGTCGGGCCCGCCGTGACGCCGCAGGATCTGATGAAGGCGATCCTCAAGGCGCCGGCCGATCTGCTGTTTTTCGGCGGCATCGGCACCTATATTCGCGCGGCAAACGAAAGCGATGCCGCGGCCGGCGACCGCGCCAACGATCCGATCCGCGTCACCGGCGGCGAGCTGCGCTGTAAGGTGGTCGGCGAAGGCGCCAATCTCGGCATGACCCAACGCGGGCGCGTCGAAGCGGCGCTCGCCGGCGTTCGCCTCAACACCGACGCCATCGACAACTCCGCCGGCGTCAACACCTCCGACGTCGAGGTCAACATCAAGGTGGCGCTGAGCCCGCTGATCCGCTCCGGCGCGCTGACGTTCGACGCCCGCAACACGCTGCTCGCCGAGATGACCGACGAGGTGGCGCGGCTGGTGCTGCGCAACAACTATCAGCAGACGCTGGCGCTGTCCTTGTCGCAGCGGCGCGGGCTGGAAGATCTCGGTTTCCAGCAGCGGCTGATGCAGACGCTGGAAATGCGCGGCGAGCTCGATCGCGCGGTGGAGTTCCTGCCGGACGAGATGGCGATCGCCGAGCGGCGCAAGATCAACGGCGGGCTGACCCGGCCGGAGCTGTCGGTGCTGCTCGCCTACGCCAAGCTGTCGCTCTACAAGGAGCTGCTCGAATCGAGCGTGCCGGACGACCCCTACCTCGGCCGCGAGCTCAACCGTTATTTCCCGATGGAGATGTCGGAGCGTTTCGCCGAGGCGCTGCAATCGCATCGTCTGCGCCGCGAGATCATCGCAACGCAACTGACCAACTCCATGGTTAATCGCGGCGGCGCCACGCTCATCGTGCGCATCGCAGACCAGACCGGCGCCTCGGCGGCGGCCATCGCCGCGGCGTTCGCCGCCGTGCGCAACAGCTACGGCCTGGTCGAGCTCAACGGCGAGATCGATACCCTCGACAATAAGGTTTCCGGCGACACCCAGCTTTCGCTTTACGCTGCCGTGCAGGACTTGCTGCTCGACCGGCTGGTCTGGTTCTTACGCAACGTCGACTTGACGCAAGGGCTGGAGACCGTCATCGGCCATTACCGTGACGGCATCCGCCAGGTCGGGACCGCACTCGAGACTGTGCTGTCGAAACAGGCCGCCGCCGAGCGGCAGGCGCGCGTCACCGAACTGACCGCGGCCGGCGTGCCGGAGCCGCTGGCGCAGCGCATGGCGAGCCTGAGCGTGCTCAAGCCGGCGCCGGACATCGTGCTGGTGGCCGACCGCGCCGGAAAGCCCGTTGCCGAAGTGGCGGAGACCTATTTCGCCACCGAGAGCTTCTTCCAGCTCGATCGCGTGACGCATGCGGCTTCCGGCATCGCGGTGTCGGATTATTTCGACCGGCTGGCGCTCGACCGCGCGCTCGATTCCATCGGCGAAGCCGAGCGCCGGTTGACGGCGGCCATGGTCGGCAACGGCTCGGCGGGGGCCGGCGCGGTGGAGGAGTGGGTCAAGCCGCGCCAGGCCGACGTCGAACGCATCCGCGCAGCCATCCACGAAATCGCCGGCTCCGGGCTGACGCTGTCGAAACTGTCGGTGGCGGCGAGCCTGCTGGGGGATCTTGCGCGGAATTGATCGTCATCCTGAGGTGCGAGCGGAGCGAGCCTCGAAGGATGACAAGCCCGGGCCGTGCATCCTTCGAGGGCGGCCTGCGGCCGCCACCTCAGGATGACGGATTTAGTGCCGGAAATGCCGTCGCCCGGTGAACACCATGGCGATGTCGTGCTCGTCGGCGGCGGCGATCACTTTCGGATCGTTTACCGAACCGCCGGGCTGGATCACCGCGGTGGCGCCGGCTTCGATGGCGACCAGCAAGCCGTCCGGGAACGGAAAGAACGCGTCGGACGCGACCACCGAACCCTTGGTCAGTGGCGCGGCGAGCCTCAGCTCGCGCGCGGCGTCTTCGGCCTTGCGCGCGGCGATGCGCGCGGAATCGACCCGGCTCATCTGGCCGGCGCCGATGCCGACGGTGGCGCGGTCCTTGGCGTAGATGATGGTGTTGGACTTCACGTGCTTGGCGACGCGGAAGGCGAAGCGCAGATCGGCGAGTTCGGCGTCGCTCGGCGCGCGCTTGGTCACGGTCTTGATGTCCATGTCGTCGACCACCGCATTGTCGCGCGATTGCACCAGCAAGCCTGACGCCACCGTCTTCGCGGTGAGGCCGGGGCTACGCGGGTCGGGCAGGCCGCCAGCGAGCAGCAGCCGCAGGTTCTTCTTA
This sequence comes from Pseudolabrys sp., assembly GCA_037381985.1. Classification (GTDB taxonomy): domain Bacteria; phylum Pseudomonadota; class Alphaproteobacteria; order Rhizobiales; family Xanthobacteraceae; genus Pseudolabrys. The sequence goes on from JARRQH010000016.1 coordinate 18,281, forward strand.
GCGGCGACGATCTGGATGGCTTCGTCGCTGGCGTCGGGCGCGATGATCACCTCGGTGAAGATCTCGGTGATGACCTTGGCGGTCTCGGCGTCGAGCGGCTGGTTGAGCGCGACAATGCCGCCGAAGGCAGAGGTCGAATCGCAGGCCAGCGCCTTGCGGTAGGCTTCGATCATGCTGCCGGCTTCCGCGACGCCGCACGGGTTGGCGTGCTTGACGATAACGCAGGCCGGCATGCGGCGCGGATCGAATTCGGCGACGGCTTCGTAGGCCGCGTCGGTATCGTTGATGTTGTTGTAGGAGAGCTCTTTGCCCTGCACCTGGCGCGCGGTGCTGACGCCGAAGCGGCCGCCCGGCGTGCGGTAGAAGGCGGCGCGCTGGTGCGGGTTCTCACCATAGCGCAGCGACTGGATCAGCTCGCCGCCGATGGCGCGGTAGTCCGGCTCATCGTTGCGAAGCGTCTCGGCGAACCAGTTGGAGATGGCGGCGTCGTAGGCGGCGGTGCGGGCATAGGCCTTGGCGGCGAGCGCCTGACGCAATTTGTAGGACAGCATGCCGGCGTGGTCGGCCATCTCGGCCAGCACTTTTTCGTAGTCGGTCGGTTCCACCACCACGGCGACGTCGGCGTGGTTCTTGGCGGCGGCGCGGATCATCGCCGGCCCGCCGATGTCGATATTCTCGACGCAGTCGTCGTAGGCCGCGCCCTTCGCCACGGTCGCCTCGAACGGATAGAGGTTCACCACCAAGAGATCGATCGGCTTGATGTGGTGCTCTTCCATCGCCTTCTGGTGCTCGGCGTTGGCGCGAATGGCGAGCAGGCCGCCGTGCACGTTCGGATGCAGCGTCTTCACCCGGCCGTCCATCATCTCCGGAAAGCCGGTGAGCGCGGCGACGTCGGTGACCGCCAGCCCGGCCTCCTTCAGCGCCTTGGCGGTGCCGCCGGTAGAGACGAGCTCGACGTCGTAGCCGGCGAGGGCCGTGGCGAAATCGATGAGGCCGGTCTTGTCGGAGACCGACAGCAGGGCGCGGGTGATGCGGCGAGGATGTGTGGTCATGATGCTTCCTTCGGCAGGGAGCTAGCACAGGAGAATGCGGATGGGTATTCCGCAATGTTCCGATGCTTGCGGCCTCCACAGACGGCGTCATTCCAGAACGC
>JARRQH010000017.1:0-20552 GCA_037381985.1 Pseudolabrys sp.
CGGGCGGCTCCTTGACTCACGTCAATCGGCGGGAGGGCCGCGTTCGCGCCGCAGCAGCCGGCCGGCGTCAGAGCTTGGATAATGAGAAGAAAGGGGCGCTCGCGCCGGACGCCTAGATATTCCGGCCCTCGAGCTCCTCGGAGAGCCTCTTCACCATGTCCTGCACCTCCGGCAGGCGCGGATAGATCTTGAGCGCGCGGCGATAGGCTTCCAGCGCTTCCTTGTCGTCGCCGATCTCGTGGAAGATCATGCCGAGGCTCGACAGTGCGCCGAAATGGCGCGGCTCGCGCTTGAGCACCTGGGCGATGTCGTTGAGGGCCGCGCCGAAGCGGCGCTCCTTGTATTCGATGGTGGCGCGCTGGTTCCAGGCTTCGACGTAGCCCGGCTTGATCGTGATGATGGCGTTGAGCAGCTTGGTGGCGAGCTTGAGGTCCTTGCCCTCAATCGCCGCGCGCACGCGGTGCATCAGTAGGTTGGTGGTGTCGCTCGGCGACACCATCCAGGTCGCCCAGATGCGGATCTCGATGGCCTTGGCGGTTTCGTCGTCGGGCGCCGCCTTCAGCGCCTTGAACAGCATATCCAGGCGGGTGGCGCGATGGCCCTTGGCGGCGGGCGGCAGCTTGGCCGGCGGCTTCACCCAGTGGCCGGCGTTCGGCCGCTGCGGCGCGGTCTTGGGCGCCAGCGGCACCTCCGACGCGGCCAGCGCCGGCGCGGCGAGCAGCACCGTGGCCGCGCAGGCGGCAGCGAGCAGCGATGGGAATCGGGCGCGCATGATTGAAGGGTAATATCCCCGCCGGTTGCAGCCAATATGCGGCAGGGGATGGGTGGCCCGCTTTTCAGCAGGCGCGCGGATAGCCGGAAGCACTCAGGCGCCCCATGGGGGCGCCCGGCCAAACCCTTGTTCTTAAGTGGTCTTTTCCCGAATTCACGCCGAAACGGGCGCAATCCGGGGCCTCCGCGGCCGTTAGCCCTGGCGGGCTTTGAAGCGGCGGTTGGTCTTGTTGATCACGTAGACCCGGCCCTTACGCCGCACGAGGCGGTTGTTCCGGTGCCGGCCACGCAATGATTTCAAAGAATTACGGACTTTCATGACGTTCTCTTACAGCGCTGTTTGGGCGGTTTCTAAGCACCCTGCCCGCCCCTGTCAATGTGAGCGGCCCACCCTTGGTGGCCCAGCCTGGGCCGGCTTTTCTCTGACGCGTTCCCAGGCGGCGAACCGGTACCCACTTCGCCTGGGCAGGAAACATTAATGCAGCGTAGTACCGACCGCTTTCTCACCACTCACACCGGCAGCCTGCCGCGGCCGGACGATCTGATCCAATTGATGTACACCAAGGAAGAAGGCGTGCGGGTCGAACCCCAGGCGCTCGCCGCCCGCATCCGTGAGACGGTGGCCGAGGTCGTGAAGAAGCAGGCCGACGCCGGCATCGATCTCATCAACGACGGCGAGATGTCGAAGCCGAGCTACGCCACCTACGTCAAGGACCGGCTCAACGGCTTCGGCGGCACCGACAACACCTTCGTCTACCAGGACGTCCACGAGTTCCCGGCGCTGGAAAAAAGGTGTTCGGCGACCCCGGCCGCTCGCGCCGCAAGACCCCGGCCTGCAACGCCGCGATCAGCGTGCGCGACAGGCAAGCCCCGCAGGTCGACGTCGACAACCTCACCGCCGCGCTCAAGAGCGTGAAGGCGGTCGGCGGTTTCATGAGCGCTGCCTCCCCCGGCGTGGTGTCGCTGTTCTTCCGCAACGACCACTACAAGGACTTCGAGACCTACATTTACGCATCGCCGACGCCATGCGTTACGAATACGAGACCGTGACCAAGGCCGGCCTGGTGTTGCAGATCGACTGCCCGGACCTCGGCATGGGCCGGCATATCCAATATGCCGACCTGAGCCTGGAAGAGTTCCGCAAGCGCGCCGAGCTGCACGTCGCGGCGCTCAATCATGCGGTCGCCAACATTCCGGTCGAGCAACTGCGCATGCATCTGTGCTGGGGCAACTACGAGGGCCCGCACCATCACGACGTGCCACTCGCCAATGTCATCGACATCGTGTTCAAGGCCAAGCCCTGCGCAATTTCATTTGAAGCAGCCAACCCGCGCCACGCCCATGAATGGACGGTGTTCGAGACCGTGAAGCTGCCGGAAGGGAAAGTCCTGATCCCAGGCGTGATCGAATCGAAGTCGAACTTCATCGAGCACCCGGAGCTGATCGCCCAGCGCATCGCGCACTACGCCAATCTGGTCGGGCGCGAGAACGTGATCGCCAACTCGGACTGCGGCTTCGGCACCTGGGTCGGCCAGGCGGCGGTCGATCCCGATGTGGTGTTCGCCAAGTTCAAAGCCATGCGCGAAGGCGCCGACATCGCGACCAAGCGGTTCTGGAAGTAGAAACGCGAACGGGCGGGGCTTTCGGCGCCCCGCCCGCTTCGTTGACGCTTCAGCCTTAACGTCAGCTCGTTCAGCCGGCCGCCACCCGCTCACCGCGCATGTCGGCGGCGGTGTCGAGCACCGCGCGGATGATCTTGTCGTAGCCGGTGCAGCGGCAGAGATTGCCGGCGAGCCAGTAGCGCGTCTCTTCTTCCGTCGGATTCGGATTGCGGTCGAGCAGCGCCTTGGCCGCGATTAGCACGCCGGGCGTGCAGAAGCCGCACTGCAGCGCCGCGTATTCGAGGAACTTCTGCTGCAGCGGATGAAGCTTGTCGCCCTTCGCCATACCCTCGATGGTCTCGATCGTCTTGCCCTCAGCTTCGACCGCGAGCATCAGGCAGGAGCAGACCACGCGGCCGTCGACGACGACGCTGCAGGCGCCGCAGTCGCCCGAGCTGCAGCCTTCCTTGCTGCCGGTCAGTTCCAGCTCATCGCGCAGCACGTCGAGCAACGTGAGTTGCGGCTCACAGAGAAACTCGGTGGGCTCGCCGTTGATGGTGGTCGATACGTGTTTTTTGCTCATTAACGGGCTCCCGCGCGCGCGTAGGCGATTTCCGCCGCCCGGCGTGCCATGACGCCGGCGACCTTGGTTCGGTATGCGATGGTGCCGCGCTTGTCGTCGATCGGCTTGCAGGCGCCGCGCGCCGCCGTGTCGAGCGCGGCGAGCGTCGCCTCGTCGAGCTTGTGCCCGATCAGCGCCTTGGCGGCTTCGTCCACGACGACGGCCGTCGGCGCCACGGCGCCCAGCACGACCCGCGCGTCGGTGCAGACGCCGGCACCGTCGAGCGTGACGTTGACTGCGGCGCCGACCACCGCGATGTCCATCTCGGTGCGCGGAATGAAGCGCAGATAAGCATCGGCCGAATGTGGCGGCCGCTTGGGCAGGTGGAATTCGACGATGAACTCACCCGGCTTCAGGGAGGTCTTCCCAGGACCGGTGGCGACACCCTCCACCGGCACCTCACGCTGCCCGTTCGGGCCGGCGACCACGCAAGTCGCGCGCGCGGCGATCAGCGCCGGAACGCTGTCCGCTGCCGGTGATGCATTGCACAAATTGCCCGCCAGCGTCGCCCGCCCCTGCACCTGCGTGGAGCCGATCAGGTTCGCGCCTTCGACGACGCCGGGCCACGCCTGCACGAGGGGGGCGCATTCGCCGAGCTCGGCGCCCGACGTCGCGGCGCCGATGACGAAGCCACCGTCCTGCTCGCGGATGCTGGAAATGCCGGGGATTTTCTTGATATCGACAATCACGTCCGGCTTGACGCGGCCCGACCGCATCTGAACCAGCAGATCGGTCCCGCCGGACAAGACTTTCGCCATGCCGGAAGCGCCGGCGAGAATTCCGACTGCCTCCTCGACCGTCGATGGCGCTGAGTAACTGAGCATGCTTAGGCGTCTCCCCAATGCCCCGGCGGTACGCTAATCTCGCATGGATGGGCGATCCAGCGTCGAGGACAATTCTGCGACGACAGGACAGGACGCCGCAATCCTTTTGCACTACGACTTGCATTTGCGCTGCGCCCGCGCAACCCTCCCCGCTGGACAGACATCATCCGACGACGAAATGAGGTAGCCGTGAGCGACACACTTTCGCGCGACAAAGAGACGACCTTCAAATGGGTTGGCACGCGGCCGGTACGCCCGGACGGCGTCCCGAAGGTTACCGGCGTCGCGCAGTACGGCGCGGATTTCAGTATGCCGGGTATGTTGGTCGGCCGCATCCTGCGCTCACCACACGCGCACGCCCGCATCCGATCGATCGACACGTCGAAGGCCGAGGCACTGCCCGGCGTGAAGGCGGTCGTAACCGCCACGGATATGCCCGAGCAGACGTTCGACTACGCCGGCCCGGAGCGCGTGCAACTGAATTTCTGGCACATGACGCGCAACATCCTGGCGCGCGAGAAAGCGCTCTACGAAGGACATGCGGTCGCCGCCGTCGCGGCCACGAGCGCGTCCATCGCCGATGCCGCGCTCGACCTGATCAAGGTCGACTACGAGGTGCTGCCGCACGTGATCGACGTCGACGAGGCGATGAAGCCCGACGCGCCATTGCTGTTCGAGGACATGATCAGCCGCGGCATCGAGCCCGCGCCGAAGAAGCCATCCAATATCGCTAAGCGTCGGGAATTCTCGCTCGGCGATGTCGACGCCGGCTTCAAGCAGGCCGGCGAGATCGTCGAAATGTCGTTCAAGACGTCACCGGTACATCAAGGCTACATCGAGCCGCAGGCCTGCGTGGCGCGCGCCGACGCCGACGGCCAGAGCGAGCTGTGGACCTCGAGCCAGGGGCATTTCGTCGTCCGCGCCTACACCGCCCAACTGCTGGGCATGAAGCTCGGCGACCTGCGGGTCTATCCGGCCGAGATCGGCGGCGCCTTCGGCGGCAAGACCGTGATCTACATCGAGCCGGTCGCCGTCATGCTGTCGCGCAAATCCGGCCATCCCGTGAAGATCGCGATGAGCCGCGAGGACGTGTTCAAGGCCACCGGTCCCACCTCCGGCTCCTCCATGACGGTGAAGATCGGCGCCAAGCGTGACGGCACCATCGTCGCCGCCGACGGGATCTTCAAAATCCAGGCCGGCGCTTTTCCGGGCGGGCCGTTCATCGGCACCGCGTTGTGCGCCTTCGCGCCCTACGACCTCGCCAACGTGCGCGCGACCGCCTACGACGTGGTGTCCAACCGCCCGAAGGTCGCAGCCTATCGCGCGCCGGGTTCGCCCATTGGCGCTTTCGCGGTAGAAAGCGTGATGGACGTGCTGGCGCAGAAGATCGGCATGGATCCGCTCGAGTTCCGCCTGAAGAACGCGGCCAAGAAGGGCACCAAGATGCTGTCGGGCGGCGAGCTCGGCCACGACGGCTATGCCGACACCATCAAGGCGTTGATGGACCATCCCGGCTACAAGGCGCCGCTCGGCAAGAATCAAGGACGCGGCTGCGCTTCCGGCTATTGGTTCAACGGCGGCGGCGAATCCGCCGCCAACATGCACGTCAACGCCGACGGCACGGTGGTGGTCGCGACCGGCAGCCCCGACATCGGCGGCTCGCGCGCCTCGATGGCGATCATGGCGGCGGAGACGCTGGGCGTCGATTACAGCCAAGTGCGCGCCATCGTCACCGACACCGCATCGGTGGGCTATGCGCACGTCACCGGCGGCTCCCGCGTCACCTTCGCGACCGGCATCGCCGTGATCGAGGCGACGCAGAAGATCATCAAGGAGCTGTGCGAACGCGCGGCCAAGATGTGGAAGGTCGATGCCGACGGCGTGGTCTGGGAGAACGGCTACGCCAAGCCGGCGAGCAGCAACGTCGGCGAGTTCGAGCCGCTGTCAATCAAGGACATCGCATCGAAGCGCGCGACGACCGGCGGACCGATCGTGTCGTCCGCGGGCGTCAATCCCGGCAACGTGGCGCCCGGCTACGCGACCCAGTTCTGCGACATCGAGGTCGATCCCGAGACCGGCAAGGTGAAGATCCTGCGCTTCGTCGCCGCGCAGGACGTCGGCCGCGCCATCCACCCGAGCTATGTCGAGGGGCAGATCCAGGGCGGCGTCACGCAAGGCATCGGCTGGGCGCTGAACGAGGAGTACATCTACGACTCCAAGGGACGCCTGGAGAACGCCGGCTTCCTCGACTATCGGATTCCGGTGGCATCCGACCTGCCGATGATCGAGCCGGTGATAGTCGAGGTGCCGAACCCCAGCCATCCGTACGGGGCCAAGGGCGTCGCCGAGGTCAATATCTGTCCGCCGATGGCGGCGATTGCCAACGCCATCGAGCGCGCCATCGACCGGCGCTTGACCGAACTGCCGATGTCGCCGCCGCGGGTGCTGGCCGCGCTCGACGCGCCCACGGGTTAGCGTCAACAAGGCTCAAGGTCGAAAAGCGATAAGGCCCGGCCGGGCGGTTGCCCGCCGGCGCCGATCGCACTGGCGCCGATCGCATTGGCGAAGTGCATGGGCGCTCTGCATCGCGCGGTACATAAGCCGATGAAACAAAAAAAGCCCTTCCCCGCTGACGCGGAGAAGGGCCCATCGGAAATCCGACCTTTCGACCGGCGAACCCAAGACGCTCGCGCGCCGGCGTCCGCGCGGCCGAAAGCGAAACGCGGCCTTAGAACTCAGCCGGCAGATAGCCGTTGATCTCGAGGCCGATGCAGATTTCGATGAGCGTGGGCGTGGTCCAGGTCATTGGATCTCTCCTGTTGGGTCGTTCCTGTAAACGCTTGGATCCCGCTCGGAACGTCAATGCTCCGAACGTTAGTGCCCCATGATGTCAGTATAGAATGCGCCCTTGCTCCATACAACCGGATAGCTGAGATAACGTTCCCCGCACGGGATAAGGCGACGCTGCGCTGCAGCAAAACTTTGGCCAGGCAATTGGAACTCCCTCACTGGCCGCGGCTTGCGGAGAGAACCTGCTGGTTGCTGCATCCGCGAGCCGGCTGTAGGGTTTCGGTGGGCACAAAAAATCAAGAAATGCAGCCATAGGGAGTGAATTCTAATGAGGTGGACGACTCCGGTCCTCGTCGAGATCTGCATCGGGCTTGAGATCAACGGCTATCTGCCGGCCGAATTCTGACGCACAGCGCATCGCCGTGAGTCGGCTTAGAGCCATCGTCCTCGGCGCCGCCGCCGGCGGCGGCTATCCGCAATGGAATTGCCGCTGTCCCGTTTGCCGGCTGGCCTGGCAAGGCGACAAGCGCGTCCGGGCGCGGACGCAGGCCAGCGTCGCCGTATCGAAGGACGGCGAAAACTGGGTGCTGCTCAACGCCGCGCCCGACCTGCGCGCCCAGATCGCCGCGACGCCGGCCCTGCATCCGACCGGCATGGCGTGCACGGCAAGCTCGCAAGACGCGCGCGGCAGCCCGATCAAGGCGGTGGTGCTGACCGGAGCGGAAGTCGACCAGGTCGCGGGGCTCTTGGATATGCGCGAGCGCCAGCCGTTCACGATTTACGGCAGCGCCGAAACGCTGGCGAGCATCGCCGACAACCCCATCTTCGCCGTATTGGCGCCCGAGGTTGTCGCGCGCACGACGGTTGGACTTGAGCGGCCGTTCGAGGCGGCCGGCATCGAAATCGAATTGTTCGCCGTGCCCGGCAAGGTGCCGCTCTACCTCGAACGCGGCGAGCCGGACGTGACGGAACTCGCGGAAGAAAGCGGCGCCAATGTCGGCATCGAACTGCGCGCCGGCGGCGCGCGTCTCGTGTTCGTTCCCGGCGCCGCATTGATCAACGAGGCGCTGGCGGCACGGTTTGCCAAGGCGGATGTGGTCATGCTGGACGGCACATTGTTCACGGACGACGAGATGATCCGCAACGGCAGCGGCACCAAGACCGGCCGCCGCATGGGCCATATGCCGGTCGGCGGGGCCAACGGTTCGCTCGCCGCGCTGAGCGGCCTGCCCGGCCGGCGCATTTTCATTCACATCAACAACACCAACCCCATTTTGGTCGACGGCTCGCCCGAACGCCTCCAGGTCGAGGCAGCCGGGGTCGAGGTCGCCGAGGACGGCATGGAGATCGTATTGTGAAACTGTTGACGCCGGACGAACTGGAAGCCGAACTGCGCGACATCGGCGCCAAGCGCTATCACGGCCTGCATCCGTTCCATAAGATGCTGCATGGTGGGCAATGCACCAAGGGCCAGGTGCAGGCCTGGGCGCTCAACCGCTACTACTATCAGGCGATGATCCCGATCAAGGACGCCAGCCTGATGGCGCGCTGCGACGACCGCGACCTGCGCCGCGAATGGCGGAGCCGCCTGGTCGACCACGACGGCGACACCAGCGACAACGGCGGCATCATGCGCTGGCTGAAGCTGACCGACGGCCTCGGGCTGCCGCAGGACGACGTGGTCTCTACCCGCCTCATCCTGCCGGGCACGCGCTTTGCGGTCGAAGCCTATGTGCATTTCGTGCGCGAGCGCACGCTGCTGGAGGCGGTCGCGTCCTCGCTGACCGAACTGTTCTCGCCCACCATCATCGGCGAGCGCATGTCCGGCATGCTGAAAAACTACGACTTCATCACCGCCGCGACCATGGCCTATTTCGAGAAGCGCCCGCCTCAGGCCAGCCGCGACGCCACCTTCGCGCTCGACTACGTGAAGCGCAACGCCACGACGCCCGAGAAGCAGCGCGCGGTGATGGAGGCGCTGCTGTTCAAGATGACCGTGCTGTGGACGATGCTCGACGTGCTCTACTATTCGTACGTCGCGCCCAAGCACCTGCCGCCCGACGTCTTCGTGCCGGAGGATCAAGGCGCATGACCGCCACCGCCCCGCGCGAGGTCACCGACGACAGTGTGCCGCGCCTGCCGCGCGGGGTGCGGCTCACCGACAGTCCGGCGCAGGGCGGCATGGTGCTGCTGGCGCCGGAGCGCGTCTTCAAGCCGGACCCCATCGCGCTGGCGATCCTGCAGCGCTGTGACGGCGTCGCGACGGTGGCGGCGATCGCCGACGCGCTGGCCGCCGCCTACAACGCGCCGCGCGAGCGTGTACTGACCGACGTCAAGGCGCTGCTCGGTTCGCTCGCCGACAAGCAACTGCTGGAGCTTTGACATGGCAGAGGGCAACGGCAAAACGCTGCACCGGCCGCTCGGCCTGCTCGCGGAACTGACGCACCGCTGCCCGCTCGGCTGCCCCTATTGCTCGAACCCGCTCGAGCTCGACCGCCGCTCCGACGAGCTCGATACCGAGACCTGGGCGCGGGTGTTCAAGGAAGCCGCCGCGCTCGGCGTCCTGCAGACGCACATCTCCGGCGGCGAACCGGGCTCGCGCCGCGACATCGTCGATCTCGTCAAGGCCGCACACGAGGCGCCGCTCTATACCAACCTCATCACCTCCGGCGTCGGGCTGTCCAAGGAGGCGCTGGCCGCGCTCTACGACGTCGGCCTCGACCACGTGCAGATCTCGATCCAGGACAGCAACGCCGACTCCGCCGACGTCATCGCCGGCTACAAGGGCGCCTACGAGCGCAAGAACGCCCTCGCCCGCCACGCGGTGCGGCTCGGCCTGCCGCTCACCGTCAACGTGGTGGTGCACCGCGCCAACATCGAACACATCGAGACCATGGTCGAGCAGGCGCTGGCGCTCGGCGCCGGCCGCATCGAAATCGCGCACGTGCAGTACTACGGCTGGGCGGTGCCCAACCGCGCCGCGCTGATGCCGAAGCGCGAGCAGGTCGAGAAAGCGGTCAAGACCGTGGAGGCGCTACGCTACAAGCACCACGGCAAGATCGTCATCGACGCGGTGGTGCCGGACTACTACGCGCGCTTCCCCAAGCCCTGCGTCGGCGGCTGGGGCCGGCGCTCGCTCAACGTCACGCCGGCGGGCCGCGTACTGCCCTGTCACGCGGCGGAGTCGATCCCCGATCTGGAATTTTGGTCGGTGCGCGATCACTCGCTGGAGGAGATCTGGCGGGATTCGCCCGCGTTCAATGCCTTCCGCGGCACGAGCTGGATGAAAGAGCCCTGCCTGAGCTGCGAGCGGCGCGAGCAGGATTTCGGCGGCTGCCGCTGCCAGGCGCTGATGATCACGGGCGATGCCCGCGCCACCGACCCGGTCTGCCACCTGTCGCCGTACCATGCGCTGGTTGCCGAACTTGCCAGCGAGCAGGAAGACCGCGCTTACACCTACCGGCGATAACGCGGCTGTTGCTATTCAGGTAGCGCCGCGTCAGCGCTTTTGGTCGGCGACAAGTGCAAGCCAGTTTGTGATCTCGCGCTGCCGCATGGACGGATCGAGGGCATCGGCCTCCAGCCCAAAGCTCCATTGCGCGCGTTTTGACGGAGCGGCGTCGAAGGAAGCGAATTCAGCGGCAGCATCTTCGACGTCCGCCTGGCCTGAAAACAGGCCCTCCTCCACCAGGCTCGGCGCATAGCGGCGCATGCAGGACGCCACCTCGCCGAAGTGGTATTCCGGGTGATACTGCACGCCCCACATGTCACCACCTTCGAAGACGATCGAAAGCGCCTGAATGCCCATGGCGTTGGTGCTGAGCACTGTCGCGCCGTCCGGTAGTTTCGCGATACCGTCTTTGTGAACGGCCAGGGCATCGAATACCGGCGGCTTGCCGCGATAGAGCGCGTGGGATTTTCCGGCCTCGGTCAATACGATCTTGCGGGCAATGCCGATTTCGCGGCCCTTGGCGTTGAGCGCGACTTCGCCGCCCGCCGCGGCAACCGCGACCTGCAGGCCCCAGCAACTCCCGAACTGCGGAACATGCGCGCGGAAGCAGCTCCGCGCGAACGCAATCTGGCGCTCGATCGCGGGGCCACCGTGATAGATATTGAGCGCGGAACCCGTCCAGACGACGCCGTCGAAGGCGGCAAGCGCGGCGGCCGACGGAAGACCGGTATCGGCATCGGCCGGAAACGCGATCTCGAACGACAAGTCGGATCGTATCTGGCGCAAGACGTCGGCGTAGAGCTCGTAGGCGATGCGCCCGCCCGCCTTGTCGTGGCGTCGCCGTTGCTCGGCCGTATTCCCTTCGACGATCAGCAGTTTCGGCATGGTCACGCGTCGTCCAGCCGCCCGGAAACGCAGGCGCGGAAAATCTGCTCCAAGGCCGCCGCCTTGACCTCGGTCGGATTGCCGCCGGCGGACGGGTCGACCTCGGCGAAGCGGCCGATTTCGGCGGCGCGTTCCGCGTCGACGCCGATCTCCTTCAACGTGTTCGGAATGCCGAGCTCCTTGCGCAGGGCGAGAACCCAGGCCAGCACGGCGTCGAAGCCGGGATCGGACAGTTCGAGCACGCGGGCGATGCGCGCGCATTTTTCCGCGATTGCCGCACGGTTGTGCATCATCACGTAGGGAAGAACGATCGCGTTGGTCAGGCCATGGTGGGTGTCGTAGAGCGCGCCGACGGGATGCGAAATGGCGTGGACCGCGCCGAGACCCTTCTGAAACGCCGCCGCGCCCATCGACGCCGCCGCCAGCATGCGCGAGCGCGCTTCGATATCGCCGCCATTGGCGCATGCGCGCGGCAGATAGTCGGCGATGAGGCGCAAGCCTTCCAGCGCGATGCCCTCGGCCTGCGGATGAAAGCCGGGCGCGCAATAGGCCTCGAAACAATGGGTGAGCGCGTCCATCCCCGTCGCGGCGGTGACATGCGCGGGAAGACCGACGGTCAATTCCGGATCGGAGATCACGATCCCCGGCATCATCTGCGGATGAAAGATGATCTTCTTCTCATGGCTCAATTCGTTCAACACGACGGAGGCGCGGCCGACCTCCGAACCCGTGCCGGCCGTCGTCGGGACCGCGACGATCGGCGCGATGTCCGCGGGATCGGCGCGCGTCCACCAATCGCCGATATCCTCGAAATCCCAGATCGGCCGGGTCTGCCCGGCCATGAAGGCAATGGCCTTGCCGGCATCGAGCCCCGATCCGCCGCCGAAGGCGACCACGCCGTCGTGGCCGCCGGCGCGATACACCGCGACCCCGGCGTCGACATTGGCACCGACCGGATTGGATTTGATATCGGCGAAGATGGGCGCGTCCATGCCGGCGGCAACGAGGACGTCGCACGCCCGCGCCGTGATCGGCGCCGATTTGAGGCCGGCATCGGTCACCAACAGCGGACGCTTTATTCCGAGCCCGCGGCAGGCGTCCGCCAGTTCGGCGATGCGCCCCGGGCCGTGCAGGATGCGCGTCGGATAGTTCCAGGAACCGGTGAGAATGACAGACATCGAGCCGTCCTAATGCGTGTTGAGGTGGAGGTGAAAAGATTGCGGCCGCGTCAGGTATTGGTACCCGAGCGCCGACAGGGTGCAGCCGCGTCCGGTGTCCTTGACGCCGGTCCAGGCCAGCGCCGGATCGAGATAGTCGCAGCGGTTCATGAACACCGTGCCGGTTTCGATCTGCGCGCCAAACCGCTCGGCGGCATCGACATCCTCGGTCCAGATCGCCGCCGTCAGGCCATAACGGCTGTCGTTCATGAGGCGGATCGCCTCCTCGTCGGAGCGCACCTTCATGATGCCGACCGCCGGCCCGAAGGTCTCTTCGTTCATGATGCGCATGGTGTGATCGACGCCGATCAGGATTTGCGGCGCGAGATAGGACGTGCCGGGGGTATCGGCCGCGAACGACTTGGGGTCGATGAGCGCGGTGGCGCCCTGGCTCACGGCTTCGTCGATCTGCCCGCGCACGAAGGTGGCGGCGCTGGCGCGCACCATGGGGCCGAGCGTGGTCTCCGGATCGAGCGGATTGCCCAAACGGTATTTCCGGGTCAGCGCCACGGCACCGGCGACGAAGTCGTCGAACAGGCTTTCGTCGACATAAATGCGCTCGATGCCGCAGCAGCTCTGGCCCGAATTGAACATCGCCCCGTCGACGAGGCTGTCGATGGCGTGGGCGAGATTGGCATCCTTGCGCACATAGGCCGGGTCCTTGCCGCCGAGCTCGAGGCCGACGGCGGCGAATTTGTCCGACAGCGCGCGCTGCACGGCGTGGCCGCCGTCCACCGAGCCGGTGAAGCAGACGCCGTCGATGCGCGCATCGGCCATCAGTCTGGCCGTGTCGTCGTGGCTCATGTGAAGAACCTCAAAGACACCAGCGGGCAATCCCGCCGCCGCCAGGGCCTGCGCCATGCGCTCCGCGCACAACGGCGTCTGGTGCGAATGCTTCAGGACCACCGCGTTGCCGGCGGCCAGCGCCGGGATCACGGCATTGACCGACGTCAGATAGGGATAGTTCCACGGCGCGATCACGGCGACGACGCCGAGCGGCAGGTGGCGGATATAGCGTTTGAACCCGGTCTTGGGGCCGGGATCGAGCGGCGCCAGGGCGTCCTGCGCAATGCCGATCATGTAGCGGGCGCGCTCTTCGAAGCCGCCGATCTCGCCCGGCGTCTGCGACACCGGGCGCCCCATCATGCGGGTCAATTCCTCGGCGATCTCGGGCCCCTTGGCGACGAAGGCATCGACCGCCGCCGACAGGATGGCCTGACGCTGCTCGAGCGGCGTCGCGCCCCAGCCGCGCTGGGCCGCGCTCGCGCGCGACAGCGCCTGATCGATCGCGTCGGCATCGGCCAGCGGACGCTCAACGAAGACACGCCCGTCGATCGGGCTGACACAAGCAAGTTTTCCCGGCATCAGATGATCTCGAAATAACGCGCGAGTTCCCAATCGGTGATCGCCTTGCGGAACTCGCGCTCTTCCCAATCCCGCGTGGCGGAATAGTGTTCGACGAAAGCCTCGCCAAACAATTCGTTGGCCGCCTTGGAACGCTTCAGGCGTTCGGCGGCTTCGCTCAGCGTGCGCGGCAAATCACGCGCCGGCGAAAATTCCATGGCATAGGCGTTGCCCACCACCGGCTCGTCGGGCTCGATCTTGTTTTCGATGCCCCACAGGCCCGAACCGATGGCGCAGGCGAGCGCGATATAGGGATTGATGTCGGCGGCCGCTATCCGGTACTCGACGCGCTGGCTCTTGGCCGAGCCCGGGATAACGCGCAGCGCGCAGGTGCGGTTCTCCACGCCCCAGGTCGCGTGGGTGGGCGCCCAGAAGCCGGGAATGAGCCGCGTGTAGCTGTTGACCGTGCAGGCGATCATGGACAGCAATTCGGGCATCAAAGCCTGCTGCCCGCCCACGAACCAGCGCATCTGCTGCGACATGGTGTGCGGCGCGGAGGCATCGTAGAACACCGACTTGCCGTCCTTGCCCGCCAAAGACACGTGAAGATGCCCGCTCTGGCCGGGCCAATCCGGCGACCATTTGGCCATGAACGTCGCCATCCAGCCGCGCCGTTCCGCCAGCACCTTGGTGAAGGTCTTGAACAGGGCCGCCTTGTCGGCCGCCGCCAGCGCCTCGTCGTGATTGAGCGCCACCTCGATCACGCCCGGTCCGGTCTCCGTGTGCAAACCTTCGAGCGGGAAGTCCATCGCTTTGCACATGTCGAGAAGGTCTTTGTAGAACTCGGCGTGCACGGAATTGCGCAGGACGGAATAGCCGAAGAAGCCCGGCGTGATGTTCCTGAGGTCGCGATAATTCTTCTCGCGCACGGAATGCGGGGTTTCCTCGAACAGGAAGAACTCGAACTCGGCGGCCGCGCGGGCCGTGAAACCCATGCGGCCGGCGCGCTCGAGGACCGAGCGCAGCACGCCGCGCGGACAGACCGTTTCCGCCGGCGGGGCGAACTCGCCCAGGAACAGCAGCATGTCGCCTTCCGTGGGGATTGCGCGGCAGCTCTCCGGCACAACGCGCACCCAGGCGTCGGGATAGGCGGTGTGCCAGCCCGTCAGCTTCACATTGTCGTAGAGCTGGTCGTTCGAATCCCAACCCAGCACGACGTCGCAAAAGCCGAACCCGTTTTCGAGCGCCGAGAAGAACTTGTCGCGCCCCATGTATTTGCCGCGCATGATGCCATCGACATCGAACACGCCGACTTTCACATAGTCGAGCTTGCGTTCCTCTACGATTTTTCGGGCATCGGCCGCGGTCTTGACTGATCTCGGTTCCATGGTTTCCCTTTCAAAGGGGCTTTCGCGAGGCCGCACGCGATATGCCGGATGCCTCTTAAGAGCAAGGCCCGGCCGGCTTCTCCCGGCCGGGCCTTCATTCCGGACAGAGCGTTATTTTACAGCCTGGGCGCCCTCACGCTGTTTGACGGCAAACTCCTCTTCCGGCGAGTAGACCAGAGTGGTGCGGCCGTAGACGGCGAAGTAGATGATCGCCAGCGCATACCAGATCGCAACGCCGATGATGCCCTGCTGATAGAGCGGGTCGGTGAGCTGGAAGATGATGGTGACGATGGCGATGATCACGGTGAGGCTGGCGCCGAGCGTACCGAACGGGCTCTTATAGGGTCGCTCGATGTGCGGGAACTTGCGGCGCAGCTGCAGGAAGGTGAGGCCCTGCAGGAGATAGGAGAACATGGCGCCAAAGACGGCCATGTTCAGCAGCGTGCCGCCGATATAGGTCCCGGCCGCCTCGCCGCCTTCGGAAAACCAGATGATGAGCATGACGAGGAAGCCGACCAGGGCGCCGGCGTAGAGCGCCACGTTCGGCGTCTTGTGCTCGCCATGAGTGACGGAGAGGAAGTGCGGGAAGTAGCCCGCACGCGACAGCGAGTAGATCTGCCGTCCGAAGGCGAAGATGATGGAATGGAAGCTCGCCACCAGCCCCGCCACGGCGAAGAGCGCCAGGAGTTTAGCCCAGCCCGAGCCGTAGATGACGGCGAAGCCGTCCAGGATCGGCTGACCCGACGAGCCGTAGGCGAACGCGCCGCCGGGGATCGCCGGGTTGATGACGAGCACCAGGAAGCCGAGCCCGATGAGCGTGAACATGCCGAGCATGATGCCCTTCGGCATGTCGCGCTTCGGATCGACCGATTCCTCGGCGGCAAGCGGCAATTGTTCAATCGCCAGGAACAGCCAGACGGCGAACGGCAGCGCGGCGAAGACGCCCTTGAGGCCGAGCGGCAGGAAGGATCCGCCGCCATTGGGAAGCGCCACGACTTTGCCGTGGGCGTCGACGCCGACATTCATCGCCCATTTGGCGAAATCGAAGTGGCCGGAGAACAGCACGCTCAAGAGGAAGAAGACGAGAATGCCGATAGCAATCAGCGTGACGGTGACGGTCACCTTGAAGGAGAGCTCTACACCGCGGGCGTTGAGGCCGACGAAGATCGCGTAGCCGACCAGCCACCAGATCGGCTGCAGGTCAGTCGGGGTGCCGGTGATCTGCGTCATGTAGGTGCCGATGAAGTACACCACGACGGCCGGAGTGAGAACGTATTCGATGTTTTCGGCGATGCCCGTGATGAACCCGCCCCACGGGCCGAAGGCGGTGCGCGCGAAGGAATAGGCGCCGCCGGTATGCGGCAGGGCCGGACTCATCTCGGCGATCGAATAGGTCAGCCCGAGATACATGATGGCGATGACGATGGTGGCGACGAACATGCCGCCCCAGCCGCCGACGGCGAAGCCGAGATTCCAGCCCGAAAAGTCGCCCGAGATAACGGCGCCGACGCCGAGCGCCCAGAGCGAGAACACGCCGGCGTGGCGTTTCAGAATCCGCTTGTCGAAATATTCCTGGTCAGGGATGTGATAGGATACCCCTCCTTCGTGCTGCTTGCCTTCATTCGCCATCGTTCAGTCCCCCTTTTTCCGGCTTTGAAAAAATATAGCCTTGCCGCCTCGGTCCCGGAATTAACGTTCCAGCGGATTCAGTTTTGTGTCAATCTGGAATTGGCGTTCCAGTGCGGATTTTTTGGTCAAGGCGGAAATTGAGGCATGAAGACACGGCGGCCCAGTTCACTGGTCGAAATCCTGCGCACCAACAAGGCGGCGCTGACCAAGAATGAAGCGCGCGCGGCCGAGGAATTGCTGTCGAACTATCCCATGGCGGGCCTGCAGCCGATCTCGCGCTTTGCGGCCGACGCCGGGGTCAGCGCCCAATGCGTCTTGCGGCTGATTGCCAAACTCGGGCTGGAGAATTACGGCGCGTTTCAGGATTGCCTGCGCGAGGAGTTATCGACGCTGCTGCAGTCGCCGCGCGGCCGGCTTCTGGCCCATGAAGTCGGGGAGACGGCCGCGCCGGATTTCATGATCGCCTTTCGCGACCGGCTCACGCGCAATATCGTCGAGACGCTCAATGCGGTTCAGCGCACGGAATTGAACAAAGCGGTTTCGCTGGTTGCCGACGACAAGAAGAACATCTTTGTCCTCGGCGGACGGTTGACGCAAAGCGCGGCACTTCACCTGGCGACGCATCTTCACGCGATGCGGCCCGGCGTGACGCTGATCGAGGGTCAGAGCGCGTCTTGGCCGGATACCATTGTCGATATGGACCGCAAGTCAGTTCTTATCGCGTTCGACATCAGGCGCTATCAGGACGACATCGTGCGGCTCTGCGACCTGGCCGCCGAACGCGGCGCCCGCGTGATCCTGATCTGCGACAACAAGGATGCGCCGGCCGCCCGCAAAGCCGCCATTACATTCGTCGTGCAGACGGCGAGTGCTTCGCCCTGGGACTCCTTTGCCGCCTTGACGGCATTGTCGGAACTCTTGATTGCCCGCATCAGCGATCAATTGGGCAAATCCCTGCAGTCGCGAATGGATATGTTGGATTCGGTCCGCGAAGATTTCTTCGGCGGCATCGCCAAGACCAAGCGGAAGCGGTCCTGACAGACGGATCCCGCAGCGGGATCTCCTGGTTCGTCCTGCCGGCCGACGTGATCATATCCGGATGAAGCCGACACGGCCGCGGGCGCAGGGGGGCGGCCGTGGCGGCGCCGGAGGACTGCAAAAAGCCGGAAAAGATGGTGGGCGCGACAGGGATCGAACCTGTGACCCCTACCATGTCAAGGTAGTGCTCTTCCGCTGAGCTACGCGCCCTTTTCCGGCCCGGCCGGTCCCTTGTCTGAAATCACCGTCCTCGGGATCGCCGCCGGTCCGGGATGATCTATCGGCTCGCAACCGGCGAGGCAAGATGCCTGTTTCGGCCCCTATGAGCCCCGGCCTCAGGCGGCCGTCAGCATCTTCTGCACTTCCGTCACCAGCTCGCGCAGATGGATGGGTTTGGAAAGCACCTTGGCCTGCTTGGGGGCGGTCGAATCGGCGTTCAGCGCCACCGCGGCAAAGCCGGTGATGAACATGATCTTGATGTCGGGGTCGAGTTCCGCCGCCCGCCGGGCGAGCTCGATGCCGTCCATTTCCGGCATGACGATGTCGGTCAGGAGCATCTCGTAGGGCTCCTCCCGCAGCCGGTGGTAGGCCGACATGCCGTTGTCGTAGGAAGCCACCTCGAATCCGGCGTTCTGCAGCGCCTTGACCAAAAAGCGCCGCATATCCGTGTCGTCTTCAGCCAGGAGGATTTTTGTCATTCTTCCCCAACGTCCCCGTGCCTACCGCCCGGACAGGCGGCCCTTACAGGCCCATAAAGCCTCACCCCGGGTAAATAACGGGTGAACCCGAAAGCACTGCTTGGCTTTGTCCCAAGGGACATGGACAATAGACCCTGAAGCGGGTGCGCCGGACCACCCAACCCCGAGATTAGCGGCCTTTCCGGGGAGCCGCCACGCCCAACGAGCACCGCACCCATGGACGACCGCCGCGACGAGCTGGACCCGCCGTTCGAGATCGTGGAGCCGCGCGCTTGCACCGGCCCGGTGCTGTTCAATTCGCCCCACAGCGGCTCGGTCTACCCACGCGCCTTCCTGGCAGTGTCCCGGCTGGAGATCGCCACCCTGCGTCGCTCCGAGGACAGCTTCGTCGACGAGCTGATGGCCGGCGTGGTCCGCCAGGGCTACCCGCTGATGCACGCCCATTTCCCGCGCTGTTTCGTCGATGTGAACCGCGAGCCCTATGAGCTCGATCCGCGCATGTTCGAGGGCCGCCTGCCCTCTTTCGCCAATACCCGTTCCATGCGCGTCGCTGGCGGCCTGGGCACGGTCGCCCGCGTGGTCGGCGACGCCCAGGAAATCTACGGCCAGCGCATCCCGGTCGACGAGGCCCTCCAGCGCATCGAGAGCCTGTACAAGCCCTACCATCGCACCCTGCGGCGGCTGTTTTCGCACGTGCACCGGGACTTCGGCGCCGCCGTGCTGATCGACTGCCATTCCATGCCGTCGACCGCCGGCCAGCGCGACGACCGCCCGCGGCCGGAATTCGTGCTGGGCGACCGCTACGGCACCAGTTGCGTGCCGGTGGTGGCGGAAACCGTGGAAAGCACCCTGCGCGGGCTCGGCTACACCGTGAGCCGCAACAAGCCCTATGCCGGAGGCTTCATCACCGAGCATTACGGCAATCCGGCCGCCGGGCTGCACGCCCTGCAGCTCGAGATCAATCGGGCACTCTACATGGACGAGCGCCGCTACGAGCGTTCGGCCCATTTCGCGCAGCTCGCGGCCGACCTGGAAATGGTGGCCTGCCGGCTGGGCGAGATTCCCCTGGACGATCTGCGCCCGTTCCGCGCCGCCGCGGCCGAATAGGCCGTTTCTCACCCACCAACCCGCTTGCATAGCTGAATACTGCAATCGGGAACCGAGAAGGTCATTTCTGTCACAAACGTTGCCAAATAGGCACAAACCGGCGGCGTAATGCCGCAGCGAGTCGCCGAGACCTGCAAGAATTGCAACCCGCAACGCTGGCCTGTGGGTGGCGCCAAACCCCGATTGCCGGCGCCCCTACTCTCCGTTACGTCCAAGGAAACACAGGCGAGACCCATGACCGTTATCGATTTCGCGAGCTTCGTCGACGAGCTCGCCAGCGTTTCCGGCCATACCATCCTGCCGTTCTTCCGCACCGCGCTGGCGGTGGAGAACAAGAAGGCCGGCGGCTTCGACCCGGTCACCGCCGCCGACCGGGCGGCCGAGCAGGCCATGCGCGCCCTCATCAGCCGCACCTTCCCCGACCACGGCATCCTGGGCGAGGAATACGGCGCCGAGCGCACCGACGCCGAATACGTCTGGGTGCTCGACCCGATCGACGGCACCAAGTCGTTCATCTCCGGCATGCCGGCCTGGGGCACGCTGATCGGGCTGATGCGCTTCGGCGAGCCGGTGTTCGGCATAATGCACCAGCCGTTCATCGGCGAGCGCTTCACCGGCGACGGCGGCGCGGCGCGTTACCGCGGCCCGGCCGGCGACCGCGACCTGCGGGTGCGCG
This sequence comes from Pseudolabrys sp., assembly GCA_037381985.1. Classification (GTDB taxonomy): domain Bacteria; phylum Pseudomonadota; class Alphaproteobacteria; order Rhizobiales; family Xanthobacteraceae; genus Pseudolabrys. Next base: position 20,042 of record JARRQH010000017.1, read on the forward strand.
CATGCAAGAGCCTGAGCGACGCGCTGCTCTACACCACCAGTCCATTGCTGATGAACGAGGCCGACCGCGCCACCTTCCGCACCGTGGAAAACGCGGCCAAGCTGTCGCGCTACGGCGGCGACTGCTATGCCTACTGCATGCTTGCCGCGGGGCAGATCGACCTCATCATCGAGACCGAGATCAACCCCTACGACATCGTGGCGCTGATCCCGATCGTCACCGGCGCCGGCGGCATCATCACCACCTGGGAGAACGAGCCGGCGCAGGCCGGCGGCCGCATCGTGGTCGCCGGCGACGAACGCGTGCACCGGCAGGCGCTGGAGATGTTGCAGGGCAAGTGAGCGCGCCAGCGCGGGCACGGCGCCTCTCAGACAAAAGAAAACGCCTGAGCATCGGGGCCGAGTTTGTCCGCGTGTTTGCGGACTGCAGCATGTACGTCGAACAAGGTGCCATAGGCATCAAAGACATAGGCGGCATGGGCCATGGAAAAACTCCGGCTTGGTTCGCTTAG
>JARRQH010000018.1:0-19347 GCA_037381985.1 Pseudolabrys sp.
GTTAAATGGCCTCACGCCTTCCACTGTCCAGATTTCGACAATTCTTTCCAACACGAGGACGTCTACGCGGTCTCCGCTGCCCTGGTTTAGGAACTGGCGAAGGCGCCTCGCATTTTCCCGGACCTCCTTATTGCTCCCCGGGTCCACCGGATAGTCGTCGAAAGATATTTGCTTTGCCCTAAATTAACCCCCCATTGCAATTCTCGTCACTTGCCTTTCACCTTGTTCCTGAATTCAAGCCTTCCGCCATTTGTCCGGCGCGCCGGCCGAAGTGTGGCGAACGCGCTCAACGTCGGGGCGGGAGCCGGGGCTCAGTTCCTTGGCCCTCTCGATTGCCTCTCTCTGAGTTGGGAGGACGTCACTGGCGCGCTCAGAGTTGGCTCGTCGAACCGCGTAATCGCCTTCTGGACGCCTTTCCACGTAGATTCGCTTCCCGACCATGTCGCGTTCCTTTCAATTGTCCAACTCAAACGACCAGAACGCCGGCTGCTCTTACGAGCAGCCGGTGGTGCTCCCACACGTATCGCACTTCATGCAGGTGCCATTCCGCACCAAGGTGAAGTTGCCGCACTCGCCGCAGGCTTCGCCTTCGTAGCCCTTGGCGCGGGCTTCGGCGCGGCGCTCGGTGGCCGCCTTCTTGGCGTGCTCCACCGCGTCGTGCTCGTTGATGACCTCGAGCTGTTCGGCGGGCGAGAGCTTGGCTTCCGGCTCGGCCTTCAACGCGGTGGCGCCTTCCGCGCGGGCCGCATGCGAGGCGAGGGCGGTGACTTTGGCGCCGCCGACCCCAGCCCGGCCGCCTTCGGTGGTCGACCCTCCTCGCTCAGGGGAGGGAGAAGAAGCGGGTGTCGCCACCACCGAGAGACGATCCGTGCGCGAGCGGGTCAGGCCCTTCGACACCAGGTGCGAGGCGGAAGTCGGCTTGCCTTCCGCTTCGCCCTTACCGAGGGCGTCGAAGCCGGTCTCGCTCGGGTCGACGTGGGCGAGGTCGAAGCGCTCCATGTAGGAGACCGCCAGCTCGCGGAACACGTAGTCGAGGATCGAGGTGGCGTATTTGATGGTGTCGTTGCCCTGCACCGGGCCCTGCGGCTCGAAGCGGGTGAAGGTGAAGGCATCGACGTATTCGTCGAGCGGCACGCCGTATTGCAGGCCGAGCGAAACCGCGATCGCGAAGTTGTTGAGCAAGGAGCGCAGCGCCGCGCCCTCCTTGTGCATGTCGATGAAGATTTCGCCCAGACGCCCGTCGTCGTATTCGCCGGTGCGCAGATAGACCTTGTGGCCGCCGACGACGGCTTTCTGGGTGTAGCCCTTGCGGCGGTGCGGCAGCTTCTCGCGCTCGCGCAGCACCGTGACGCGCTCGACGATCTTCTCCACCACCTTCTCGGCCAGCCCCGCGGCGCGCGCCGCGGCGGGCTTCTCGATGAAGGCTTCGAGCAGGTCGTCCTCGCACTCGTCATCCTCGATGAGCTGCGAATTGAGCGGCTGCGACAGCTTGGAGCCGTCGCGGTAGAGCGCGTTGGCCTTCAGCGCCAGCTTCCAGGACAAGAGGTAAGCCGCCTTGCAGTCCTCGACCGTGGCGTCGTTCGGCATGTTGATGGTCTTGGAGATGGCGCCGGAGATGAAGGGCTGCGCCGCCGCCAGCATGCGGATGTGGCTTTCGACCGAGAGATAGCGCTTGCCGGTGCGGCCGCACGGGTTGGCGCAGTCGAACACCGGGTAATGCTCGGCCTTCAGGTGCGGGGCGCCTTCCACCGTCATGGCGCCGCAGACGTGGATGTTGGCGGCGTCGATCTCGCGCTTCGAGAAACCAATGGCTGCCAGGAGGTCGAAGGTGGGAAGCGCCACCTGGTCGGCCGGGATTTCCAGCACGTCGCGGCAGAACTCTTCGCCGAGCGTCCACTTGTTGAAGGCGAACTTGATGTCGAAGGCGGTGGGCAGCGCCTTCTCGACCTTGGCGATGGCCTCGTCGGTGAAGCCTTTCCCTTTGAGGGTGGTGTGGTTGATGCCCGGCGCCTGCGCCAGCGAGCCGTGGCCGACCGCGTAGACCTCGATCTCGGCGATCTGCGCTTCCGAATAGCCGAGCGTGCGTAGCGCTTCCGGCACCGCGCGGTTGATGATCTTGAAGTAGCCGCCGCCGGCGAGCTTCTTGAACTTCACCAGCGCGAAGTCGGGCTCGATGCCGGTGGTGTCGCAGTCCATCACCAGGCCGATGGTGCCGGTGGGCGCGATCACGGTCGACTGCGCGTTGCGGAAGCCGTGCTGCTCGCCGAGTTCCTGCGCCTTGTCCCAGGCCGCCTTGGCGTGCGCGACAAGGTTGGCGCCATGTTCACCCAAGGACTGGCAGGCCGCGATGGCGAGCGGCACCGGCGGCGTCGCCACCTTCTCATAGCCGGTGCGCTCGCCGTGAGCGGCGCGGCGGTGGTTGCGGATGACGCGCAGCATGTGCTCGCGGTTCTTCTTGAAGCCGGGGAACGGCCCGAGCTCGGACGCCATCTCGGCGGAGGTGGCGTAGGACACGCCGGTCATGATGGCGGTCAGCGCGCCGGCGATCGCCCGGCCCTCGTCGGAATCGTAGGGGATGCCGGAGGTCATCAGCAGGCCGCCGATATTGGCGTAGCCGAGGCCGAGAGTGCGGAACTCGTAGGAAAGCTGCGCGATCTGCTTCGACGGGAACTGCGCCATCAGCACCGAGATTTCCAGCACCACGGTCCACAGCCGCACGGCGTGCTCGTAGCTCTCGACGTCGATCTGCTTGGTCTTCTGGTCGCGGAACTGCAGCAGGTTGAGCGAGGCGAGGTTACAGGCCGTGTCGTCCAGGAACATGTATTCCGAGCACGGATTGGAGGCGCGGATCTGGCCGGACGCGGGGCAGGTGTGCCAGTCGTTGATGGTCGAATGGAACTGCAGGCCGGGGTCGGCGCAGGACCAGGCGGCGCTGCCGATCTTCTCCCACAGGTCGCGGGCGCGCACGGTCTTGGTGGACTTGCCGGTGATGCGCGCGGTCAGGTCCCAGTTGCCGTCGGCTTCCACGGCTTTCAGGAACTCGTCGGTGACGCGCACCGAGTTGTTCGAGTTCTGCCCCGAGACGGTGAGGTAGGCGTCCGAATCCCAGTCGGTGTCGTAGGTCGGGAACTGGATGTCGGTGTAGCCCTGGCGCGCGAACTGGATCACGCGCTGGATGATGTTGTCGGGTACGAACGAGCGGCGGGCGAGGCGAATCTCGCGCTTGAGCGCCGGGTTCTTCTCCGGCGAGAAGCAGTCGTCGCCGGAGCCCTGGCAGTTGACGCAAGATCGGAGGATGGCGCGCAGGTGCTTCTGGTTGACCTTGGAGCCGGTGACCAGCGCGGCAACCTTCTGCTCCTCGATCGCCTTCCAGTCGATGTAGGTCTCGATGTCGGGATGGTCGACGTCGACGATCACCATCTTGGCGGCGCGGCGCGTGGTGCCGCCCGACTTGATGGCGCCGGCGGCGCGGTCGCCGATCTTCAGGAAGCTCATCAGGCCCGACGACTTGCCGCCGCCGGAGAGCCGCTCGCCTTCGCCGCGCAGCGCCGAGAAGTTGGAGCCGGTGCCGGAGCCGTATTTGAACAGGCGCGCCTCGCGCACCCACAGGTCCATGATGCCGCCGTCGTTCACCAGGTCGTCGGTGATGCCCTGGATGAAGCAGGCGTGCGGCTGCGGGTGCTCGTAGGAGGTCTTCGACTTGGTCAGCTTGCCGGTCTGGAAATCGACGTAATAGTGACCCTGGCTGGGCCCATCGATGCCGTAGGCCCAGTGCAGGCCGGTGTTGAACCACTGCGGCGAGTTCGGCGCGCACATCTGCGCGGCCAGCATGTAGCGCAGCTCGTCGAAGTAGGCCTGAGCGTCTTCTTCCGCGTTGAAGTAGCCGCCTTTCCAGCCCCAGTAGGTCCAGGTGCCGGCGAGACGGTCGAATACCTGCTTGCAGCTATGCTCGCCGATGTAGCGCTCCTTCTCGGGCAGCGCTTCCAGCGCCTCGGTGTCGGCGACCGAGCGCCACAGGAAGGAGGGGACGGAGTTCTCCTCGACCTTCTTCAGGCGCGCGGGCACGCCGGCCTTGCGGAAGTACTTCTGCGCCAGCACGTCGGAGGCGACCTGCGACCACGCGTCCGGCACCTCGACGTTGTCGAGCTTGAACACCACCGAGCCGTCCGGGTTGCGGATTTCGCTGGTGGTCAGCCGAAAGCCGATCGAGTCGTAGGCGCTTTGGCCGTCCGTGGTGTAGCGACGCTGGATCCGCATTGTATCTCTAGCCCCGTAAAAGTGCCGGCTTGAAACGCCGGTGATTATAGCGCGTGGCGGGCGTGGCGCGCCCGTCGGTTGGATCTGGCCCAGGCGGCACCCACCCCACTATCTGGGGTTCGTTCCCGCCACCCGAAACCGCTACGCAAAGGGGCCCTGGGGAGCCCGGCACAGACAGCAAATTCCTCTCCCGCAGAGCCTTTCTTGGCGCGGGCGATGTCGATCTCGATCGGTTTTGAAGGTTCGGAGGGCATGGATACGCATGACCGCCGCCGAACGCACCGAAGCTACGGAAACTCACCCTACGCGTCAACAACAGATAGTGGGTAGGAGTAACTAAATCCCTAAATCTTGTGGTCTGAAGGCGGAAACTGGGGACAAAGGCCGAAGGACCAAGTGGAGTATCGGCCTCGAAGAAGGATGCGAAAAGTGCTTTTCCTGGGCACCGGACCTAGGCTTTTATGCCCTGTCGCGTGACAGAAAAACGACCGAAAAACCGGGTTTCCGAGTAGCCCACAACGAAATACCGGTGTTTTTTCCGCAGGGGACGAACGTAGGACAACGCCTGCAAAGCGTCCCGGCCGCGCGCTGATTCTCGAAACGGAGCCATGCACTTAGCCGCCAAGAGGGAGGCTTGCCGGTGGGGTGTTGAGTTTTGAACGCCTGTGAATCCGGTTCACGGGTCTTGCAGCGGCACAACGATGCCGAACGGAAAGCTGAAAGTGAAAAAGCTAGGCGAAGCGCGTTGCCAAGGCCGATAACGGCCGGGCAGGGGGCGCGAGTCCCGACACAAGGCCCTCAACAATGGAAAAGGCGGGCCCGTTCAGGGACCCGCCTTTAGCCCGGCACTGTCATTCGTTCTGGCTTGCGCGCTGGCTCGGTGCCAAGCGCTGCCGCGCCGACTCAAAACGTGGGCGCGACTGCCAATTTCTTGGGCACCATAGCCACATTTGCAGCAAAGGCAACAGGGATGGGCACGGCGTTGGCAGCCGCCGCTACTGCTGTACCTGCCCGCGCTGTTGGCGGATTGCTTCTTCCGCCGCCTGGGTGCGTTTGTCGTCGAGCCCGTCGTCGCGGCCGAGGTAGAGCGTCTGCGACGGGAAGGCGAAGCCGGTGCCGCTCTCGGCGACGATGTCCATGCAGCGCAGCAGCAGGTCCTCCTGGACCTCTAGGAAGCCGGAGTAATCCCAGGCGATGATGTAGGCGAAAATCTCGATGTCGAGCGAATGCGCGCCGAGCGAGACCAGCCGAACGCGCGCCGTCGCGGTGTCCACCTTGGAATGCGCGTCAAGCATGGCGCGCAGGTTCTGCAGCACGTGGCGCATCTGGTCGGGGCTGGTCTCGTAGCGCAGGTTCAGGATCGGGTGGAACCAGTAGCGGTCGCGCTGGGAATAGTTCTCGATCGTCTCGGCGGAGAGCTGTCCGTTAGGGATGGTCAGCACGGTGCGGTCGAGGGTGCGGACGCGGGTGGAGCGGATGCCGATCTCCTCGACCGTTCCCAGGGTGTTGCCGAACTTGCCGAAGTCGCCGATCCGCATCGGCCGGTCGGCGATCAGCGTCAGACTGCCGATCAGATTTTCGAACAGCTTCTGCGCGCCGAGCGCGATGGCGAGGCCGCCGACGCCGAGAGCGGCCAGGCCGGCCGTGACGTTGATGCCGAAGGCCCCGAGCAGTGAGGCGATCAGCACGACGACGAGCAGCGCCTTGAAGGCGCGGTTGAGGAAGCTGACGGCGGAGTAGGCGGCGATCTGGCCGCGTTGCGACATTTGCCCGAGGATGACTTCGCCGGCGGCGTCCGCCCATCGCCACATCAGCCACACCAACGCAAGCCAGCCGATGAGTTGCACGGCAAACAGCGCGCGGTAGCGGGCGACCACGGTGACGCCCAGCCATTGCATCAGGACGCTGAAGAACAAAAGCGCGATCAGGATGCGGACCGGGCCGGCGGAGGCCTCGATGAAGCGCGACAGCTTGGTTTCGGCGCCGCCATGCCGCACGAAACGCTCGATCGGGCCGCGCAGTCCCGTCAGCGCCCAGGCGATCGCAAAGCTGAAGCAGGCGGCAATGAGGAGCGCCAGCCAATGCGAGATCGGCGCGCCGGCAACGGTCGGGCCTTCCGGCAGCCGGTCGAGCCACGGCACCGCCGCCCCGTTTTCGGCAACCGTCCGGTACAGGGTGGGGACCTCGCGCAAGGTGCCGTCGGACACCAGCCACATCTGCTGGCCGTCGCGCTCGACCCGCTGAGCCAGCAGCGGCACCTTGCCGGTCGGTATCTTGACCGAACCGAAGCGCTCGAGGTTCGGCGCCAGGCCGTCCTTGACGTCGCCGCTGGGGTCGTTGCTGAGGTCGGCGGCCGTCGTCACGGTACCGGCGCGGTCGAGCACCGCCTGAAAGCGGCGCGCCAGCGCTTCGCCCGACAGCACCGACCAGTTCGTCATGCCGGGCACGCTGTCGGTCTGGAAGTACTCCACCGCGCGGCCGTAGTCGGCGGCGGCCAGCGCGCTCATCAGGCCGGACACCATGCCCTGCGGTGTCTCGCGGCCGTAAGGATCCTTCTGGGGCTTCGCCGGCGCTGCCGTGGTGGCCGCGCCATTGCCGGCAGGCGCCGGCTGCGACCATGCGGGCGTGGTGAATGCCGGCGTGGCGAACAAGGCAAGGAGCAGGAAGAGAATCGAAAAGACAGTGCGGGCTGCTGATTTCGACGGCATCTGGCTCAAGGCGTCCTTCGTGGCAGCGGGTCTGATTGCGCGCTTCAACCGCATGGACACGGACGGCAGGTCACTGAACTGGCTTGGGGGCGGCAATGTGGCCGTACAACGCGGCCGTACAACAACGCGGCCGTACAATGGTGACATCCGGCTACGCTCTTCAGGCCGCGGAGCCCTGCCGAGCGGATCGAATCCATGTACTTCTACATACCATCCACTCTCCGGTGCGCGAACCGGGCGGGGGACCGCCGGCCCGAGCGCCTTGCCAGGGGGGCGGGGAGGTGGCAGAAACCGGCTCATCTGGGCCCCAACTTGGACCCCTCACGGCGCGGTTGCGATGAAAAACTTCCTGCTGAAAACCTTCACCTGGTGGAACTCGCAGACTTTCGGGACCCAGTTCTGGACCTGGATGTACGGCGAGAAAGTGGGCGAGGACGAGTTCGGCAACCGCTACTACCGCACCCGTGGCGGCAAGGTGGACCCCGGCTTCGGGTTCCAGCGGCGTTGGGTGATCTACAACGGCTATACCGAGGCGACCATGGTGCCGCCGTCCTGGCACGGCTGGCTGCACCACACCGTCGACACGCCGCCGACCGAGAGCGCCTACAAGGTGCGCGACTGGGAAAAGCCGCACCGGCCGAACCTCACGGGCACCTCGGGCGCCTACCGGCCGCCGGGCTCGACGCTGGCGCGCGGCCGTCGCCCGAAGGCGACCGGCGACTACAAGGCCTGGGCGCCCGGCGAGTAGCGAGGCTGCCCGTTGGCGCGTCGCCCTTCCGCCGCCCTATTTGCCGTGTTAACCGGGCTGGCGCGGGCAGGGCGGAGGCGAATCCACCGAAAGCCGGCGCGAAGCGGACTGACAAAGCCGGCTTTGATGGTGCGACAGGCAAGAGCGACAATCGGGTTTCTGCTGCTGCTGGCGCTGCCGGCGGCGACCCCCGCATGGGCGCAGTTCAACACCATCTTCAACAACGACAACCCGCCGCGGCCGCCGGCGGCTGTTCCGCCACCGCCGCAACAGCAACGGCAGCCGTACTATCCGAGCGGACGGGCCGTCCCGCAGCCGTATCCGCCTCAATATCGACCTCAGTATCAACCTTCTCCGGGGCAGGGCGCCAACCCGAACGCGCGCGATTAGCCTGCCGCCGCTGAGGGCCAGCCGCAGCCGCTCGCGCCTTCCGCCGGCAGCGACCAGCCGCCGGCGCAGCCGATGCCGGCGCCCATGAACCTGCCGCCGGCGTCGCGCCCCGGTGGCGGCACCATCGAATCGCAGCCGCTGGCGCCGCCGCCCGGCACCGAGCCGGCCCAGCAGGCCAACACCCCCAATCCGGCCGCGCCGGCGCAGCAGCAACAGCAGCCGGGCGCGACCCAGCAGGCCAACCAGCCGCCGGCCGCTCAGCGGCCGGGCGCCACGCAGGCGCCTGCCGCGCCCGGGACGCCGCCGACCCGCGAGGTGGTGGTGCGGCCGCCGCCGCAGCGCATCACCAACCCGACCGCGGTCTTCGACGGGCTCGACAAGATCACCGGGCGGGTCACTCAGTTCAAGGTCGCCATCAACGAGACGGTGCAGTTCGGCGCGCTGCAGGTGACGCCCAAGGCCTGCTATTCGCGCCCGCCCACCGAGACGCCGCAGACCGACGCCTTCGTCGACGTCGACGAGGTGACGCTGCAAGGCAAGATCCGGCGCATCTTCACCGGCTGGATGTTCAAGTCGAGCCCCGGCCTGAACGCGGTCGAGCACCCGATCTACGACGTGTGGCTGATCAACTGCACCGGCGGCAAGGAGCCGGAAATGGCGGACTCCTCCGATAGTGCCGGCGGCGACCAGACCTCGCAGGCGCCCGCGCAGGCCGCCAAACCTGACACAAAGCCCGCGCAACACGCGGCACCCCCGCCGCCGCGGCATCGCCCGTCGGCGCAGTCGCGCGGCTTCCTGCCGGCGATACGGTAGCGAATAGAGAATAGTGAGCAGCGAAACAGGCTGCGCTACTCGCTGCTCGCTATTCGCCACTCGCTGTCTTCCAACACCTTCAACGCCTCGGCGCCGCCGACCGGCCGGTTCATGGGCAGCGCTGCGAAATCGCCGTCGCCGTGCAGCGCGTTTTCCAGCAGGTGATGATACTGGCGCTTGGGCACTTCGACCGCGCCGAAGGTTCTCAGGTGGTCGGTCACGAACTGGGTGTCGAGCAGGCCGTAGCCGCCGGCCTTCAGCCGCGCCGCCAGATGCACGAGCGCGATCTTGGACGCGTCGCGGGCGCGGTGGAACATGCTTTCGCCGAAGAAGGCGCCGCCGAGCGAGACGCCGTAGAGCCCGCCCACCAGCAGGCGCCCGTCATAGACCTCGACCGTGTGGCAATGGCCTTCCGCGTAGAGCGCGCGGTAGATCTTGCGGATGCGGGCGTTGATCCAGGTGCGGGCGCGCCCGACGCCCGGTTCCGCGCAACCTTCGATCACCTGGTCGAAGGCGCGGTTGACGAGCACGGTGAAGCGCGTGTTGCGCACGGTGCGCGCCAGCCTTGAGGGCACGTGGAAGGTATCGAGCGGACTGATGCCGCGGTGGTCCGGCTCGATCCAGTACAGCGCCGGGTCCTCGGCGCTCTCCGCCATCGGGAAGATGCCGCAGGCATAGGCCTTGAGCAGCACCTCGGGCGTGATCTCGATAAAGTTGGTACCGCGACTGGCCATGTATCGAAGCGAATTGGCTCGAACGGGTGACGGACTTAGGCAGTCTAGGCCAGCCGGCGCGGTTTGAATATGGGGATTGGAACCGGAACCCGGTGCCGCGGCATCAGTGGTCTGGCCACCATCGCGCGGCAATCGGTCCCGCCAGCAGGTTGAGCAGATAGGTATACATGGCGTGCTGCGGCACGACGAAGCTCACCAGCACCGACCGCGCCGCGATCGCCATCACGAACACGATCCTGAAATGGCCGATGCGGGCGCTCAACCGGTGTTCCGGCACGATTTCCAGCACGCGCAGGCGCAACAGCAGTGCGGAGATGACGATCAGGTTGCCGGCATAGAGTCAGATCGCCGGCGGCAGGTCGCCGTGCAGGCCGACCACGCTGGTGGAAAACGGAATGCTGGTGACGAAGAACAGATAGACCATCGACAGGCCCATGGCTTCCGAGGAAATCTCCTCGACCCGCCGCAATTCGACGTTGGAGCGCCAGTGGGCGGCGAGCACGAAGAAGCTGATCACGTAGGCAAGATATTTCGGCCACAGCGCCGCGAGGTCCGCGATCAGCGCGGTGCTGTCGCGCACGGGCAGATCGGGCAGCCGCAGTTCCAGCACCAGCAGCGTCATCCCGAAGGCGAAAATGCCGTCGGTCAGGGCGTCGATGCGCGATCTCGGAAAGGTTCGCATCTGGCAAGGCTCCGTGCCGACGAGAGCCTGAACCGGAAATCGGTGCCGTGTTTGACCTGGGTCAATGACCGCGGCTGCGCTGCTGCCATAGTTACCGTCATCAAAAGGGGCTATGCCATGTCCTTCCAGCACAGCGAACACATCGAATCGAACCGGCGCTCGCCGGCGGCGTTGCTTGCGGACTGGTGGCGCGATTGGACGCGCGGCGCGGGCTCGCCCGATTTCGCCGATTTCTCGCCCGGCGCTTTCGATCGCATGGCGCAGGACGTTGGCCTGTCGGGCAGCGAACTGCAACAGCTCGTGCGCCACAAGCCCGACGACGCGAACTTATTGTTCCGCCGCATGGCGGCGCTGGAACTCGATCCCGAAGACGTCGCGAAGGCGGACCGCGCGACGTTCCTCGATCTCGAACGGGTGTGCACCGTTTGCGACTGCAAGGGGCGCTGCAAGCGCGACCTCGCCAGCCGGCCGGACGATGCACGCTGGGAACACTATTGCCCGAACGTGGCCACGCTGAAAATGCTGGACGCGGTGCCTGGGCATCGCGGCGCGTAAGGTAGGGGACGCACCGCGAATAGCGGGCTGCCGTGCACTTCGGGCGAAGCGCGGCGGCCCGCTTTCCTTTCTTGCCCTTGATTTCCGCTATTCGTCCATGCCGCCCCTGGCCAGGAACTGCTCCAGCCAGTGGATGTGGTAGTTGCCGTCGATGATGTCCTTTTCGGACACCAGCGCGCGGAACAGCGGCAGCGTGGTGTCGATGCCGTCGACCACCACCTCGTCGAGCGCGCGCTTCAACCGCATCAGGCACTCGGTGCGCGTCTTGCCGTGCACGATCAGCTTGCCGACCAGCGAGTCGTAATAGGGCGGGATGGTGTAGCCCTCGTAGACCGCTGAATCGATGCGCACGCCTAGGCCGCCCGGCGGATGGAAGTGCAGGATGCGGCCGGGCGAGGGGCGGAACGACACCGGATTCTCGGCATTGATGCGGCACTCGATGGCGTGGCCACGGAACGTGATGTCGCTTTGCTTCAGGGTCAGCTCGGCGCCAGTGGCGACGCGGATCTGCTCGAAGATCAGGTCGATATCGGTGATCATCTCGGTCACCGGATGCTCGACCTGGATGCGCGTGTTCATCTCGATGAAGTAGAATTGCCCGTCCTCGTAGAGGAACTCGACGGTGCCGACGCCGAGATAGTTGATCTCGCGCATGGCCTTGGCCACCGTCTCGCCGATCTGATTGCGCGCCGAAGCATTGAGCGCGGGCGAGGGGCTTTCCTCCAGCACTTTCTGATGCCGGCGCTGCAGCGAGCAGTCGCGTTCGCCGAGATGGATGGCCTTGCCCTGGCCGTCGCCCAGCACCTGGATCTCGATGTGGCGCGGCTTGCCGAGGTATTTCTCGATATAGACGGCGTCGTCGCCGAAGGCGGCCTTGGCTTCGCTGCGCGCGGTCGACAGCGCGCTCGACAGTTCGCCGGCCTCGCGCGCCACCTTCATGCCGCGCCCGCCGCCGCCGGCGGCCGCCTTGATCAGCACCGGAAAGCCGATCTCCTTGGCGATGCGCTCGGCGTCCGCATCGGACGTGACGCCGCCTTCCGAGCCGGGCACCACGGGAATGCCGAGGCGCTTGGCGGTGCGCTTGGCCTCGATCTTGTCGCCCATGATGCGAATGTGCTCGGCCTTGGGGCCGATGAATTCGATGTTGTGCTCGGCCAGGATCTCGGCAAAGCGCGCGTTCTCGGACAGGAAGCCGTAGCCGGGATGCACCGCGTCGGCGCCGGTGATCTCGCAAGCCGCGAGGATCGCCGGGATGTTGAGATAGCTGTCCTTGGCTGCCGGCGGCCCGATGCAAACGCTCTCGTCGGCGAAACGCACGTGCATGGCGTCGGCGTCGGCGGTGGAATGCACCGCGACGGTCGGGATGCCGAGCTCCTTGCAGGCCCGCAGGACGCGGAGCGCGATCTCGCCGCGGTTGGCGATGAGGATTTTATCGAACATTCCCGCGCATCCTCAAACCGTCATCCTGAGGTGCCCGCCGCAGGCGGGCCTCGAAGGATGATCGGCCAAATTCTTGTCGACCTTGGCCATCGCCCTTCGAGGCTCGCTTCGCTCGCACCTCAGGATGACGGAGATAAGTCGGCGCATGTCTAAGTTCACTCGATAATCACCAACGGCTCGCCGAACTCCACCGGCTGGCCGTCCTCGAACAGGATCTGCGTCACGGTGCCGGCGCGCGGCGCCGGAATCTGGTTCATGGTCTTCATCGCTTCCACGATCAGCAGCGTGTCGCCGACCGCCACCTTGCTGCCGACCTCGACGAAGGGCTTGGCGCCGGGTTCGGGCGCGCCGTAAGCGGTGCCGACCATGGGTGAGGTGACGAGGCCGGGATGCTTGGAGGCGTCGACCGGCAGCGGGCCGGCGTCCGACATCTGCGCCAACGGTTCGCCGCCGCGCGGGGCAATGGGCGGAACGGGCGCGGGCGCCGGCGCGGTAACCGTGAGATTGCGCGCGACGCGGACGCGCTTGCCGTCGTGCTCGATCTCGATCTCGCTCAAGCCCGTTTCGTCGAGCAGCTCGCTCAACTCGCGGATCAGGTCGCGGTCGACCAGACTGGATTTTGGCGGTTTTGCCATCGCACCGTCCCGGTTCGGGCTCTTGCCCCTATTTGGATTGTTCTTTGGCGCCGACGAATTCGGCCATGCCGGTGATGGCAAGCGCGTAGCCGTTTATGCCGAAGCCGGCGATCACCGCTTTCGCCGCCTTCGACACATAGGACCCCTGCCGGAAGCCTTCACGGGCATGGATGTTGGTAATGTGGATTTCGATCGCCGGCAGGCTGACGGCCAGGATCGCGTCGAGGATGGCGACCGAGGTGGTCGTGAAGCCGGCCGGATTGATGACGATGCCGGCGGCTTTCTTGGCGTGCGCCTCCTGGATCCAGTCGACGATCTGACCCTCGTGATTGGACTGGCGGAACTCGACCGCCAGGCCGAAGCGCTGGGCGGTGTCCCGGGTGAGCTTTTCCACGTCGGCGAGCGTGCTGTGGCCGTACTTTTCCGGCTCGCGGGTGCCGAGCAGGTTCAAGTTCGGGCCGTTGAGGACGTAGACGGTCTGGCTCATTGCTTGAAATTCAGGGCCTGAGGGGCTGCCGGTCCCGCCCAGGCGACGATTCGCGGGTTCCGGCGGGCGAAAAAGCCCGGGCGTTATAAGCGGCCCCGGCGGCGAGGGCAAATTCGGCCGTGGATTCAGGGGGGACGGAGAGGGCTCCGTCAGGCGGCCCGGCTCTTGATGAGCGACTCGGCCGGAATGCCCAGCCCCTCGTGCAGGCGCCATATCATCTTGAGGGTCAGCGGCCGGCGGCGGTTGAGCACCTCGTGGACGCGATTGCGGCTGCCGATGAAGGGGATGAGGTCGCGGGGCTGCAGGCCATTCTGGTCCAGATGATACTTTATGGCTTCGATCGGGTCGGGGAAATCGAGCGGATAGTGCTTGCGTTCCCAGGCCTCGACCAGGGTCGCCAGGACGTCGAGGCGGTCGCCCTCGGGCGTGTTGCGTTTGGCGCTCATCAGGCCCTCGATCTCCTTCAGGGCCCGCAGGTAGTCGCGTTGCGTCTTGATCGGAGCGATATCCATCATGGCCGTAGCTCAAATCGTCTGGGCGTCGATACGGTCATATTGGCGATGGGTGCCGATAAACCGGATATAGACGACGCGATAGGGGTAGTTGATCCAGACGACGATGCGGTACTTGTTGCCGGCGATATTGAAGACCACACGGCCGTCCTTGAGGATGCTCGCGCTTCGCACGTCCCGTTTGACGGCCGACGGTGTCGCCCAGCCGGCCGCCTTGACCTGGCGGAACCAAGCCATCAGCGGCTCGTGCGCGTCGGCGTAGTTCGGACTACGCCGCAGAAACGTCTTCAGCGTGGCGAGCGCGATCACCCTCACGCAAGGAGACTACCATGGTCCCAATCTGGGACCAAGCAGTTTCTACACGGCTTCGCGGTGCGCTCGCCCGCTCAGCACGAATCCTTGCCGCAGCGGGCGTTGGCGATCTTCTGCTTGAGTTCCTTGAGGCCGACGGCGCCGACCACGACGTTGTCGCCGATGATGTAGCTCGGCGTGCCGTTGAGGCCGAGCGTCTGGCCGAGCGTGATATCGGTGCTCAGCATCTTCTTGACCGCGTCGCTGTTCATGTCCTTGCGCACCTGGTCCATGTTCAGCCCGATCTCCTTGGCCACCGCCAGCGCGCGCGCCTTGTCGGCGTGGCCACGGCCGCCCAACAGCTTGGTGTGGAACGCGAGGTATTTCTGCGGCGCCTGCATGCGCACCGCGACCGCCACCTTGGCGGCTTCGATCGAGCCCGGACCGAGGATCGGATATTCCTTGAGCAGAACCTTCAGGTTCTTATCGCTCTTGAGCAGCGTGAGCATGTCGCCCATGGCATGCTTGCAGTAGCCGCAGTTGTAATCGAAGAACTCGACGAAGGTGACGTTGCCCTTCGGGTTGCCGAGCACGACATGGTCCGGCGCGGCGAACACCTGCTTGGCGTGGGCCCGCACCGCGGCCTTCTGCTGCGCGGCCGTGGCGGCCTGCTGGCGCTGCTGCAGGGTCTGGATCGCCTCTTCGATCACTTCCGGGTGCTGCACGAGATCGTCGTGCACGATCTTCTCGATCGCGCTGGTCTGCGGCTTGGAGAATTCGGCCGCGCGCGAGACCTGCGGCAGCGTGAAGATCATCAGCGCGGCGGCAAACGCGCCGGCGATGGTCATGATAGCGGGGCGGAAGGTCATAGGATCACGTCCTCATGGGTGTCAGTGGTTCTTGGATGCACTGGCATTGACGATATCGTCGGCGCGCACCCAGGCGGGCGAGCCGACCTTCAGTCGGGTCTTGGCGCGCGCGGCCAGCATGCGCGCGGTTTTGATGTCGCCGCGGTTGAAGGCGGCGTGCGCGGAAGCGAGATCGGCACGGGCGAGCTTGCCCTCGCGGCCGTAGGCCATGGCAAGCTGCTCGTAAGCGCTCGCCATATTGGGTTCCTGGCGCAGCGCCGACTGCAGCAGGCGCGCCGCTTCGCCGGCGTAGCGCTTCTGGTTGGTTGCGACCATGGCCTGCCCCAGTAGGATCTCGATCAGCGGTGCGTAGCGCGACAGCGCCACCGCCCGGCGCAGCGGCGCGATCGCCTGCAGCGGGCGGCCACCTTCGAGCAGCGCCTGGCCCTTGAGCTCGTAGAAATAGGGATCGTCCGGCTTGCTGCGGATGAGGCCGTCGATCAGGCCGATCGAGCGCGACAAGCGGCTGTGGCGGTAGGCCGAGATGGCACGCGCATAGCGCGCCGGCAGGCTGCGATTGCTCAAGGGATAGCGCCGCAGCACCGTGCTCGGGCTTTCCAGGAAGCCGGACAGCTTGGCGCGCATCATGTCGTGGCGCAGTTGCAGGGCCGGTGGATCCTTCTTGTTCCAGTAGGGGCTCGCCTTGGCCATGCGTTGGAGCGACGCAACGCGCGCGGCGGGCAACGGATGGTTCTGCAAATACGGGTCGACGTCGTGATCGAACAGCATTTCGTTGTGCAGCCGCTCGAACAGGTCGAGCAGGCCCTTGGCGGATTGGTGTGTCGCGGTGAGAAACCTGACCGCGGCGTGGTCGGCCTGGTCTTCCTGAGCGCGCGAATAGGCCAGCAGCAGGTTCCCGATTGTCGCCTGCGGCGCCATGATCGCGGCGGCGCCGAGATTGGTCCCGCTGGCGCCGCCCATGCTCGCGCCGGCAACCGCCGCGCCGATACCGGCCAGCATCGCGACGATCGACATTGTCTGCGCCTGCGCGATCTTCTCGCGCCGGCGCATGAGATGGCCATCGGCCAGATGGCCGGTTTCATGCGCGAAGATGCCGATCAGTTCGTTCGGCGTCTTGGTCTGGAACAGCGCGCCGGCGTTGACGAAGATGTGGCGGCCGTCCATGACGAAAGCGTTGAACACGCGGCTGTTGATGATGACCACCTTGATGTGGTGGTTGCCGAGGCCGGCGACCCTGAGGATCGGGCGCGCATAGTCGCGCAGCAGGTTTTCGATCTCGGTATCGCGGATGATCGGCAGGCCGGTCGTCACCCGCTCCTGCGCATAGACCGGCGTTGCCAGGGGTCCCACGGGCCCAAGGCCGGTGACGGCAACGGCTGCGGCAGTCACGAGCGCCAGAGCGCGGCAGGCGCGGGCGGCTGGCGTCCTGCGCCTCGCCTTGATAGGGGTTTTGCTTTCGGTCATGCCGATCTTTGCCACCGGATGTGACGAACCTAGTGACGCCTCTCCGGGCGGTCAACGCGGGGCACGGGGTCGCGTCGGACGAAATATGACAACGCCTTTGCAGGCAAACCGGGGATTGCGGCGACAGCGGGGCGGTATCGGCCCCCGGACGGCGCAATAAACTCATGCTGGATGCGGCAAAACGACTTCTGACCCCCTCGAAACGCAGCGCAGTGCCGCCCTTCATCGTCATGGACGTGATGACGGCGGCCGCGGCGGCGGAAGCCGCGGGCAAGCGCGTGGTGCACATGGAGGTGGGCCAGCCGGCCGCGCCTGCGCCGCGCACGGCGCTCGACGCCGCCAAGGCGGCGCTGGAGCGCCGCATCGCCTATACCGAGTCACTCGGCATCCCGTCCTTGCGAGCCCGAATCGCGCGCCATTACGGCGAGACCTACGGCCTCGACCTCGACCCCGCGCGGGTGGCGGTGACCACGGGTTCCTCGGGCGGTTTCGTGCTCTCCTTCCTATCGATGTTCGAGCCGGGCGAGCGGGTGGCACTGGCCAATCCGGGCTATCCGCCGTACCGGCACATCCTGGCGGCGCTCGGCTGCGAGCCGGTGCTGATCGACACCACGGCCGAAACGCGCTGGGCGCTGACCGGGGAGGCGATCCTCGCCGAGCACCGCCGCAAGCCGCTCGCCGGCGTGATCGTCGCGAGCCCGGCCAATCCGACCGGCACCATGATGACCGCGGAGGCTTTGGGCGAGTTGATCGCGCTGTGCGAAGGCGAGGGCATCAAGGTGATCTCCGACGAGATCTACCACGGGCTCGACTATGCCTTCGCCGCCGAGACCGCCGCCAAGCTGTCGCCGAATACGCTGGTGATCAATTCGTTCTCCAAATACTTCTGCATGACCGGCTGGCGCATCGGCTGGATGGTGGTGCCGGACACGCTGGTGCGCACCATCGATCGTCTGCACGGCAACCTCGCCATCTCGGTGCCGACGCTGGCGCAGATCGCGGCCGAAGCCGCCTTCGACGGCTGCGAGGAGATGGAAGCGGTCAAGCACGGCTACGAGGAAAATCGCCGCGTCCTGGTCGAGGGATTGCCGAAGACGGGGCTCGACACGTTCTTTCCGGTCGACGGTGCCTTCTATCTCTACGCCGACATCTCGCGGTTTTCCGACGACAGCCTGGCGTTCGCCAAACAGATGCTGGACGAGGCGGGTGTCGCGGCGACGCCGGGCATCGATTTCGATCCGCGCCACGGACACCAGTACTTACGTTTCTGCTACGCGGGCTCCGCGCCCGAGATGCACGAGTCGGTGGAGCGCATCGGGGATTGGCTGAAGCGCCGCTGAGATTTTGTTTTGTCGCGTTTCCGGACGGCGAACCGGTTTCCACTTCGCCTGGAAACGCTCCAACGCGCGGTAGCGAGGGCGGCAGCATGGACGAACCGACGCCGACGCCCACGCCGACTCCTGCGCGCTCAAGCCCGCTGGAAGTGCTGGCCGTCACCTTGCGGTTGGGGCTGACGTCGTTCGGCGGGCCGGTCGCCCATTTCGGCTATTACCGCGAGGAATACGTCAAGCGCCGCCGCTGGCTGGACGAAGCCACCTTCGCCGACCTGGTGGCACTGTGCCAGTTCCTGCCGGGCCCCGCCAGCACGCAGGTGACCATGGCGGTCGGGTTGATGCGCGGCGGCTTCATCGGCATGCTGGCCGCGTGGCTCGGCTTTGTCACGCCGTCGGCGATCATCATGGTGCTGTTCGCTTACGGCGTCGAGGAGGTCGGCGGCGCGCTGCACAGCGGCTGGCTGCATGGGCTGAAGGTGGTGGCGGTCGCGGTGGTGGCGCAGGCGGTGCTCGGCATGATGCGCTCGCTCGCGCCGGACCGCGAACGTGCGACGCTCGCTGTCGTCGCGGCCGCCATCGTATTGTGGTTTCCGACCGCGCTGGGCCAGATCGGCGCCATTCTGCTGGGCGTCGTCGTCGGCGCGCTGCTTTTGAAGAACGGCGCCGACACCGCCAGCCCGGCCAAGCTGCCTATTGAAGTCAGCCGCTGGACCGGCGCGGCATTGCTGGCGGCTTTTCTCGTCTTGGTGATCGGTCTGCCGTTCGCGGCATCCGCCGTGCACAACCAAGGCCTCAACCTCGCCGCCGCTTTCTATCGCGCCGGTTCGCTGGTGTTTGGCGGCGGCCATGTGGTGCTACCGCTGTTGCAGGCATCGGTGGTGCCGCCGGGCTGGGTGACCAACGACGCCTTCCTCGCCGGCTACGGCGCGGCGCAGGCGCTGCCCGGGCCGCTGTTCACTTTCGCCGCCTATCTCGGCGCGGTGATGGGGCCGGCGCCGAACGGCTGGCTCGGCGGCGTCATTTGTCTGGTCGCGATCTTCCTGCCGTCGTTCCTGCTGATCGGCGGCATGCTGCCGTTCTGGGACAGCCTGCGGCGGCTCACCGTGGCGCAGTTGGCCTTGCGTGGCGTCAACGCCGCGGTGGTCGGGCTCTTGCTCGCCGCGCTCTATCGTCCGGTGTGGACCTCGGCGATCATGAGTCCCACCGATGTCGCGCTGGCGATGGCCGCGTTCCTGGCGTTGTTCATGTGGAAGTTGCCGCCGTGGCTGGTGGTGCTGCTGAGCGCGATCGGCGGCTGGTTGATCTCAGCCTAGTGTTCTGTCCCGGAAATTCGCTGACAAAGTCGCGCGAGTTTCTGGAGGATGGAGTCGGCGGTAGCGGTCCAGACGAAGGGGCGTGAATTTGCATTGTGGGTGCGGATGAAGCGGT
>JARRQH010000019.1:0-19069 GCA_037381985.1 Pseudolabrys sp.
TGCCAGGCGCGGGGGCTCTCACCATGTGCCAGCCGGCGGAGATTTTCCGCGAGCGGCGGGCCTTCGCGCACCGCGTAAACGCCGGCTTTCTCGCGCGGGGTCTCGATGAGCGCCGCGCAGTCGCCGGCAGCGAAGACGCAACGGTCGTTGAGCGATTGCAGCGTGGGGCCGACGGCGATGAAGCCATTCTCGTCGCGTTGCAGGCCGGTGGTCGCGAACCAGCCCGGCGCCGATGCCTGCGTCACGACGAAGACGGCGTCGGCGGCAAGCGATTGGCCGTCGGCGAGATCGATGGCGCCGGCGCGGAGCGCGGCGACTTCACGGTTTTCAAGAAGCGCGACGTTGCGTTCGGCGAAGACGTGGCGGAAGGCTTTGCGTACGCGCGCGTTATGGGTTTGCAGGATGTCGCCGGCAGTGACGAGCTGAAAGGAAAAAGCCTTCGGGTCGCGGCCCTCGCGTTGCGCCTCGGCGCGCAGGCGCGTGCGCACGGACAGCAGTAGCTCGACGCCGCCGGCGCCGCCGCCGATCACGGCGATGCGGCGCGGGCCGCCGGGCTTCGCGCACGCGCCGCGCAGCGCCTCGAACTTTTCCAGAAAGCCGCCGATCGGCTTGACCGCGATACCATGCTGGCGCGCGCCGGGCATGGAATCGAGCGAGGGCGTGCTGCCAACATCGAGCGAGAGGACGTCGTAAGGCACCGGCGGATGACCGTCGCAGATGACCTGTTTGCCGGCGCGGTCGATGTCGCTGGCGGCGGCGTGCACCAGTTGCGTGCCCGTGGCGCCGGCCAGCTTTTCGAGATCGATATGCGCATCGTCGCGGGTGTAGAGGCCGGCGATGACGCCGGGCAACATGCCGGAATAAGGCGTCATCAGGTCGCGCGCGATCAGGGTGACGCGCGCTTGCGGGTCGCGCCATTGGCCGAACGCCGCCAGCACGTGAACGTGGGCATGGCCGCCGCCGACGAGAACGATGTCGGCGGGCTTGGCCATCAGCCCTTCCGCAATTGCTTGACGGCGCGGGCTTGCGTGGGGTCGGTTGCGTCCGGCGCGCTAGCAAAGCCGAGTTCCCTGGCCAGGTTGACCATGCGCGCGCGGTCCTGCGGGAACACCAGCGCGGCGCGGCGGATGCCGAGCGCGGCGACAGCTCCGGTGAGCGCATCGATCAAGGCCAGCGCCAGCCCCTGCTCGCGGCGGTCGGCGCGGATGATGACGGCGCATTCGGCGGTGTCGAAATCGGGATCGGACACCGAGCGCGCCAAGCCCACCACCGTGTTGCCGTCCCAGGCGACCAGCGCCATCTCGCGGTCGTAGTCGATCTGGCTGAGGCTCGCGGCGGTTTCATGCCGGCGCGCGGCGAGCGGCGCAAAGAACGGATGCCAGAGATCGTTGTTGTCGACCTTGTCGGCGAAGGCGCGTAAGGCGCCCTCGTCCTCGGGGCGGATCGGGCGCGCGGCATAGGTCTTGCCGTCGCGCGACTTCACCGTGGTCTCGAACCGCTTGGGATAGGGCCGGATGGCGAGCCGCGCCTCGGCCGGGCCGGTCGCCGCCTTGACGCGCACGCGGCCGTCGACGGCGATGACGCCGCGCGCGTCGCATAGCAGCGGATTGATATCGAGCTCGGTGACCTGCGGCTGGTCGGCGACGATACGGCTCAACTGCACGAGGACATTGACCACGCCGTCGATGTCGGCGGCCGGACGGTCGCGGTAACCGTGCAACAGCTTGGCGATGCGAGTGCGCTCGATCTGCGCGCGCGCCAGCGCGGTGTTGAGCGGCGGCAGCTCCAGCGACTTGTCGCGCAGCACCTCGACGGCGGTGCCGCCGTGGCCGAACAGGATGACGGGGCCGAAGGTGACGTCGGTGGTGACGCCCGCGATCAGCTCATAGGCGCTGGCGCGGTGGATCATCTCCTGCACGATGAAACCTTCAAGCTTGGCCTGCGGCATCGCCTTGGCGACTTTGTCGTTCATGGCGCGGGCGGCGGCTACGACGGCTTGCGCGCCCGTCAGGTTGAGCGCGACGCCGCCGACGTCGGATTTATGGATCACGTCGCGCGAACGGATCTTGAGCGCCACCGGCGCATTGATCTGGGCCGCGACCTTGCCGGCTTCCTCGGGCGTCGCCACCGCTTCGGTGCGGGCAAAGGGAATGTCGTAGCAGGAAAGGAACGCGGCGACCTCGGCAGGATCGAGCCATTCGCGGCCGTCGGCGAGCGCCTTCTCGACGATGTCGCAGGCGCGCTGCACGTGCGACGCTGAACTCTCCGCCACCGCCTCCGGTGTCTCGAGCAGCAGTTCCTGGCTCTGGCGCGTGCGTACCAGGTACATGAAGGCGCGCACCGCGCGCTCCGGCGTTTCCAAGTCCGGAATCTTGGCGTCGATCAGGCGATCGCGACCTTTACGTACGTTCTCATCGCCCATCCAGCACCCAAACACGTTCTTGCGCATCTCCGGCGCCGCTCGCGCGACGGCGTCGATGACGCCCTGCGCAGCATCTTCCGACGAGCCGACGGCAGTCGGGCAATAGGCCACCATGAGCGCGTCGACGTTTGGGTCACCCATGAGAATGTCGACTGCGTTGCCGTAACGCGCCGCGTCGGCATCGCCGATGATATCGACCGGGTTAGCGTGGCTCCAGGTCGGCGGCAGCACCTTGTTGAGTTTCGCGATCGTCTCCGGCGAGAGATCGGCAAGATGACCGCCCTCCTCGATCAGCCGATCGGTGGCGAGCACGCCGGCACCGCCACCATTGGTGACGATAGCAAGGCGGCCGCCGGCGACTCGGGACATACGTGACAGTGTCGCGGCGGCGTCGAACAATTCCTCCACCTCGTTCACCCGCAACATGCCGGCGCGACGGAACGCGGCGTCATAAACGACATCGGCGCCGGCGAGTGCCCCGGTATGTGACGTGGCGGCCTTGGCGCCTTCGGCGGCACGGCCGCCCTTGACCACGATTACCGGCTTGACGCGCGCGGCGCGGCGCGCTGCCGACATGAACTTGCGCGCCTGCGTCACCGCCTCGGCGTAGATCAGGATGGCGTGGGTTTCTTCGTCTAGGGCGTACCAATCGAGCAGGTCGCCGAAATCGACGTCGCTCATGTCGCCCATGGAGACGATGCCGGAAAAGCCGATGCCGCGCGGCAGCGCCCAGTCGAGCACCGTAGCCGCCATGGCGCCGGACTGCGTGAGGAACGCGATGTTGCCGGGCAAGAGTTTCGCCGGCGCGAAAGTAGCGTTGACGCCCAAGCCCGGCATGGCGATGCCGAGGCAGTTCGGCCCGACGATGCGCAACAGATGCGGGCGCGCGGCAGCGAGCATCTCCTTGGCGCGTTCCTTACCGGCGCTGACCTCGCCGAATCCGGCGGTGAGAATGACCGCGGCGCGGGTGCCCCGCCGGGCGAGTTCCTCGACCAACGGCGGGATCGTGTCGGGCGGCGTGGCGATAACGGCAAGATCGGGCGTGAACGGCAGGCTGGCGATGTCCTTGTAGGCTTGGCGCCCGTGAATCGCCTCGGCGCGCGGATTGACCGGCGCGATTTGACCCTTGAAGTCGCCACCCAAGAGGTTGGTCATCAGCGCGGCGCCGACCGAGTGCGGCTTGTCGGAAGCGCCGATCACCGCGATAGAATGCGGGCGGAACATGCGGTCGAGATTACGGGTGGACATGAGACGATCAGACTTTCACAGAGTTTCAAGCAGCTTGGCGGTGCCGAGCAGCGCCGGGTACGGCCGGGTGATGACATAGGTCGGCACCGCGGCGAGGTAGTCGCGGAAGCGGCCCTTGGCCTCGAAACGCTCGCGGAAGGGCGAGGCGGCGAAGCGCGCGCCGAGGCGCGGCACGATGCCGCCGGCGATGTAGATGCCGCCGCGTGCGCCGAGCATGAGCGCGAGATCGCCGGCGACGGTGCCGAGCATGGCGCAGAACATCTCGGTCGCCTCGCGCGCGCGCGGATGGTCCTCGCCGGTCTTCGCGTCGGTAATCTGCGCCGGCGTGAACTGTTCCTGCGGCTCGCCGGCGACTTCGCACAGCGCGTTGTAGAGATTGAGAATGCCGGGGCCGGACAGCACGCGCTCGGCGGAGACGTGATCGAAACGCCGGCGCAGGAGATCGAGCACTTCCGCCTCGTGCGCGTCGGCCGCCGCCATGGTGACATGGCCGCCCTCGCCGCGGATCGGCACCGCGCCGCTCTCCGCCGATACCAGTGCGCTGACGCCGAGGCCCGAGCCAGGCCCGAGCACGCCGCTCGGCGCCGCCGGCACCGGCGCGCCCGAGCCCACCTGCATGCGCTCGGCTTCCGTGAGATGCGGCAAGGCATAGGCGTTGGCGACGAAGTCGTTGATGACACGCAGCGCCTTGAGGCCGATACGGTCGCGCAGGTCGTGGATCGAGAACGTCCAGGGGAAATTGGTCAGCGTGATCTCATCGCCGGTCACCGGCGCCGCGATCGCCAGCACCGCGGCGGTGGGACGTTCGGACAAATCTTCGGCGGCGAGATAGCTTTCGATCATGTCGCCGAGGTCGGGCGATTCGTCGGTGGCGAACACGCGCACCCGCGCCACGGCCCCGCCCGGCTCGACCAGTGCGAGCCGCGTGTTGGTGGCGCCGATGTCGGCGACGAGACCGAGACCTTGCATGACGTTCAAACTATCCCGGTTGCCGGCGCGCGTCGATTACACGGTTTTCGATGCGTGCCATGCGCAATGCCGCCGCGTCGTTTTCCGGGCTCGAGGGGTTGATCGGCAAGCCGCCACCCAATTCGAAGCCGCCCCAGATGGCAACTCGCGGCACCAGCCGCAGCCGCCAGTGAAAATGCGCGGCGCCGAATTCGTGCTTGGGCGCCGAATCGATAGCGAAGTTATAGGGCGGATCGTCCAGCACTTTCTTCAAACGCCGCAGACAGCGTGCCAGCAGCTCGCCGAACTCGGCCAGCGCCGCGTCCTCGATATCGATAAAGGACGCGTGATGGTCGTGCGGCACGATCCATATCTCGTACGGGTGCTCGGCCGCGAACGGCACCAGTGCCAGGAAGCGGTCGGTTTCCTCGATGACGCGCTCGCGGTGGCACGTCTCGACCTGCAGCTCTTCGCACATCGCGCAGACGCCGTGATCGGCGTGATAACTTTTCGCCCATTCATTGAGCGCCGCCAGCCGCGGCGGCACCATGCCAAGCGCGATCGCCTGCGCGTGCGGATGGAGCAACGAGGCGCCAGCGCTGGGGCCGTGGTTGCGGAACAGAATAACCGTCTCGATGCCCGGCGCGGCGAACAGCACCTGGCAGCGGTCGCGATAGGCGGTGACAACCGCCAGACGCTCCTCCGCCGACAAGGTGTCGAGCTGGGCGTCGTGGCGCGGGCTCTCGATGATGACCTCGTGGACGCCGTTACCGGCCTGCGCCACGTGTTCGGCAAGGTGCGGGGCTCCGGCTTGCGCCTGCAACGCCGGATATTTGTTCGGCACCACCCGCACCGTCCAGCCCGGTTCGCCCGCCGCCTTGGTCTCGGCGAGGATGCCGGGCAGTTCGCTTTCGTGGCCTGGGCAGAACGGGCATTGCGGATCGAACGCCGGCGGCGGCCCGGACGGCCGCGCCGGAGCCGCGGCTTGCGGCCGCTGGCCGCGATGCGGCGCGATGATGACCCAGCCCCCGCTGGTTCTGTCCTGCCTCAGTTCGGTCACGCGATTTTCTTCCGCATGATCTTATCCGAAAACCGGTCCCCACTTTTCGGGATCATGCGATTCAAGCCCGCTTCTTGGTACTGCCTTGCAGCGCCGTGGCCTCGGACGCCGCCACCCGCTCCTTGACCGCCAGGAAGCTGTCCGGGCTGACCGACATGGAGTCAATGCCGCATTCCACCAGGAATTCGGCGAACTCCGGATGGTCGCTCGGCGCCTGCCCGCACAGGCCAACCTTGGCGCCGGCCTGGTGCGCGGCCTCGATGACGCTGTGGATCATCCACTTCACCGCCTCGTCCTGCTCGTCGAACAGGCCGGCGAGCTCGGACGAATCGCGGTCGACGCCGAGCGTCAATTGCGTGAGATCGTTGCTGCCGATGGAGAAGCCGTCGAAGCGCTCGGCGAATTCCTTGGCGAGGATCACATTCGACGGGATCTCGCACATGACGTAGACCTGCAGGCCCTTGTCGCCGCGCTTGAGGCCGTTTTCCGCCATCACCTCCAGCACCTTATCGGCTTCCTTGGTGGAGCGGCAAAACGGGATCATCATAATGACGTTGCTAAAGCCCATCTCGTCGCGCAGGCGCTTCATGGCTCGGCATTCCAGCGCGAAGCCCTCCTTGTAGCGCGGCGAGTAATAGCGCGAGGCGCCGCGGAAGCCGAGCATCGGGTTCTCTTCCTTGGGCTCGAATCCGGCGCCGCCGACGAGGCCAGCGTATTCGTTGGTCTTGAAGTCGCTCATGCGCACGATCACAGGGTTTGGATAGAACGCCGAGGCGATGCGGCCGAGACCCCGCGACAGGCGATCGACGAAATACTCTTCCTTGTCGTCGTAGCCGGCGGTAAGCGCGGCGATCTCGGCCTTGGCCTGCTCATCCTTCAAGCTATCGAAATGCACCAGCGCCATCGGGTGCACCTTGATGTGGTTCGATACCACGAATTCCATGCGCGCCAGCCCGACGCCGTCGGCCGGGATGCGCCACCAGCGGAACGCCGCCGCCGGGTTGGCGAGGTTCAGCATGACGTGGGTGCGGGTCTTCGGCGCCTTGGCGAAATCGATCTCCTGCGACTCGTAATCGGCCGTGCCCTCATAGACGAAGCCTTCGTCGCCCTCGGCGCAGGAGACGGTGATCTCCTGCTCGGTGTGGAGTACTTCGGTGGCGTTGCCGGTGCCGACAACCGCCGGCAAGCCCAACTCGCGACTGACGATGGCCGCGTGCGAGGTGCGCCCGCCGTGGTCGGTGACGATGGCCGCCGCCCGTTTCATGATCGGCACCCAGTCCGGATCGGTGGCTTCCGTCACCAGCACGGAACCGTCGACGAAGCGGTCGATGTGCTTGGGGCTGTCGATGATGCAGACCTTGCCCGCCACCACGGCGTCGCCGATGCTCCAACCGGAAACGAGCTTCTTGCCTTTCGACTTGATGCGGTAGGTGCGCAATGCGCCCGCTGTGCGGCGCGACTGCACGGTCTCGGGCCGCGCCTGCACGATGAACAGTTCGCCGCTTTCGCCGTCCTTGGCCCATTCCATATCCATGGGCCGACCGTAGTGCCGCTCGATGGTCACCGCCCAGAGCGAGAGCTTGAGGATGTCGTCGTCGGCGAGCACGAAGGCCGCGCGCTCGGCCTTGGAGGTCGGCACGTTCCTGGTCGGCTGCGCACCATCGCTGGTATAAATCATCTTCTTGGCCTTCTCGCCCACCGTCTTCTCGACGATGGGTTTGAGTGAAGGCTTCTCGAGGAGCGGTTTGAAGACGATGTATTCGTCCGGGTCGACCGCGCCCTGCACCACGTTCTCGCCCAGGCCCCAGGCGGCGTTGATCAGCACCACCTTGTCGAAGCCGGTCTCGGTATCGAGGGAGAACATGACGCCGGAGCCGCCGACGTCCGAGCGCACCATGCGCTGCACGCCGACCGAGAGCGCCACCTTCATGTGGTCGAAGCCCTTGGCGATGCGATAGCTGATGGCGCGGTCGGTAAAGAGCGAGGCGTAGCAGCGCCGGCAGGCGTCGAGCAGCGCGGCATGCCCACGGATGTTGAGATAAGACTCCTGCTGACCGGCGAAGCTGGCGTCGGGCAGGTCTTCCGCGGTGGCGCTGGAGCGCACGGCGACGTCGGCATCGTCCTTGCCGGCGCGCTTGCACAGTTCGGCGTAACTCTTGCGGATGGCGTCGGCGGTCTCGGCCGGGAACTCGCCCTGGATGAACATCTTACGGATGGCAGCGCCGGTCTCCTGCAATGTGGCCTTACCGGCGGATAGCTGGTCGATGGCGGCGGCGATCCTGGTCTTGAGGTCGTTGGCCTCGAGATAGCGCCAATAGGCGTCCGCCGTCGTGGCGAAGCCGGGCGGCACCTTCACGCCGCGCTCGCCCAGCTTGGCAACCATCTCTCCCAAAGAGGCATTCTTGCCGCCCACCTTGGACACGTCGCCCTTGCCGAGCTTTTCGAACCACAACACCTGCGCGCTATCTATCGCCATGACATTCTCCTGACCTGTCCGCCTCACCTACCAGCCGCCCTCTAGTCGCCTTTGCGCCGTCCCTTGAGATGAAATTCCACTTCGAACGCGCCGATGAGATCGAGCCATTCCTCCATCAGCCGCGTCATCAGAAAGCGTTTCGCCACGCTTTCGCGCGCCTTGACGCCGATGCGCTCGCGCAGGCCTTCGTCTTTCACCGCCTGCACGATGCGGGCGGCGGCCTGCTCGACGCTGCTCACCAGGAAGCCGTTCACCCCATCCTCGATCTGGTGCTTGATACCGCCGACATTGCCGCCGATGACGGTAGCGCCTTTCCACATCGCTTCCGTGACGGTGAGACCGAAGCCCTCGCGCAACGACTTCTGCAGCACCACCGCGGCCCTGCGCTGAAGGGCGTTGACCAGCGCGGTATCCTGCACCGACAGGATGCGGATGCGCTCCTCGGCGCTGCTGCACACGGCGGAGAACACCGCCTGGCCTTCGGGATCGTCGGTCGCGACGTTACCGACCAGCACCAGGGTACAGTCGACCTGCTTGCGCGCAACGTTGAAGGCGTCGATCACCCCTTGCGGGTCTTTCCATTTGTCGAAGCGCGACACCTGCACCACCAGCGGCAGGTCGGTGGGAATGCTGTAGTGCTCCAGGCGTTCGTCGATTTCGGTGTCGCTCAGGTCCTTGTTGGTGGAAGAGAACGGGTTGATCGCCGGCATGATGAAGCGCTGCGGCGCGCTCAGGTCCTGGGCGTATTCCGGCATCGACATCACCACCGCGTCGTAACGCTCGACCAACGGCGCCAGGTAGTTCCACATGTCGGCATTGGGATGGCTGAGGTCGACGTGGCACTGCCAGACCCACGGCGCCTTTTTCGTAAAATGGCGGATCAGCGGCAGCGGTTGCGGATCATGCACGATGACGATGTCGTGGTCGAGGTGGATGCGGGCGGCGTTCTCGAAGGCGACTTCCTCGTAGATCTGCGTCTTCAGATCGGTGAGGTTGATGTCACCGCCCTGTAGGGCGTTGTGCATCTTCTTGGTGATGCTGAAGAAGTCGGGCCGACCCTGGATCGCGCGCCAGCCGGTGCGAATGCCGGAGGCATTCATCAGAAGCGTCAGCGACGACAGCAGATCGGCGACGCCGCCGCCGTAATAAGTCGAGTTGATGTTGACGATGTGCATGTCGCGCATGCGCTCGGCCTTCTTGAGGATGCGCTCGACCGCCTCGGGGCCGATCAGGAGTTCGTAATCCTCGACCGTCGCGAGTTTGAAGTCGCTTTGCTCGGGTTGGTCCGGAACGAGCATCGGTCAGGACTCCTTGAGCGGCGAGGCGCCGCGACGGGGATGGCCGGTGTGTGACGGCAGCGACGCATGATTGTGCAGGCTGGCGTTGAGACGGGCCCAGGGCCGGGCGTGCCAGGGCGGCCCTTCCCGCTCGATGCGGTAGACCGCCATCTTCACAACGTCGCTGATCACGAACCAGAGAATCGCGTAGCCCCAGATCGCCGCGGCGTAGCCCCAGCCGATGGGCGGCATCAGCCAGCCGTAGACGGCGGCGAGCGTGCCGATCACTTTGGTGGACTCGCCCGCCACCACCAGCTTCCAGCTCGGCCACGGCCGCCGCCAGAACCAGCTCGGGTTGCGGGTGAGGTAGATGGTGAAATGCCCGGCAACCAGAAGCTTGAGGAAGATGAGCGTCTGGATGGTCGGCCGTGGCAGCACCAGGATGCGTTCGGCGATCCAGAACAGCGAGAACGAGGCGATGACGCCGAGGATGCCGAGCACCGTGCTGATGGTCAGCACCCGGCGCATGTCCCAACGTACCGGTCGCGGCGCGACCTTCACGTTGTCGTAGGCGATCGCCATGATCGTCACGTCGTTGAGGATCGCCAGCAGCACGATCATCACCGCCGTGACGGGATAGAAATTGAACAGGATGATCGACGTCGTCATGAACAGCAGGACGCGGATGGTCTCGGCGATGCGGTAGATCGCGTAGGAGGTCATGCGCTCGAAGATGCGGCGCGCCTCTTCCATGGCGCGCGCGATTACCGACAGGCCGGGCGCGGTGAGCACCAGGTCGGCGGCGGCGCGGGCGGCATCCGTCGCTCCGCTCACCGCGATACCGACGTCGGCCTGCTTCAGGGCCGGCGCGTCGTTGACGCCGTCGCCGGTCATGCCGACGATGTGGCCGGCGCCTTGAAAGGTGCGCACGATGTTGAATTTGTGTTCCGGGAACACTTCCGCGAAGCCGTCGGCATTGAGGATACGACCGGCATCAACCTTGGCGTTGTCGCTGCCGGCCTCACCGAACGCCTGCTGGGCCGACAAGATATTGGTGCCGAGATTGAGCTTGCCGGCGATCTCGCGGGCGATGGCGCGGTGGTCGCCGGTGACCATGCGGATGCTGAGGCCGAGCTTTTCCGCTTCCGCGATGGTGGCGGCGCTGTCGTCGCGCGGCGGATCGAACAGCGGCAGCAGGCCGAGATAGTGCCACTTGCCGGAAGAGTCGGTTTTCGCCACGCCGAGCGTGCGGTAGCCGCGGCCGGCCAGATCGTCGGTCTGCTTCTGCACGCGCGCGGCCAGCGCCGCGTCGTCCCCGATCAATTCGAGAATGGCCTGAGGCGCGCCCTTGGCGACCTGGTAGGTTGTCCCGCCTTCGCGCAGCTCGGCCACGGCCCGCTTGTGCACCGGATCGAAGGGCGTGAACTTCACGGTCTCGACGTCGGCAAAGGTCTTGTCGCCAACGCCGTGCAGGATCGCGCTGTCGATGGCGTCGGGGCCCTGGCGGTCGCAAGTCAGCGCGGCGGCACGGACAGTCTCGGCGGCGGCGCCCTCGAACACCACCGCATCGCCCAGTGTCAGTTCGTTCTTGGTCAGCGTGCCGGTCTTGTCGGAGCACAGCACGTCCATGCCCGCCATCTCTTCGATGGCGACGAGCCGCGAGACGATCGCCTTCATGCGCGCCAGCACCGAGGCGCCGACCGCCATCGTGACGCTCATGACCGCTGGCAGCGCTACGGGAATCGCCGCCACGGTAAGGATCAGGCAGAACAGCAGCGTTTCGACCAACGGGTCACCGCGCCACAGCGTCACCATCAGAATCACGGCCACCAGACCGAGCGTGATGTAGATCAGGAAGTTGCCGATACGCAGTACCGCCTGCTGGAAATGCGAGCGGGATTTGGCGGTCTCCACCAGCTTGGCGGTCTTGCCGAAGAAGGTGTTCATGCCGGTGGCGGTAACCACCGCTTCCATCTGGCCCTGGCGGACGATGGAGCCGGAATAAAGAGTGTCGCCAACTTTCTTGTCAACCGGCAGCGATTCGCCCGTCAGTGCCGACTGGTCGATGCTGGCATAGTCCCCCTTCGCCGCCTGAGCGTCGGCCGGCACGATATTGCCGAGCTTGACGACGATGACGTCGCCAGGGACGACCTGACGAGACGGCAGGTCGATCCATTTGCCGTCGCGCAGGACCCGGGCCACCGGCGCAAGCCGCCGCTTGAGCGCGGCAATGGCATCATTGGCGTTCTTCTCCTCGAAGAAGCCGACGCCGGCGTTGATCAGCAGCATAGCGGCAATGACGCCGAAATCGTCCCAGCGCTGAACCGCCGCCGACAGCACCGCCGCCACCTCGATCATCCAGGGGATCGGTCCCCAGAAGTACAGCAGGAATCGCTTGAGAAGACTGACCCGCTCCTCGCGGACGGCGTTTTCGCCAAATTGTTGAAGAAGTTGCCGAGCCTTTTCGGACGTGAGGCCAGTAAGCGGCGCCCCTGCGGGCGCGGCAACGTTCGCGTCGCTCGCGCGTTGTTCGGACTGCTGCGTCATGGCCTGCCCGTTCGATCGATGCGCGCCCCCGCTTTTGAACGCATCTGAGGTTGGTTGGTTGTGCCTCGCAAATGCGTTCGATCCATTGAGCGAGGTCAAAACGTTCAGATTTTGGCAGCGGCAGGGTGCCGCAATGGTTTGTGATCCCCAAATGCCGGTATTCTTCGCCCGATTCCGGGCCGACCTGACGAGCAGAGGGGTGCGATGACACAATCGGCGACGCCTGACGCGCTTCCCGAGACCCCCCACGCCCTGACGGCGGACGCGGTGCTGGCCGGGCTCACCGTGTCGGTGGACGCCGGCCTCGACGACGAGGCGGTGCGGCGGCGCACGCAAAGCTTCGGCGCCAACACCATCGTAGCGCGGCGGCCGGTGAGCGCGCTCACCGTGTTAGTGCACCAGTTCGAGAGCCCGGTGGTCTATCTACTCGCCGCCGCCGCGGCACTGGCGTTCTATTTCGGCGAATACGTGGAAAGCGGCGCCATCGTCGTGGTGCTGGCGATCAACGCGCTGATCGGCTTCGTCACCGAGATTCGGGCGGCGCGCTCGATCGAGGCGCTACGCGCGCTCGGCACCAGATCGGCGCGGGTGCGCCGCGACGGCCATGTCCGGCTCGTACCCGCAGAGCAACTGGTGCCGGGCGACATCGTGCTGGTGGAAGGCGGCGATTCCGTTTCCGCCGATTTGAGGCTGGTCGAGGCCTCCCATCTCGGCGCCGACGAATCGACGCTGACCGGCGAATCGGTGGCGGTCGAGAAAGACATCGCGCCGGTGGCGGCCGACGCCCGTCTCGGCGACCGCCATTCAATGCTGTTCAAAGGTACCTCAGTGACGCGCGGCAGCGGCGCCGGCGTGGTGGTGGCGACCGGACACGCGACCGAGCTCGGCCACATCTCCCGGCTGGTGGAGGAAGCCGAGCCCGAGACCTCGCCGCTGGAGCGGCGGCTGGCCAAGCTTTCCGGTCAGCTCGTGTGGGCCGTCCTCGCCATCACCGTCGTCATCGCGGCGTCGGGCATGGGCGAAGGCAAGAACGCCTTCCTGATGGTGGAAGCGGCGATCGCGCTGGCCGTCGCCGCCATCCCCGAGGGCCTGCCGATCGTCGCCACGCTCGCGTTGGCGCGCGGCATGTGGCGCATGGCGCGGCAGAACGCGCTGATCGAGCGGCTGTCGGCGGTGGAGACGCTCGGCGCCACCACCGTCATCCTCACCGACAAGACCGGGACGCTGACCGAGAACCGCATGACGGTGCGGCGGCTTTGGGTGCCGTCCGGCGAGATCGAGATCGACGGCGGCGGCGATGCTGGCCAGTTCGGCGGCGACCCGCAGATCGCGTCGCTCCTGGAAGTCGCGGTGCTGTGCAACGACGCGGCGCTGGGTGACGAAGGCGGCGACGGCACCGGCGATCCCATGGAGCTGGCGCTGCTGCGCGTCGGCTATCTCGCCGGGCTCAATCGGCCCGCGCTGCTGGAACAGAACCGCATCGTGCGCAAGGAGGCCTTCGATACCGCCAGCAAGATGATGGCGACCGTGCACAGCCGCGGCGACCAGTTCCTCTATGCCGTCAAGGGCGCGCCGGAGGCCGTGCTCGAGGCTTGCGCGCGCGTCGTCGCGGAAAACGGCGAGACCGAGTTGGACGACGCCACGCGCGCCGAATGGGCCGGGCACATCGAGCATCTCGGCCATCACGGCCTGCGCGTGCTGGCCTGCGCCATGAAGCGCGGCGCCGAAGCCGACGCCGCGCCGTACGAGGATCTGACGTTCCTCGGGCTGATCGGCCTGGAAGACCCGGCGCGCGCCGACGTGCCGCAGGCGATCCGCGACTGCCACGCCGCCGGCATCCGCGTCGTCATGGTCACCGGCGACCATGCCGTCACCGCGCGCAGCATCGGCCGCGCGGTGGGCCTGGGCGAGGCGTCGGCCAACGTCATCGAAGGGCGCACGCTCGCGGCCTTTGCCGACGGCGCGAACGACAACAGCGGCGACCTGCTCAAGGCCAGCATATTCGCCCGCGTTAGCCCGGCTGAGAAATTATCGCTGGTGCGCGCCTATCAATCGGCCGGCGAAATCGTCGCCATGACCGGCGACGGCGTCAACGACGCGCCGGCCTTGAAGCAGGCCGACATCGGCGTCGCCATGGGCCTGCGCGGCACCGACGTAGCGCGCGAAGCCGCCGCCATGATCCTGCTCGACGACGCCTTCCCCACCATCGTCAAGGCGATCCGCGAAGGCCGCGTCATCTTCGGCAATATCCGGCGCTTCGCCGCCTATCTGTTGTCGTGCAATCTGTCGGAGGTGCTGGTCGTGGGGCTGGCGATCCTGTCCAGCCTGCCGCTGCCGATCATGCCGCTGCAGATCCTCTATCTCAATCTGGTTACCGACGTGTTCCCGGCCTTCGCGCTGGCCATGGGCGAAGGCGAGCGCGACGTGCTCAAGCGGCGGCCGCGCAACCCGCAGGAGCCGATCCTCGGCAAGCCGCAATGGCTCGTGATCGTGCTGCAAAGCCTGGTGCTGACCGCCGGCACCTTCGGCGCGCTCGCCCTGGCGCGGCTGGAACTCGGCCTCGACAGCAAATCGGTCATCACCGTCACCTTCCTGACGCTGGCCTTCGCGCAGCTCTGGCACGTGTTCAACATGCGGGGGCTGCATTCGGCAGTGCTGAACAACGAGATCACGCGTAATCCGTGGGTCTGGGCGGCACTGGCGCTGTGCAGCGCCCTCTTAGTGGCGCCACCCTATATCCCGCCCATCGCGGACGTCTTGCACCTGGCGCCGCCGACCGCCGTCATGTGGGCGATCATTCTGGCTTTAAGTCTAGCGCCGATGATCGTCATCCAGGCGGCCACCGGCCTGAGCGCGGCGCTGCGGGCGAGGCCTTAAGCGATGACCACGATCCTGCTGCCCTGGTTGAAATTCGCCGTCTGCGTGGTGCTGATCGGCGTCGCCGGCCCGGCGCTCAGCTATTACGGCGACACCATAGCCAAGCTGACCGGCCTGTCGCGCTCCTGGGTCGGGCTTGTCATGCTGGCCAGCGCGACCTCGCTGCCAGAGCTTTTCACCGGCGTCAGTTCGGTCACCGTCGCGAACGCTCCTAACATCGCGGTCGGCGACGTCTTCGGCGCCAGCATTTTCAATCTAGTGACGCTGGTGCTGCTGGACGCGCTGAGCCGCGAGGAGCCGATGTACCGGCGCATTGACCAGGGCCACATTCTGACCGCCGGATTCGGCGTCATCATGATCGGCTTTGTCGGCGCGATGGTGCTGCTGAGCCGGAACGGCCTAGGCACGAGCTTCATGCATGTCAGCCTCTACTCGCCGATCATCGTCGTACTTTATCTCGTCGCGGTACGCGCCGCCTTCGTCTATGAGAGGCGCCAGCGCCGCGAGCCTGTGATCGCCGAACCGGACACGCACATCACCTTGAGAACGGCGGCGCTCCGCTACGGGCTGGCGGCCGTGGTCATCGGCGCCGCCGGCACTTGGCTACCTTTCGTCGGCGTGGAAATCGCCTCCGTCATGGGCTGGAAGACCAGCTTTGTCGGCACTGTGTTCATCGGTATCGCGACCACGGTGCCGGAACTGGTGGTGACAGTAAGCGCGCTCAGGCTCGGCGCCGTCGACATGGCGATCGGCAACCTGCTCGGCAGCAACCTGTTCGACATGTTGATCCTGGCGATGGACGACGTCGCCTATTCCAAAGGCCCGCTGTTGTCGTCGGTGTCGCCGGTGCACGCGATCTCGGCCTTCGCGGCGGTCATCATGACGGGCATCTTCATCGTGGCGCTGCTGTTCCGACCGGAGACGCGCCTGCGCGGCACCGTCGGCTGGGTCAGCCTGTCGCTACTGCTGGTCTATCTGTTCAGCGCCTACGCGGTGTATCTGCTGGGGCATTGAGGCGCGCGGCCGATCAACCCGGTTCCACCGCCCCCAGCATCATGCTGATGCGGCCGTCGCCCCACGCCGGCAGCAGGATACGCGTATAGGGCGGCGCGCCGGGGTGGGTGTAGAAGGTGGAGCCGCGCGCCTCGACCGTGGCGCTGCACTGGGACAGCAGGTAATCGAGCCGGCCCGGCAGCTCTTCCTCGCCCAGGAACTTGCCGCGCAGCGCCGACTTCTCGCCGACGTCAGCGCCGAGGCTGTTGATGCGAAAACGCTCGGGCTCGGCGAAGACGTCGATCAGCAGCAGGCGGTCGGCGATGTCCGGCAGCGCCGTCGGCTTGATGTCGTCCCAGAACGGCATCTCGTTGCCGCCGCGCTTGAGATCGTCCCAGTAATCGAACACCCGCTGCAGGGTCGGCGTTAGCCGATCCGGCAGCGGATAAGGATTGTCGGCCATTCGTATGCCTCCAGCTTGGACACGCTTACTTTTTCACCGAAACAGTGAACGTGTCCAAGCCTTTATCTTGCCGCGTCTCCGGACGGCGAACCGGTTTCCACTTCGCCTGGAAACGCTCTATCCCTCCGATGCGGGAGGTTCCACGATCGGGGCCTTGACCCGGTCGGCGTCCCGCAACACCACATAAATGGCGGGGATCACCAGCACCGTCAACAGCGTGGACGAGGCCAGGCCGAACAGCAGCGAGATCGCCAGCCCCTGGAAGATCGGATCGACCAGGATGGTGGCGGCGCCGATCATGGCGGCGAGCGCGGTCAGCAGGATCGGCTTGAAGCGCACGGCGCCGGCTTCGAGCAGCACGTCGCGCAACGTCTTGCCCGCCCCGCCGCCGTGGCGGATGAAGTCCACGAGCAGGATCGAGTTGCGCACGATGATGCCGGCGAGTGCGATGAACCCGATCATCGAGGTGGCCGTGAACGGCGCGCCGAATAGCCAATGGCCGAGCACGATACCGATCAGCGTCAGTGGGATCGGGGTCAGGATCACCAGCGGCAGCTTGAAGCTGCCGAACTGCGCCACCACCAAAATGTAGATGCCGATGATAGCGACCATGAAGGCGGCGCCCATGTCGCGGAAGGTCACATAGGTGATCTCCCACTCGCCGTCCCACAGCACCGACGGCTTGGCTTCGACTTCTGGCTGGCCGTGGAACAGGATAGTCGGCTTGCCGAGCTTGCCCCAGTTGTGCTGGTCGATCAGCTTGTCGACGGCGAGCATGCCGTAGATCGGCGCCTCATAGGCGCCGGCCATTTCGGCCATCACCATATCGGTGAAATGGCCGTCGCGGCGGAAGATAGTCGGCGAGCCCTTATCCTTGGTGACGTGCACCAGTTGGCCGAGCTCGACCACGCCCTTGTTGCCGGGCACCGAGTTGGCCGGCACCGGCGTAGACGCCAGCAGATCGCTCCAGGACAGATCGCGCTTGGGCAACCCTACCACGATTTCGATCGGGTTGCGGCCCTCGCCGCGGTAGGAATAGCCGATGGTGGTGCCGCCGAACAGCGACTGAATGGTGTCGTAGACGTCCTGCTGCCGCACGCCGAAGAATTCCAGGCGGTCCTGGTCGATGGAGATGTGCAGGCGCGGCGGAGGCTGGCGGATGGAGTTGCTGACGTCGACGATATACGGCACCGACTTGAAGATCTTCTCGACCTCATGCGCCACCGCACGCCGGTTTTGGGGTGTTGGGCCGTAGACCTCGGCCAGGAGCGTCGCCATCACCGGCGGTCCGGGCGGCACCTCAACCACGCGCACCACCGTGTCCTTTGGTACCGTTACCTTTTTCAGGGCCGTGCGCAGCGCGAGCGCGATCTCGTGGCTGGTGCGGTCGCGGTCCGCTTTGGGCGCCAGGATGACATGCAACTCGCCCAATTCCGGCGAATTGCGCACGTAGTAGTGCCGCACCAAGCCGTTGAAGTCGAACGGCGCGGGCGTGCCGGCATAGGTCTCGATCGAGCGCACCTCCGGCACCTTGCGCGTGACGTCGGCGAGCGCGAACAATGTGCGTTCGGTGTCCTCGAGCGTCGCACCCACCGGCAGGTCGACCACCACCGACAGCTCGGACTTGTTATCGAAGGGCAGGAGCTTGACCGTCACGTTCTCGGTGTAGAACAGCACGCACACCGCGACCGTGGCGAGGCCGACGCTGATCAGGAAGATCCAGGCGCGCTTGCGCGTCTTCAGGATGGGCGTGGCGAAGCTGCGATAAAGCTTGCCGAGAGATCCTTCGCCGTGCGCCTTCTCGTGCTCGTGCACCGGCATTCCTTCCGGATGCAGCTTGAGCATCAGCCACGGCGCCACCACCATGGCGACGAAGAACGAGAACAGCATGGCCGCCGAGGCGTTGGCGGGGATCGGCGCCATGTAGGGGCCCATCATGCCGGACACGAACAGCATCGGTAGGAGCGCCGCCACCACCGTGAGGGTGGCGACGACGGTCGGGTTGCCGACTTCCGCCACCGCTTCGATCGCCCCGCGCATGCGCGAGCGGCCGTCCTTCATCGCCCAGTGCCGGGCGATGTTCTCCACCACCACGATGGCGTCGTCGACCAGAATACCGATCGAGAAGATGAGCGCGAACAGGCTGACCCGGTTGATGGTATAGCCCATCATCTTGGCGGCGAAGAGCGTGAGCAGGATGGTGGTCGGGATGACCACCGCCGTCACCAGCGCCTCGCGCCAGCCGATCGCCAGCGCGATCAGAATGACGATCGACACCGTCGCCAGGCCGAGATGGAATAGGAGCTCGTTGGCCTTTTCGTTGGCGGTGTGGCCGTAGTCGCGCGTTACCGTGACGGCGACGTCCTTGGGCACCAGCCGGCCCTCCACCGTCTTCAGCCGCGCCAATAGGTCCTCTGCCACCACCACCGCGTTGGTGCCGGACTTCTTGGCAAAGGCGACGCTGACGGCCGGCACACGCTCCCAATGGCCCTTCTGTTCCGGCTTGCCGAACCAGACGCGGTGCTCCATCGGGCTCGGCCCGATCACCACCTTGGCAAGGTCGCGAACGTAGACGGGGCGGCCGTCGCGCGTGGTCACCAACAGCAGGCCGATATCGGGGATGCCGGCCAGCGTCTGGCCGGCCACCACGTCGCGCATGGTGTTGTTGTCGCGCACTTTACCGGCCAGGAACGAGCGATTGGCCTCGCGCACCCTCGCAACGAGCTGCTGCAAGGTAACGCCGTAGAGCATGAGCTTT